>NZ_KB913029.1:2848511-3179966 GCF_000384115.1 Sporichthya polymorpha DSM 43042
CACCAGCGCCGACGCGGTCTGCGAGATGCGGACGTCGGGTCCGCAGGCGCCGGCGAGCTCGGCGGCGGTCCCGGTGCGCGGACCGACCGCGTACGGCAGCGCCGAGGAGCGGCGTCCGCACCGCTCGGTGAACCAGCCCTGCGCCCAGGCCGCGGCCTCGAGCAGGTAGTAGGCGATCAGCGCGTAGGTCACGACGGCGACGCCGTGCCCGCGGTGCTGCAGCCACATGTACGTCATCGCGACCATGCCGATCAGCGCTGGGACCCAGAGCAGGTTCACCGGCACCCCGCGCTGGAACTGCGCGAGCATCCACGCCGCGACCGCGATCGACAGCGCGCCGAAGATGTACTGCCACGCACGCGCCTGGCCGGGCATCGACGCCCACGGGGCGAACATCCAGACCATGCCGAGGTTCATCGCGAGGTGGGTGAAGTGCCACCCGCGGATCTGCGGCCGGTCCGGGCCGAGCGTCAGCACGTGGACGACGTGCGTCGCGGTGATGACGGTGAGGACCAGCGTCCCGAGCACCTGCACCCACAGCGGCATGAGGTTCATGCCGCCGGCGCCGTGGTGGTCATGCATGGGTGGCCGCCCTTCCCCGGCGCACCGAGCGCCAGATGCGTTCGATCACGAGGTAGAGCAGGAACGACACCGCCAGCGTCGGCAGCGCGTAGGCGAGCAGGCCGAAGACGACCATCATCGGCACCGGCACGGTCTTCCAGAGCGGCCCCGACACCCGCGGCGGGACGCCGAGGGTGCCGCGCGGACGGCGGATCCACCACATCCGGTAGCCCGCGACGATCAGCACGATCACGCCGATCGACAGTGCGGTGAGGAACAGCTGCGTCCAGATTCCGAAGAGCGTCGCCTGGTGGAAGTAGATGCCCGCCGAGGTCGCGCGGTCCATCCAGGGCTTTTCGTCCCAGTCGACGCGGTCGAGCACCGTGCCGGTGTTGCCGTCGACGGCGATCGTCGTCGGTTCCAGCGGCCACTTGGTGTCCCGGAGCTCGGCCTTCCAGCCCTTGCCCTCAGCGGTGGGCGGTGTGTACTTCACGAGGCCGTCGAGTCCCGCCGACTCGGCCGAGCGGGCGACGGTGTCGATCTGCGGCAGGACGGCCGCGGCGTCGAAGCCGGAGGCGTCCGACGGGACGTCAGATCCGCCGTTGTGCTCGGCGTGCTCATTGTGCGCCCCGCCGATCGGGGCGGACAGCGGCGCACCGCCGGGCAGGCTCGCGTCGAGCGACGGCCCGGAGTTGCTGAACGTCGCACGCAGGTCGTCGACGCGGGAGCCGGCGAAGTTCGTCCACGTCAGGCCGGTGCCGACGAGCGAGAGCAGCGCGACGGTGAGCCAGAGCCCGAGTGTGGTGTGCAGCGCGTTCGCCCGCGCGTAGGGCGTCCGGGCGCCGCGAAAGGAGAAGGCGCGGACGAACGAGCGGCGGATCGTCGGCCACTTCAGGTAGATGCCGGTGAGGATCGAGACCAGCAGCCAGCTCGCGGCGAGCTCGGACAGCGGTGCGATGTTGTCGCCGAGCCGCCAGCTCGAGTGCATGTTGCGCAGCCACTCGCCGGGTCGTTCGTCCTCGACGATCTCGCCGGTGACCTCGCCGGTCACGGGATCCACGTAGACACTCACGGCGCCGGGCGCGTGCCCGAATCCGCTCGCGGTGCCGCCGGGCGGCGCCAGCGCGACGGCGGTCGTCTCCCGGCCCTCGAACGCGTCCGGTGCGGCCGGGGTCACCGCCGTGACCGTCCAGCCCGGGTGTTCGGCACGTGCCGCCTCGACCTGTTCCGAGAGCGGTTTGGGTTCGGCCCAGTCGACCGACGACGCGCTAAGAGTCTTGTCGTGCAGCGCCGACTCGATCTGCGGGTTCCAGGCGAACAGGATCCCCGTGACCGCGAGCGACAGGATGATCGGTGCAGCGAGGAAGCCGGAGAGGAAGTGCAGACGCACCAGCAGGCGCGTCGTCTCCGGGCGGCGCCGGCGTGGGCCGGGGCCGGGCAGGACGGGTGGCGGGGGCGTGGGTCCGCCGGTCTCGGTCCGGACGGGCGCGACGTCGAGCGCCATCGGCGTCCTCCTGGTGCGGGATGCCCGTCCACTCGCCGCGGCGTCGTTGGTGCGATCGGTGTCAGGCGCTACTGCAACAGGTCGACGGCCCGGTGCCTCGAGTTCCCGGTCCGTCCCGATTCGCCCGATCGGCCTAAGGTCGTTGCGTGACTGCTCTCGAATTCGCCGTGTTCACCGAACCGCAGCAGGGCGCTTCCTACGACGATCTGCTCGCCGTCGCCCGGACCGCCGAGGACGCGGGCTACGCCGCCTTCTTCCGGTCCGACCACTACCTCGTGATGGGGGACGGGGAGGGCCTGCCCGGCCCGACCGACGCCTGGATCACGCTGGCCGGCCTGGCGCGTGAGACCTCCCGCGTCCGGCTCGGGACGCTCGTCACCGCCGCGACGTTCCGTGAGCCCGGCCCGCTCGCGATCGCGGTCGCGCAGGTCGACGGAATGTCCGGCGGCCGCGTCGAGTTCGGCCTCGGGGCCGGGTGGTACGAGCGCGAACACCAGGCCTACGGGCTCCGCTTCCCGGACACCGGTGAGCGGTTCGACCGCTTCGCCGAGCAGCTCGAGGTCATCACCGGCCTGTGGGCGACCGAAGGCGGCTTCACGTTCTCGGGCAAGCACTACGAGGTGCTCGACTCGCCCGGCCTGCCGAAGCCGACCCAGCGGCCCGGCCCGCCGGTCGTCATCGGCGGTGTCGGCGCCAAGCGGACCCCGGCCCTGGCCGCGCAGTTCGCCGCCGAGTTCAACGTCGCGTTCCAGCCGCTGGAGACCGCGACGACGCAGTTCGCCCGCGTCGACGACGCCTGCCGCGCGATCGGCCGCGACCCGGCGACGATGCGCCGCTCGCTCGCCCAGGTCGTCTGCGTCGGCCGCGACGACGCCGAGGTCGCCCGCCGCGCTGCCGCGATCGGCCGCGAGGTCGACGAGCTCAAGGAGAACGGCCTCGCCGGCACCCCCGCGGAGGTCGTCGACAAGATCGGCCGTCTCCTCGAGGCGACCGGCATCGTCCGGGTCTACCTCCAGACCCTGGACCTCGCCGACCTCGACCACGTCGAACTGATCGCCGCCGAGGTCCGCCCCGCCTTCGCCTGACCCCGTCAGAAAAGGGTGACACCCCTTACTCCGCAGTAAGGGGTGTCACCCTTTCTTGACACAGGTCAGACGGGCTGTCAGACCGGCTTCGAGCCGTCCTCGCCAGGGGCGAGGTCGAGCTGCTGGGCCATGCGCTCGCGGAGGATGTTCTTCTGGATCTTGCCGGTGACGGTCATCGGGTAGTCGTCGACGATCACGACGTACTTCGGGATCTTGTGGTGGGAGATCTTGCCGGTGCAGAACTCGCGGACCGCCGCGGCGTCGAGGGTCTTGCCCTCGGCGACCTTGACGCAGGCGCAGAGCTCCTCGCCGAACCTCTCGTCGGGGACGCCGACGACCTGGACGTCGACGATGTCCGGGTGTGTGTAGAGGAACTCCTCGATCTCGCGGGGGGCGATGTTCTCCCCGCCGCGGATGACGGTGTCCTTGATGCGGCCGACGATCTTGACGTAGCCGTCAGCGTCCATCTCGGCGAGGTCGCCGGTGCGCATCCAGCCGGCCTCGTCGATGGCCTCGGCGGTCTTCTCGGGGTCGTTCCAGTAGCCGCGCATCACCGAGTAGCCGCGGGTGCGGAACTCGCCGCGAGTGCCGCGGGGGACGATCTTGTTGGTCTCGGGGTCGACGATCGCGATCTCCAGGTGCGGGTGCACGCGGCCGATCGTGGAGACGCGACGCTCGAGGTCGTCGTCGGTACGGGTGTGGCACGAGACCGGCGAGGTCTCGGTCATCCCGTAGGCGATCGTCACCTCGGACATGCCCATCTCCGACACGACGCGCTTCATGACCTCGACCGGGCAGGGGGAGCCGGCCATGATGCCGGTCCGCAGGCTGGTGAGGTCGAGGTCGCCGATCGACGGGTCGGCGAGCATCGCGATGAACATCGTCGGGACCCCGTAGAGCGAGGTGCAGCGCTCCTGCGCCACGGCCTTCAGCGTCGCGGCCGGGTCGAACGCGGGGGCGGGGATGACGACCGTCGCGCCGTGGGAGAGGCCCGCGAGGTTGCCCATGACCATGCCGAAGCAGTGGTAGAAGGGCACCGGCACGCAGACCCGGTCATCGGACGTGTATCTGCAGACGGCACCGACGAAGTAGCCGTTGTTCAGGATGTTGTGGTGGGTCAGCGTCGCGCCCTTGGGGAAGCCCGTCGTGCCCGAGGTGTACTGGATGTTGATCGGGTCGTCGAAGCTCAGTGAGTCCTGACGCTCCATCACCTCGGGGCCGGGCTCGGTGCCGGTCGAGAGCTGGGTCCACTCCGGGTCGCCGATGAAGACGATGTCCGCAAGCTCGGGGCACTCGGGCGCGACCTCGCCGACCATCGCGCGGTAGTCGCTGGTCTTGAAGGACGGGACCGTGATCAGCATCCGGCTGCCCGACTGGTTGAGCACGTACTTGAGCTCGTGGGTCCGGTACGCCGGGTTGACGACGACCAGGATCGCGCCGACGCGCGCGGCCGCGTACTGGGTGATGACCCACTCGCCGAGGTTCGGCGCCCACAGCGCCACCCGGTCGCCGGCCTGAATGCCCTTGGCGAGCAGCCCGGCGGCCAGGCGGGAGACGTCCGCGTCGAGCTCGGCGAACGTCCAGCGCTTGCCGGCCTGGACGTCGACCAGGGCCTCGAGGTCGCCGTTGTCCCGGGCCCGGCGGGTCAGAACCGCGCCGATCGTCTCGCCGAGCAGCGGGACGTCGGACGTGCCGGAGGCGTAGGACGGGGCGGGGGCAGACATCAGTCGAGCTCCTTTGCGGTCACACAGACGTGCCGGGGACAGCGTGTTCTCCCTACGAGGATCTCTCCGACCTGCGGTTTTTGCCAGGCCGGGGGCCCGCGGCACCAACGGTTGATGGGGTCACAGCGCACCCACAAGGTCGGCACAGAGCTGCGACAGACCCCCGACCGACAGTAATCGGCATGACGACGTTGATCCCGAACCCGTCCAGCCCCGTCGAGCCCGCCGAGCGCCCGATCGTGCGCCACCCCGACGGCAGCCCGGTGCGCGTCCTGGTCGTCGACGACGAGCAGAGCCTGTCCGAGTTGTTGCAGATGGCACTGCGCTACGAGGGCTGGGAGATCCGGACCGCCGCCAACGGCTCGGACGCCCTCCGCGTCGCCCGCGAGTTCCGGCCCGACGCGGTCGTGCTCGACATCATGCTGCCCGACATGGACGGTCTGACCGTTCTGCACAAGCTGCGCGCCGAGGCCGACACCCCGGTGCTGTTCCTGACCGCGAAGGACGCCGTCGCCGACCGCGTCGCCGGCCTGACCGCCGGGGGCGACGACTACGTCACCAAGCCGTTCAGCCTCGAGGAGGTCGTGGCGCGCCTGCGCAGCCTCGTCCGCCGCTCGCTCGCGGCCGGCAACGCCAACGCGAACCGCCTCGTCGTCGGCGACCTCGTCATGGACGAGGACAGCCACGAGGTCCGCCGCGGGGGCGAGGAGATCAAGCTGACCGCGACCGAGTTCGAGCTGCTCCGCTACCTGATGCGCAACCCGAAGCGGGTGCTCTCGAAGGCCCAGATCCTCGACCGCGTCTGGAAGTACGACTTCGGCGGCCAGGCGAACGTCGTCGAGATCTACATCTGCTACCTGCGCAAGAAGATCGATGCCGGCCGCGAGCCGATGATCCACACCCTCCGCGGCGCCGGCTACGTGCTGAAACCCGCCGCCTGAGCTGCCGCCGCCTGACCTGTCCGCCTTCTTCGGGTCAGACGGCGGCGCGGGGGATCGTGCGTCCGACGATGTGGCTGCAATAGCAACCACATCGTCGGACGCAACGCGGTTGGATGGGGGCGTGCGCGCGGACCTCGATCTGAACGACCTCGACGAGGTTCGGCGCCGGGTCGTGGATCCGGTGCTGAGCGCGATGCTGCGGCCGGGGGAGCTGGTCTCCGCCGACCTCGTCGTCGCCGACGACTGGCCCGACACCGACGAGACCCGCTGGGCCTGGAAGCGGTGGCCGAACAACCCGAACGCCGCCCGGCCGGGGGACGAGCCGGACTCGCTCTACCTGGTGATCCGGGCGATCGAGGGCGAGGAACACACCGCCTGGCTCGGAACACTCGGGTTCTACCTCCACGACGTCGACGACATCGTGGAACGGTTGGTGTCCGACCTCAACGACTGGATCTGTGAGACGCGTTTCGGCTGGGGTCAGCTTCGGGGGATGGACACGGAGCCACCCGGGCCGCGGGCGGAACCGTCCGGGCGCTCGGTCGTCGGGCTCTGGGTCGGGGTGCGGACCGTCGAGGTGACGATCGACCGGCGCCCCGTCGACCCCGCGACCCTCGGCCTGTCGGACGAGCTGCTCGCCGACCTCCAAGCCTGGCGTGACCGCTTCGAGGACTGGGCCACTGCGGCCGACGCGGAGGCTCAACGTCGTTCCGAGACGTTGCAAGCGCAACCGTCGGGGTTCACCGTCACCTACGTCGACGCCGCGAAGACCGAGGAGGAGGTCGCCGCCGTCCGCGCCGCCCGGGATGAGGCCCACCTCGGGTCGTGGCGCCGCGCGGTCGCGGAACTCGAACCCGCCCGCGACGCCCTGCTGGCCCGGCTGGCGACCGAGCTCGGCCACGCCTACGTCGCGCCCCCGCCGGCCCGGATCCGCTGAACCTGGCTTGCGTCCGGGAAAGTGGTCGTCGGGGCGACCGTTTTCACGGACGTAACGGGGTCAGGGGATGATCACTCCGCGGCGATGACGCGGAGGACCTCGTCGAGGGTGGTGAGGTCCTCGGAGACGAGGCGGACGGCTTCGGTGATCAGGGTGGGCATGCCCTCGGCGATGGCTTCGAAGCGGACGACGTCGGCGTTGGCGCCGTCGGCGACGAGGGCGCGGATCGAGGGGGTCATGCGGAGCATCTCGTAGACGCCGACGCGGTCGTGGTAGCCGGTGCCGCCGCAGGCGGAACAGCCGGTGCCGACGAGGAACTCGGCCTTCGGGGTACCGCCGTGCCGGAGGTAGATCGCGCGTTGCTCGGGGGTGGGCTCGGCGGGGCGGGCGCACGTCGGGCAGGTCCGCCGCAGCAGTCGCTGCGCCATCACGGTCAGGACCGAGGACGTCACGAGGTACGGCTCGACGCCCATCTCCAGGAACCGGTACAGCGCGGAGACCGAGTCGCGGGCGTGGACGGTCGAGAGGACGAGGTGCCCGGTGAGCGCGGCCTGCACGGCGATCTTCGCGGTCTCCGGGTCGCGGATCTCGCCGACGAGGATGACGTCCGGGTCCTGGCGCAGCAGCGAGCGCAGGCCGGTCGCGAACGTGGTTCCGATCGCAGGGTTGATCTGGATCTGCGTGATGGTGTCGACGACGTACTCGACGGGGTCCTCGATCGAGCAGAGGTTCGCGCCGACGGAGTCGAGCTCGCCGAGGGTCGCGTAGAGCGTCGTGGTCTTGCCGCTGCCGGTCGGGCCGGAGCACAGCAGCATGCCGGAGGTGTTCGCGGCCGCGGCGGCCCAGGCGCGGGCGGTCTCGGGGTGCATGCCGAGCTCGGCGTAGCGGACGCGACGGCGCTCGGACTCGAGCAGCCGCAGCACGACCTTCTCGCCGTTGACCCCGAGGGTGGTCGACACCCGGACATCCACCGCGCGTTCGCCGCGCGCATCAGCGGTCCGGAAGATGAACTGGCCGTCCTGGGGACGGCGCTTCTCGACGATGTCCATGCCGGCGAGGACCTTGATGCGGCTGACCACGCCGGCGGCGAGCTCGAGCGGCATCTGCAGGACCTCGTGCAGCACCCCGTCAACCCGGTACCGGACGCGGACGCGGTACTCCTGCGGCTCGATGTGGATGTCCGACGCGCGGTCGGTCAGCGCGTGCGAGACGAGTTCGTCGACGACCTCGACGGGGGAGATGTCCGCGCCGATCGTGACCAGACCGGCGGCACGGCCGAGGACGCCGATCACCTCGGCCGGGCCGCCGTTCGACACCGAGCCCGACCCGGGCCACCAGCGCGCACGCACAATGTCCCGTCCTCCGGTCGGCAGCGTCGTGACCTGTTTGTCGGTCCGTGGGCGCCGCGACTTGACGGTGTTGGCGGGTGAATGGCGGGAATTGAACCGACGCGTCAGGACTGCGCGTTGCGCACGATCGAGGCGGCGACGTCCCGCGCGATGCGGAAGACCACGTCCGGCTCGAGCGGCAGACCCTCGGACGCGATCGCGGCCATGTGCATCGCGAGCAGCGCCATCCGCACCTGCAGCCGCAGCTCGGGGCGAGCCTCGGGGCCGACGACGGTCGCCGCGATCCGGTCGACGGCCCGCCGCGGACCTTCCCCGGAGACCAGGCCGAGCTCGCGCATCAGGCGCTGGTTGGCGTTGATGAACTTGCCGATCTGCAGGCCCTGGGCGCGGACCAGGTCCGCCCACCGGGCGAGCAGCTCGTCGAGGTCGGGGCGGGTCTGCTCGGCCCAGGTCACGATCTCCTCGACGGCGTCGAGGTAGCTCCCGACGAGCTCGCGGGCGATCTCTTCCTTGCTCGTGAAGTGGTGGTACAGCGCGGCCTTGGTGACGCCGAGCTCCTCGGCGACCTGGCGCATGGAGACCCCGTCGTAGCCGTCGCGGCTGAACAGGTCGAGCGCCGTCGAGAGCGCGCGGGCACGGGTACCCGGGGTCGGCGCCTGCGGCGCCGGCTCGGCACTCATCGGGCCTCCTGGGAAAACGTTCGTCGCGAAAATCCAGTCGCATCCGCGCGGGCTGCGAGTAAATCTAGGGGGTGTAGACCTCATCCGTTCGGCCAGTTCTGCCTCGAACGGAATGTGCGCGCCGGCAAATGCGTTGCGAGCTTACCGACCGGTCAGTTAGCTTAGGTGGCCGGAGGGGAACGCACAGCCGAACGGCAGGAGTCCACGCATGTCCCAGGAGGCACCGGCAGCGCCGGCCGCCCCGCCTGCCTCGCGCCCGGTCGACGAATTCGGGTACGAGCAGCGATCACATCGCGAAATTCTTCTCGTGATGTCGGGTCTGATGATCGCGATGATGCTCGCGATGCTCGACAACATGATCGTCGCGCCGGCGTTGCCGACGATCGTCGGTGAGCTCGGGGGGCTCGAGCACCTGGCCTGGGTGACCACGGCCTACATCCTCGGCGTCGCCGTCGCGACCCCCGTGTGGGGCAAGCTGATGGATCTCTTCGACCGGAAGCTGATCTTCGTCGGCTCGATCGTGATGTTCCTGGTCGGCTCCGCGCTGTGCGGCATGGCTCAGAGCATGACCGAACTGATCCTGTTCCGCGCCTTCCAGGGTCTGGGCGCGGGCGGTCTGATCGTGGGCGTCATGGCGGTGATGGCCGTGATCGTGCCGCCCCGCGAGCGGGGCAAGTACGCCGGCTACTTCATGGCGATCATGCCGGTGTCGATGATCGCCGGTCCGCTCATCGGCGGCTGGATCACCGACCACGCCTCGTGGCGCTGGGCGTTCTACGTGAACGTGCCTGTCGGTGGCCTCGCGCTGTTCGTGGTCATGGCGACCATGCACCTGCCGAAGCCGCCGAAGAAGAAGGTCTCCATCGACTGGTGGGGCACCGGCCTGATGGTCACCTGGGTCACCGCGATCATCCTCGTCACCAGCTGGGGCGGCACCGAGTACGGCTGGGGCTCCCCGACGATCCTCGGGCTGGTCGCGGTCAGCGTGATCGGGTTCGTCGCCTTCCTCGGCGTCGAGCGCAGGGCGGCCGAGCCGGTCCTGCCGCTCGGGGTCTTCCGCAACTCGAACTTCACCTACGTCGCGGTGCTCAGCTTCGCGGTCGGGTTCGTGATGTTCGGCGGCATGACCTTCCTGCCGCAGTTCCAGCAGTACGTGCAGGGGCAGTCCGCCACCAACTCCGGTCTGCTGCTGATGCCGATGATGGTGGGCTCGCTGTTCACCAGCGTCACCTCGGGCCAGCTGATCACCAAGACCGGGTCGTACCGGATCTACCCGATTCTCGGCACCGTGGCGATGGCCGTCGGCCTCGCGCTGATGGCGACCATGGGCACCGGGACCGGCGAGGTCGAGACCGGCATCTACATGTTCATCATGGGCTCCGGCATGGGCCTGCTGTTCCAGTCGACGATGCTGATCGCGCAGAACAGCGTCGAGATGAAGGACATCGGCGCGGCCACCGCGACCGCGACCTTCGTCCGCAGCATGGGCGGCTCGCTGGGTGTCAGCGCGCTGGGCGCGATCTACGCGCACCAGCTCACCGGCACCATCACCGACCGCCTCGGGCCAAACAACCCGGTCGGCGACGGCACCGAGCTCTCGCCCGAGGTCGTCCGGACCATGCCCGAGCAGGTCGTCGACGCGATCCAGCACGGCATCGTCGACGGCCTCTCGCCGGTCTTCGTGGTGTCCGCGATCCTCGCGGCCCTCGCGATCCCGGCGGCGCTCGCGATCAAGCACGTCCCGCTCCGCGGCGGGCCGGGCTCGGCGCCGGCGCCGGCCGCGCCGGCCGCGCCGGCTCCCGTTTCCCCGGAGACGATGAGCAAGGCGACCGCCGCCGCGACCGAGGCGTCGACGCTCACCGTGCGACCGGTGGGCCCGGGCCTGGTGGTCCGCGGCGTCGACGGGGCTCCGGTTCCGGGGGCGTCGGTGACGCTGCTGAGTCGGTCGGGTCGTGAGCTCGAGGTCGGCACGGCGGACGAGACCGGGTCGTACCTGCCCTCGGCCGCCGGCGCCGAGGCGTACGCGGTGATTGCGTCCGCCCCGGGCTACGCCCCGCACGCCGGGCGCATCGCTCCGCCGAACGGGGTCGCGCAGAAGGTCGTGCTGACGCCGCTGGGCGCCGAGCAGCCGGTCGGTCAGACGGTCAGCTGAGCCGCTCGGCAGGACCCGCTCAGATCAGGTCTTCCTTGGGAGGCCCGGGAAGCGTGTGGCGCTGCTCCAGCCAGCAGTTGCCGACGCGGTGGTAACCCCGGGCCTCCCAGAAGCCGAGGGTGTCCGGCGTGACGTAGTCCCAGCCGCGGAACCACTTCGGACCCTTCCAGCAGTACAGGTGGGGCAGCACGAGCCGGACCGGCGCGCCGTGCTCCGCCGAGAGCGGGACGCCGTTGAGCGTCGTGGCAATCAGTGCCTGCGGGGATCGCAGGTCCTCGACGGTGACGTTCGCCGAGTAGCCGTACTCGCCGTAGACGAGGACGTCGGTGACGCCGGGCGGCGGCGGGGCCACCTCGAGCAGCGTCGCGGCCGGCACGCCCTCCCACTCCAGGTCGAGGCAGCTCCAGCCGCTGGCGCAGTGCAGGTCGGCGGTGACGCCGGTGGCCGGGGCATCGAGCAGTTCCGCGACGGAAGTCGTCACGGCGCGGTCGGCGAGCTGACCACCGACCGCGATCGGCCACGGGTCAGGTTTGCGACGAGGGACGGGGCCGTAGTGGCGGACCGGCAGGTCCGGTCGCGCCTTCTGACCCGGCGGCAGCGGGTGGTCCTGGTCGGACGTCGAGTCGGGCGCGGCCACGATCCCAGCTAAGCATCCGGGCCTGCGAGGTCTCACAACGGCCCCTGACGGCCGGGCGGCGGATTGCGCTACCTGCGAGTAGGGCCGACCCGTACCCTTCGGGCAGCGAATCAGGAGGGTGCGTGCACATCGAGCTGCCGACGTGGGCCATCTACGTCTCGATGCCGCTGATCGCCGCCATCATCGGGTACGTCACCAAGCTGGTCGCCGTCGAGATGATGATGCGGCCGCTTGAGTTCAAGGGCATCCCGCCGTACCTCGGGTGGCAGGGCGTCATCCCGCGCTTCGCGCCGCGCATGGCGGCGATCGCCACCGACCTGATGCTCTCCCGACTGCTGACGACACGGGAGCTCTTCGACCGCATCGATGGCCGCGAGATGGCCGCTCGGTTGCAGGAACCGATGCGCGCCACCATCGACGAGATGACGCGCGAGATCATGGCGCGCCATCAGCCGCTGGTTTGGGAGGCGATGCCCGAGGTCGGCCGCAAGGCGGTCATCTGGGCCGTCCAACGGCAGGCGCCGAAGATGGTCGAACGCCTCGTCGACGACCTCAAGCGCGACCCCGAGTCGGTCATCGACCTGCGGGCCGTCGCGGTCGACGCGCTGGTCCGCGACAAGGCCCTGCTCGTCTCGCTGATCCGGCGGATCGGCAAGAACGAGTTCAACTTCATCATCCGCGTGGGCGCGCCGTTCGGGTTCGTCCTCGGTTGCGTCCAAGCCGGCGTCTGGGCGGCCACGCACAACGAGTGGGTCGTGCCGATCTTCGGCGGCCTCGTCGGCTTCCTCTCCGACTGGGCCGCGCTGCAGCTGATCTTCCGCCCGGTCCAGCCCCGCCGCTTCGCGATCTTCCGCTGGCAGGGCCTGTTCCACCGTCGTCGTGCCCAGGTCATCGAGGACTACGCGAAGGTCCTCGGTGAGGAGATCCTCACCCCGACGAACCTGATCGACGCCATGCTCACCGGCCCGCAGGCCGACCGCCTCTTCGCGCTCGTCGCCCGCGAGGTCGACACCGCCGTCAACGCCCAGGTCGGCCCGGCCAAGCCGCTCGTCGTCCTCGCCGTCGGCGGCCGCAAGTACCAGGAGCTCCGCTCCGAGATCGTCGCCGCCGCCGTCACCCGCATGCGGGGCAGCATCGACGACGTCGGCGCCTACGCGATGGAGGCCCTCGACGTCCAGGGCACGATCATCACCAAGATGTCCGCGATGACCGACGAGGAGTACGAGAACCTCCTCCGCCCCGCGTTCAAACAGGACGAGTGGAAGCTCATCGCCGTCGGCGGCGTCCTCGGCTTCCTCATCGGCGAGCTCCAGGTCCACCTGCTGCTGACCTGACGCGGGGTTCGCTCGCGCGACGCCTCACCGCGCTCTGATGACGATCGTCCCGGTCAGCTGGTCGGCCCAGCTGCGCTGCCGTCCGTCGCCGTCGCTGTGTGGCGATAACGCAGTGAGCAGCAGGCGCGGCAAGCCGCCGAGCGAGAAGACCAGGAACAGCCATCGCAACCCGGCGGAGCTGAGCCCAGGGTTCGCGAGGGTGTCCATTCGGGCGACGCGGATTCGCAGCAGCCGCTTGCCCAAAGTGGCGCCGGACCGCGTCAGGGAGCCGATCTCGTAGGCGCCCCAGACCGCCAACAGGCACACCCCGGCGACTCGTTGTGCGGTGGAGTCGCTGTCGGTGCCGAGCAGGACGAGAAGGACGAACGGTGCCAGGAGCAGCAGATCCACGAGTCGGGCCAGCCAACGGCGGCGCAGGCCACCGGGCTCTACGCCGGGCGGGAACTCGAAGACCTCCCACGCCTGGGCGAGGCTCATGCCCTGCTGCTCCCACGGGGGAACGGTCATAGTGCCTCTCACCCATCGATCTCTGGGCGTTGCCGCGCGAGCTCGACAACGACAGTGCCGGCCGCCCGGTCGTGCCAACCCCGCCGCCAACCCGACTGATCCGTCGCCGTGGTCACCAACAGAATCAGCGGTCCGATCCCGCAGGGGATCGCGCCGATCAGCCAGTAAGCACCGACCCGCCCCGTGGCGCGCCCTGAACGGGGTTGGACCCGCCGTGGAATCGGAGCACGCGAAGTCCGAGCAACAGCTTTCCGACAGTCGTCCCCCAGCGCGCGACGGCCACCACCTCATAGGCGAACACCGCTCCCAACAAGATCCCAACAACTGTCCACTCGGTGGTGTCCGCGCCGGCGAGCACCGCGAGTCCGATTGCCCCGGCGCACAGAGCGGTGTCGATCAGTCGGGCTGCGATGCGGCGAACCAGGCCGGCGGCCGAGACCGGAGGTTCCCCTCCCTCGGCTCTCGGCACACTGGCAATCTGTCAGATCGGTGCCTCGAAGCGCCATCCGCCGGGCGTCCGCGGGCCCAACTCCACCCAGTGCGCAGATCGGCCCCGGTGCCGGGCGGTTTGGCGGTGCTCAACTGCGCACCGGGTGCAGGTCGGCGCGCGGGCGGCGGGTCAGGGATCAGCGGCCGCCGGCCTGGCCGATGCCGTTGACGCGGAGGGTGTACGGAGCCTCCAAGGTGGCCTTCTCGGTGGGGTCGTCCCAGCCAACGACGGCGACGAGGAGGGGGTACCGGCGCAGGGCCTTGAGCTGAGCCGGCGTCAGGGTCACCGAGTGCTTGCCCGCGAAGCGGAAGACCTGAATCCGGCGACCGACCTCGTCGATGCCGACGATCTGGAGCGACCAGTCCTTCACCGGGATCGGGGAGATCTGGGTCATCGTCCGGAACAGGTCGGTGCTGGACCCGTCGCTGATCAGCTGCCCGCCGACGGCGATGTCGTCGACGGCCCAGCCGCCCATGTTGATCAGCGGATCCGACTTGAAGCGGAACCCGAGCAGAACGTCCTTCCCGGCGTACTCCGACAGGTCGAACACCTGGGGCGTCGGGACCGGGACGCTGCCGGTGAACCCGTAGCCGAACTCGCTCTTGGTGGTGAACGCGTTCTCCAGCGTCGAGTACGTCTTCCCGCCGTCGGTGGAGATCAGGACGTATGCGAAGTCGTAGTCCTGCTCGAGGTTGTAGACGGTGGTGAACGTCAGCAGCGGGTTGGCCGCGGGGACCTTCGCCGGGAAGACGATGCTCGCGTCGGTGTCGGGTGTGTTGCCGGAGAACAAGACCGGGTTGTCGAGCGGGGTCGACGGCAGCGGCGGGGCCGCGATCGTCGGCAGGGACGGGACGTTCGGCACCGGCGGCAGCGAGACCGCCGGCAGCGGGTAGGAGTTCTGGACGGTCCACTGCACCGGCAGCGGCGGCAGCGACCGGTCGCCGGCGAAGCTCAGCGACTTCAGCTGCGCGCCGTCGAGCGGGCCGACGCCGAGGCCGCGCAGGGCCACGTAGTCCGCCCCGTTCGACGCGGCGCCCACGGCACTCATCGCCGCCGGGTTGAGCAGGTTCACCGCCGCCCGCAGGCTCGGAGTCGTGACGAGCTTGCGGTTCACGCCCGACAGGCGCATGCCCCTCTGCTCGAGCAGACGGTCGAGCAGGTTCATCAGCTGGTAGTCGCGCAGGAGCTGGGGAACCTTGGGTTGGCTCTCCAGGCGGCTCAGGACGTTCCGCAGCGAGCTCAGGCCCCGTCGGGCGTTTTCGCGGTGGAGCTCGGAGAGCACCTCGGGACCGAAGCGGTCGGCGAGGTAGAGCAGGAACGCCTCGGCGTTGCCGTAGTCGGCGAGCAGTTCCTTCGCGGTGCCCTGGTCACCCCAGCGCGTCAGGGAGTTCGCCGGCCCACCGCAGGGGACCGGGGCCGGGTTGTACTTCGTCACCAGCGTCCGGAAGCCCTGGAAGCACGCGACGTAGGCGTTGTAACCGAACTCGTTCACGCTCAGGCGCGAGTCCATGTAGCCGGTGACGTGCTCGGCGTACATCGACAGGCCCTCGTTGACCCAGTCGACCTCGTCGACGTCGATGTAGTACATGAGCAGGTGCTGGTACTCGTGCGCGAAGACGGACTCGTAGAAGTACGGGCTGCCGTCGCGGTTCCGGCAGGGGTCCTCGCTCGGCTGGTGCGGCGGGTTCGGGCCGAGGCTGTGGGCCCAGTCCTCCGCATCGATCGTCATGATGTTGCGGTCGGTCAGCTCGTTCGCGGCCGGGTTGAAGAACCCCGCGACGCCGGACCGGTCCTTGGGCCAGTTGTAGAACGACGCGTCCCGGATGTTGTCGATCAGCGTCACGACCTTGTTGCCGTCGCCGGAGAAGTCCATGCCCGTCGTCGTCAGGTCCTGCTGGGCTTGCGACCCGTCGCGGTCCGGCGCGACGCTGAAGGCCTCGGACTCCCGCGGGAGGATGTTCTGGTCGTACTCGCGGATCAGGTACCGGACCTGCTCGTCGGTGATCGTCGTGTAGCCCGGCAGCTTCGCGCGGCAGTCGCCCGGTCGCGGCTCGATGCCCGTCGACACCCCGTCGGAGCCCGACGCGATCCAGACCTCGATGGCGTCGCCGACCCCGCGGAGGGTGAACTCCTTCATGTACTGCAGGCCGGTGACGAAGTCGACGGACGGCCACATCCGCTTGGTGCCGACCGGCGGGGTCTTCCCGGCCGTGGTCTGCCCCGGCCGGACCGCCTGCGCCTGCCCGGCGGGGGTCCCGAGCCACCGGGCGACGGTCTCGGCCGTGTCCGGGGCCAGCGGCAGCTTCTCCGTCGACGGCTCGTAGTGCGACACCGCCGCGGGGAGGATTCCCGGCGCGGCCGCGGCCGCGGCCGTGTCCGGGCTAGCCGCCTGAGCCCCGCCGTCACCGGTCATCGGGCTTAGCACCAGGGCGGCGACCACGAGGCCGGCAGTCCACACACGCGTCATGGGGGCGGTTCCTTCCACGCAGGGCCGTACCGGGAGTTAACGAGCGAGCGGGTGGTCTGTCACGTCGGATCGTCGGAGGGTCGCGGATCGGTTGCGGTGGGTGCCCGGTAGCGCCGGAACACCGGGACGGCGAGCGCGAGCAGGACGACGGCCGCGCAGAGCAGCCCGCCGCCGACCCACGAGGCCTGGACGCCGACCGCGGCGGCCGTGGTGCCGGCCCGGACGTCGCCGAGGCGGGGGCCGCCGGCGACGACGACGATGAAGACGCCCTGCATCCGCCCGCGCATCTCGTCGGGGGCGTAGGTCTGCAGCATCGTCTGCCGGTACACGGCCGAGACGAGGTCCGCGGCCCCGCCGACGGCGAGCAGGAAAACGGCCAGCCAGAGGTTGCCCGCGAGTCCCGCTCCCGCGACCGCCAGGCCCCACACGACGATCGCCACGACGAGCGCGACGCCCTGCCGCTGCACGCGCCCGACCCAGCCCGAGGTCGCGCCGGCGACCACCGCCCCGATCGCCAGTGCCGCGAACAACCAACCGACCGCGGCGTCGCCGCCGAGCTCCTCGGCGCGGGCGGGGAACAACGCGCGCGGCATGGCGAAGACCATCGCGACGATGTCGACGGCGAACGACACCAGCAGCACCGGCCGGGTGGCGATGAAGGCGAGGCCGTCGATCACCGACCGCAGCCCCGGCGCGCTGATCTCGCCCAACGGCGGCAGGCTCGGCAGCCGCACGGCGGCGTAGAGCGCGGCCAGGTACAGCACGGCGTCGAGCGCGTACGCGGCCGAGAGCGAGACCTGGGTGATGATCAGCGCCGCCAGCAGCGGGCCGGCCATCATGCTCACGTTGCTGGTCGTGAAGCCGAGGGTGTTGGCGGCCGCGATCTGCTCGGGCGGCACGACGCGGGGGATGATCGCGCCGCGCGTCGACCCGACCACCGCGAACGCCGCCGACTGCAGCGCGACCAGGGCGAGCAGGACGGTGACGCTGTCGCCGTCGAGCAGCGAGTGCGCGAGCAGGCCCAGCGTCGTCAGCCACATCGTCACCGAGCCGACGAGCAGCACCCGCCGTCGGTCGAGCGCGTCCGCGACGGCCCCGCCCCACAGACCGAACACGATCAGCGGCACGAGGCCGACCGCGCCCATCATCCCGACCCAGAACGACGAGCCGGTGATGTCGTAGATCTCGACCGGCACGGCCACCGCCGTGACCTGGAATCCGACGAACGCGATCGCGTTGCCCGCCCACAGCCGGCGGTAGTCGCGATGCTCCAGGGGGCTCAGGTCGATCGCGTGGCGACGCCAGCCGCGTCGGTCGCCCCCCATGCGCCGGAAGGTTACGTGCCGCACCGGGGCCCGGAGCCTGCGGGACATGTACCGCAGGCGGTGCAAGGATGGGCGCCGTGCGTCAGGTGAAGGTCGCGGTGCTCGGGGCCGGCTCGTGGGGGACCACGGTCGCCTCCCTCGCCGCCCGCAACGTCGACACGGTCCTGTGGGCCCGGGACGCGGCGGTGGTCGAGGAGATTCGCGAGAAGCACCAGAACAGCCGCTACCTCGCGGGGTTCGCCCTCCCGCGGCGGCTGCGCGCGACCACCTCGCTGGAGGAGGCGGTCTACAACGCGGACGTGCTCGTCACCGGCATCCCCTCGCACGGCATGCGCCAGGTGCTCAGCGACTGCGCGGACTTCGTTAGGCCCTGGATCCCGATCATCAGCCTGACCAAGGGCCTGGAGCAGGGCACGCGCCTGCGGATGACCCAGGTCATCGACGAGCTGCTGCCCGGCCACCCGACGGGTCTGCTCGCCGGGCCGAACCTCGCCGCGGAGATCATGGCCGGTTACGCCGCGGCCGCCGTCATCGCGCTGCCGGACGAGCAGGTCGCCGCGTCGCTGCAGACGGTGTTCGCAAGCCCCCGCTTCCGCGTGTACACGAACACCGACGTCGTGGGCTGCGAGCTCGGCGGTGCGTTGAAGAACGTCATCGCGATCGCCGCCGGCATGGGCACGGGCCTCGGCGTCGGGGACAACACCCGGGCGATGGTCATCACCCGCGGGCTGGCCGAGCTGACCCGGCTCGGCGAGGCGCTAGGCGGCGACCCGCGCACCTTCGCCGGCCTCACCGGCCTCGGTGATCTGATGGCCACGTGCGTGAGCCCCTACAGCCGAAACCGCATGGTGGGGGAGAAGCTTGCGCTCGGCATGACGACCGAGCAGATCGTCGCCGAGATGAACATGGTTGCCGAGGGCATCAAGACCTCCTCGGTCGTGGTCGAGCTCGCCGAGGAGCACGGCGTCCCGGTCCCGATCTGCCAGGAGGTGCACGGCGTGCTGCACCTCGGCCGCAGCCCGGTGCAGGCCTACCGCGGCCTGCGCCGGACCGCCGCCACGTCCGAGATCGACGGGCTGGCCTGACGCCCAGTCAGGTCAGTCAGGTCAGCCCGGTCAGGCCGCGACCTCGAGGTCCATCGGCACGAGGTGCACCTTGTCGTCGGTCTGGAACTGGATGAACATCCGGTAGCGCCCGGGCTTGGTGAACATCGGTGCGAGGGTCAGCTCCGGCCCGCCGGTGACGTTCGCGTCGTCGGGGTTCGGGGTCTCCTCCGGGTGGACGTGGACCGCGGACAGGTCGCCCTCGCGGAACCCGGTGATGTGGGCGAACGACGCGAGGTACGGCTGCAGCGCCGACACGCCCTCGCCGTCCTTGGTGATCGAGAGCATCAGCTTGTCGCCGTTCACCTTGGGCTGCCCGTTGATCTGAAGCTCGTAGCCGTCGACGCTCGCCGTGCTCAGGGTGGCCGGGGCGGTGGTGGCGGGCTGGTACTTCCCCTTCACGGTGAACTTGGTGCCGAGGATGCGGTCGTCGAACTCGCCGTCGGGCGTCAGCGCCTGGAACTCCGTCACGAGGTGGTACGGGCCGGGCTCGGGGACGGTGATGTCGATGCTCCACTCGCCGCTCTTCGCGTCCAGCGACGGGTGGATGTGCTGATAGTTCGTCAGATCTTCCCGGACCAGGTACGTGTGCATGAGCTTGGTCTGCTGCCGGGTGTAGTCCTTCTGGACACCGTTCGGACCCTCGATCGTGAAGGTGAGCTTTCCGGACCGGCCGGGCTCGGTCGGAGTCTTCACACCGGCGAGCCGGTACCCGCCCAGGGACGCGGCCGTGCCGTCACCGACCTTGCTCATGTCCATGCTTGTGCCGTTCATGTCGGCCATGTTGTGGCCGCCCGCGGTCCGAGCAGCGTGAGCGGAGTGGTCGGCGGAGTCGTCGTCACCGCCGCAGGCGGTGAGGGTCAGGGTCAGCAGCAGGGCCGCCGCAGCGGCCGGAATGCGGTTCATCGGGGTCCTGTCGTGGTGCGGGGGCAGTTCGGGGACGTCCGTCGGGCGCAACGGTTCCCCCTGACCGGTCGCGCCGACGGCGGGTTCAGTTCCCGGCGAGGGGTACCGATACCGGGGAGGATGCTGAATTTCGAAATCATCAACCTCGCTTGTCACTCACGTCACTCCTGTTACATTCGAGATCTGGGGGGCGCTCGCATTCGGCAGGGGAGGCCGGGCGCCCGGGTCGGGACGAGATCGGGGTCCGGACCGGACCGGTAGACGTCGAGCGGACAAGGAGCGGGGACATGCGACGCGTCCGCACGGCGGCGGCAGTGGTGCTGGGCCTCGGACTGGTGGTGCCGCCGGCGCTGCTGGCCGGGGCCGAGGGGGCCCAGGAGCCGGAGATTCGGCCGGTGAACGGCGTCTTCGAGCTCGTGGGCAAGGGCTATGGCCACGGCCGCGGCATGTCCCAATGGGGCGCGCAGGGGGCCGCCACGCTGGGCATCGGCCACCCCGAGATTCTCGCCTTCTACTACCCGGGGACCACCCCGGCCACGATCTCCGACACCTCGGCCATCAAGGTCCACGTCACCGACGACCGCAACGGCAACCTCGAGGTCCGGCCGCGCAAGGGCCTGCGGGTTCGGGTCGGTTCGACGTGGAGGACGGCGCCCACGAAGCTGAACGGCAAGACCGTCACGCTCTGGCGGGTCGAGCGCGTCAAGGGCGGCAAGCTGCGCGTCCGCGGGCTCGCGGGCGGCACGTGGCGGACGCTGACGTTCTCCGGCAAGGGCCAGCACCCCGGCCCGGTCCGCTTCGTCGGGCCGACGTCCTCGAACGTGATCCGCCTGGTCCTGAACTCCGCCGAGCAGCGCGACTACCGCGGCCAGCTCGTCGCGATGTCCTCCGGCGGCACCGTGCGAGTCGTCAACCAGGTCAAGATGCGCGACTACCTGCGCTCGGTCGTCCCCAGCGAGTCGTACCCGAGCTGGGCGCCGGCGGCGCTGGAGGCGCAGTCGGTGGCGGCGCGGACCTATGCGCTGTGGCGGAAGCGGTACGTGCCCCTCGGCTTCGCGGACATCTGCGACACGACGATGTGCCAGGTCTACCACGGAGCGCGGACCGCCAACGGCAAGGGAACCGTCACCCGCAACTGGGAGTACAAGAGCACCAACGCGGCGATCAAGGCGACGGCCGGCCGCTACCTGACCTACAACGACGCGCCCGCGCTCACCGAGTTCTCCGCGTCCAACGGCGGGTTCTCCACCCCGGGCGACAAGCCGTACCTGATCGCGAAGCCCGACCCGTGGGACGGCGTCGTCGCCAACACCGCGAGCTCGTGGAAGGCGACGCTGAAGGCGTCCTCGATCTCGAGCGCGTACCCCGAGATCGGCAAGCTCCGGGCGATGCGCGTGACCAAGCGCGACGGCCGGGGGGAGTGGGGCGGCCGCGTGGTGCAGGTCCGGCTGATCGGCTCGACCCGCACCGTGCTCGTCGCCGGGACCAGCTTCGCCTCGCGGATGGGCCTGCGGCACTCGTGGTGGAACAGCGCCCTCGCGCCGATCCCGACGCCGACCCCGAGCCCCAGCCCGACCCCGACTCCGACGCCCACCCTGACCCCGCCGGCCACGCCGACCCCGACCCCGACGCCGGCCGCGGCCAAGCGTTCCGCCCCGGCGCCCGCGGCCCCGCCGCCGGCGACCCCGGTCCCGACGCCGGCACCGACCGCCACGCCGGTCCCGAGCCCGGAGCCGACCACGGCGCCGACCACGGAGCCGGGCGACTCAGGTCAGTAGTTGACCAGCGTCAGCAGGTAGAACGAGGTCAGCGCGGAGGCGCAGGCGGCGGTGACGAGGACGAGGACCGCGACCGCGCCGTAGCCGGAGCGGGACCAGGCCCCGCGGTGCCGGGCGCGCCGGGATCGTGACCGCCCGTGACCCTCGGTCCGGCGGACCGATGACGCTGCGGAGCGGCGGCGGGAGAGCACGGAACTGGCCATCAGGGCCGCTCCGGGACCGTGGGGAGGGCGAGCGCGTCCCCGGGCCAGGTAAACGGGCTACCAGACCACGCACCGTTCTGTGCCGTGATCACCCGGAATTCCCCTTCCAATCCCCAACAACTCGTCACCAAATCTCGCAGATTGGTCAGCTTGGAGGGGCGCTGCGCGGGTTGTACAGGGTTTGGGCGTGTCGGGCCGGAATCGACACGCCGGGTGATGCCGTGATTACGGATCGGGGCGATTTCGGCCGCTCCGCGCTCGGCGGGACGGGGCAAAGCCGGACATACCTCTCGAATCACGCCAGTAACACTAGTCCCAAGGTTTTACTTTTCTCGCGTGCGTGACAAAGGCCTCAGCGCCCCCCGCCGGGCGCGCACGTAACGAAAGGGGCGATCGCGGCGTTGTCCAGATGAGCCCCGAGGAGTGCGCGTGCCCCAGTTCCGCCGTACCGCCCGGGTGCGGCGTGCCGTCACGGCCGCCGCGCTGGCCCTCGGCGTGGCCGCGGCCGTCCCGGTGCCGGCGCGGGCGGCCGGGTCAGCCGGACCGCCGGCCGGACCGCCGGACTTCGCGCCGATCCGCTCGGCGACCGTCCACCCCGGCGTCGTGCTGGTGACCGACGGCAAGGGCTGCACCGCGAACTTCGTCTTCACCGACGCGGCGGGGCGCTACTACCTCGGCCAGGCCGCCCACTGCGCGAGCCGCGGCGAGCCCGACAACTTCAACGGGTGCGTCGACCCGGTGCTCCCGCTCGGGACCGAGGTTCGGGTGGCCGGGGCGGACGTCACCGGGGTCCTCGCGTACAGCTCGTGGAACACGATGCAGCGGGTCGCGGAGTCCGACCACGTCACCTGCCGGGCGAACGACTTCGCGCTGGTGCGGCTGCCCGCGGACGCGGTGCGCGTCCTCAACCCGTCCGTGCCGTGGTTCGGCGGCCCGGTCGGTCTGAGCTCGGGGTCGGAGAGCACCGGCGACTTCGCCTACGCCTACGGCAACGCGCCCATCCGGCAGGGCATCGGGCTGCTCGCGCCGAAGCGCGGGGTGATCGTCGAGCGCTCCGACGACGACTGGACCTACCTGGTCTACTTCCTCACCCCGGTGATCCCGGGCGACTCGGGCAGCGGCGTGCTCGACGAGAGCGGCCGGGCGCTCGGCGTCGCGTCCAGCCTGATCTTCGTCCCGCACCCGGCGAGCAACGGCGTGGTCAACCTGGCGAAGGCGCTGGCCTACGCCCAGCAGCACTCCGGTATTCAGGGTCTGCGCCTGGTGCCGGGCACCGAGGCGTTCACGGACTGACCTCGCTCGCCTCCGCGAGGTCCTCGGGCCGCGCGGCCGCGGCCGCCGCGTCGGTCGCGGCGACGATCTTCGGCACGTACCGCATCCGGGTGCCGAGGTAGCGGGCCTGCACCTCGGGGTCGGCCGCGACCTCGGCCGGCGTGCCCTCGGCGAGGATCCGGCCCTCGGCGAGGACGTAGACCAGGTCGCAGGAGTCGAGGACGGCCTTCACGTAGTGCTCGACCAGGAGCACCGTCAGGCCGAGGTCGGCGTGCAGTCGCTTGAGCAGGCTGAACAGCGCGACGCTGGAGGCCGGGTCCAGGCCGGCCGCCGGTTCGTCGAGCAGCAGCAGGCGCGGCCCGGAGAGCAGACAGCGCCCGATCTCCGCGCGCCGCCGGGCGGAGAACTCCAGCGTCCCGCAGCGCTCGTTCCAGTAGCGGTCGATGTCGAGCAGGCGTGCGGCCGCCCACGCGGCGTCCTCGGCCTCGCGGAGCCGGGCCGCGGCGCGGGGGTCGCCCGCGAGGAACCGCAGGGGGTTGATCCCGATGCGCTGGTACGCCCCGGCCAGCAGGTTGTCGCCGACGGAGAGGTCGGGCATCACCCGCGTGGTCTGGAACGTCCGGGCGACCCCGAGCTTGGCGCGGTCCCAGGCCGGCAGGGTCGAGACGTCGGTCCCGAACAGCGACACCGTCCCCTGGTCCGGCCGGCGCACCCCGGAGATCACGTCGAACAGCGTCGACTTGCCGGCGCCGTTCGGGCCGAGCAGGCCGACCATCGACTCGTTGGGGATCCGGATCGTCGCCCCGTCGAGGGCGTGCACCGCCCCGAAACTGACGACGACGTCGTGGGCCTCGGCCGCGTTCGCGATCTCCGGCCGCGGGGGCAGCCAGGCTTCGAGCACGGCCAGGGCGGCGGCGCGCTCGTCCGGGGTCAGCATGCCGATCGGGGCCTCGTCGCCCTCGGCGCCGAGACCCTCGGACCCGCGCAGGATCGCGGCGTCCAGGCGCTCCCGGGCGGTGCGCGTGCGCCGGCCGCCGTGGAGGAGGTAGCGGTAGGCGTCGGCGGCCCGGCCACCCATCCCGCGGGAGCCGAAGACGGCCCCGGCGAGCAGACCGACCGCGGCGAGGAGAAACGGGCTGATCCGCAGTTCCTCGAGCTCGACCGGGGTCAGCTGGAAGGACACCGCGACCAGGACGACGAACGCGATCGAGTCCAGTCCGGCCAGCACCGGGATCGCCAGCAGCACCAGGGAGTACGGCGAGAGCAGGTTCGGGAACGGCGGCGGTGACTCCAGGTGCCAGGCGGCCACGATGCCGCCGGCACCCGCCAGTGCGCCGGAGACGGCGAAGGCGAGCACGCGGAACTTCAGCGGGCTGATGCCGACGGCGGCCGCGGCCTGGCGGTCGGCCCCCACGAGATGGAAGGCCAGGCCCATGGGCGAGCGGCGCAGCCGCACCAGAAGCACGAGGGCGAGCGCGAGCCAGCCCCAGGCGAAGAAGTAGAAGGCCGTGTCGCCCTGGATGTCGAGGCCGAAGAACCCGGGTCGTTCGATCGTCAGGATGTTGCCGCGGATGTCGCCGCCGGACAGACCGCCGGCCAGGTCGCCGTAGGTGTAGATCGTGCGCTCGATGATGATCTGCAGGCCGAGCGTCAGGACCACGAGGTAGATGCCGGGCAGCCGCGCGGACGAGAGCGCGACGAGCGCGAGCGCCAGCGCGCCGCCCGCGATCACGGCGACGGCCGCGATCACCCAGGGCAGGTCCCCGCCGTCGACGCCGCCGAGGCCGTTGGCGCCGGGGCCGTCGTCGGGATTCCGGGTCAGATACCCCATCAGGTAGATCGCCGACCCGTAGATCCCCGCGGTGGCCAGCGAGATCTCACGGGCCCAGCCGATGAGGACGAGCAGACCGAGACCGGTCAGTGCGATCGGCACGGCGCCGGCGACGGTGAAGACCTTGTAGGACGGTGCGGTGACGGCGTAGAGGACCACCACCGCGAGCGCCACCAGCGAGCCGGGGGCGGACATGGCCGTGAGGACGGGGCGGGACGTGGTGCGTCGGACGTCCGGGCGGTTCAGGTGGGGGACGCGGCTCATGCCGAGGCCTCCCCGGTGATGACGGTCGCGAGTTCCTCATCCGGCACGATCTGCCCCTTGTCGATGACGAGGATCCGGTCGCTGAACTCCTCGCGGACCTGCTGGAACTGTTCCGCGATCAGAACGGCGACGCCCGAGTCGGCCGCGATGCCGCGCAGCGTCTCGTAGATGCGGTCGACGACCATCGGGGCCAGGCCCTGCGACGGTTCCTCGACGAGCAGCAGTTGCGGCTTGGTCATCATCGCCCGCGCCACCGCGAGCATCTGCTGCTCACCGCCGGAGAGCGTGCCTGCCCGCTGGCCGATGCGCTCTCCCAGGATCGGGAACAACTCGGCGGCGTAGAACATCTGGTCGCGGCGGTGCGCCTTGCGCATCGAGGTCGCGCCGATCAGGAGGTTCTCCTCGACGGTCAGGTTGGCGAAGATTCGTCGGCCCTCGGGGGAGAAGCCGATCCCGGCCGCGACGCGCTGGTGGGCCGGCCACCGGGTGATGTCCTGCTCGCCCAATCGAATCGAACCGGCGATCACCGGCACGGTGCCCATGACGGTCTTGAGCAACGTCGACTTCCCGGCACCGTTCGCGCCGAGCAGGCTGATCACCTCGCCGCCCCGGACCTCCATGTCGACCCGGTGGAGCACGGCCTGGCCGGAGTAGCCGGCCACCAACTGATGCACCGTCAGTACGGCCCGCGCGCTCACAGGGACTGCCTCTCCAGGAGGAAGACGTTCTCTCGTCGGAACCGGGCGACCGCGACGATGATCGCGAGCAGCGAGCCGTAGAGCACCAGGGTCTGGACGGCCCGGTCGACCGTGCCGAAGACCCCGATGATCAGTGCGGTCTCCAGGAACGAGAACACCAGCGCGCCGAGGAAGGCCAGGGGGATCGAGCGCATGCCGCCGACCGCGGCGATGGCCAGGCCGTTGAGGAAGAGCAGGAGCATCTCGGCCGGGTTCGGCCCGGCGGTCACGGCGATCAGCACGCCGGCCAGGGCGGCGAGGGCGCCGGAGCCGGCGTAGACCAGCGTGCCGACCGCGCGCAGCTTGACCCCGCACCAGACCCCCGCCTCCTGGTCGTCCGCGAGCGCCCGGATCACCAGGCCGGTGTGGGTGCGCGTGAGCAGGACGCCCAGGATCATCGAGAGCACCGCGACGATGGCGAGCGTCACCAGCCGGTGCCGTGTCAGCGGGACGTCGTGGAAGACGTAGGTGTGGGTGCCGAAGGGGCTGTCCGGGAGCGAGTCCGGCTGGACGTTGAGGTACTGGAAGAAGCCGATCAGCGCCATCATCCCGCCGAGCGAGACGATCGTCAGCGTCATGATGTTCAGGCTCGCGATGCGGCGCGACATGACGATCCAGCCGTAGGCGGCGCCGATCGCCGCGCCCATCACGATGACGAGCAGCAGCGCCACGAACGGGTCGAGTTCGGGGCGGCTGCCGTACCGGTGCGCGCCGTCGGCGTCCGACCCGAACTGGACGATGAAGTTCGGGACGACGTCCTCACCCGGCAGGAACTCGGGGGAGCGGAAGCACAGCAGCCAGTAGCAGAGCGCGGCGGCCGCGGCGATCCCGCCGTGCACGAACGCGATCGTGCGCGAGATCCGGTAGCTCAGGATGATCGAGATCGGCAGGAAGCCGTACAGGCCGGCGTTGACGAACCCCGCGATCAGGACCGTGTCGAGCAGCGACAGGTGCATGCGTCGTAGAACCTCCGATGCCGCGCCGGGACCAGCGCATCACGAGGAATGTCGGCCTGACGCTAATGCACGGGGCTGGGGAGGCCCAGTTTCGAAAACGCCAGATGGTGCGGACCCTAGGTCCGCAGGGCTGTTACGTCAACGTCGTCCGCTTTTAGACCGATGGTCTCCTTCAGTCCCTCGATCAGGTCCCAGGTGTTCACGGCCATCGCGGCGCTGACCCGGCCGGCCCGGACCCAGAGCGCGACGAACTTCCGCGCCGCGACGTCGCCGGAGAGCACGACGTCGTCGGTGGGGTCGCCGAGGCCGACGTACTCCAGACCGAGGTCGAACTGGTCGGAGAAGAAGTACGGCAGCCGGTCGTAGACCTCCTGGGCGCCCGCGGCGTTGCGACCGGCGGTTCGGCCCTGGTTCAGCGCGTTGGCCCAGTGCTCCACGCGGACACGGCGGCGCAGGCGCGGGTGCTCGGCCGCGGCGACGTCACCGGCGGCGTAGACGTCCGGGGCCGAGGTCCGCAGGTGGGCGTCGACCGCGATGCCGTCGTCGAGGGCCAGGCCGGCGTCGGCCGCCAGCTCGAGCCGCGGCCGGACGCCGATGCCCACGACGACGACGTCCGCAGGCTCGACCCGGCCGTCCGTCAGCTCGACGGCCTCGACCCGGCCGGCGCCGCGCACCGCGGCGACACCGGTCCCCAGGCGGAGCTCGACGCCGTGGTCGGCGTGCAGGTCCCGGAAGACCGTGCCGACGGTCGGTCCGAGGACGCGCTGGAGCGGCACGTCGAGGGGATCGATCAGCACGACCTCGGCGCCCAGCTGGCGGGCCGAGGCGGCCACCTCGGTGCCGATCCAGCCGGCGCCGACGACGGCCACGCGCCGCCCGTCGCGGACGGCACCGCGCACGGCCTCGCCGAGGGCAACGGCGTCCTCGACGGTGCGCAACCGGTGCACGCCCTCGAGGTCGTGCCCGGGGACGCTGAGAACGCGCGGCGTGGCGCCGGTCGCCAGGACGGCGGCGTCGTAGTCGAGCGGGGCGTCGCCGTCGAGGTGGATCCGGTGCGCCGCCACGTCCAGCGAGACCGCCCGCTTCCAGGTGACGAGCTCGATGTCGTGCTCGGCGTAGTAGCGGTCCTCGTGGACGTAGTGGGGGACGTCCTCCTCGCCGCGCAGTCCCTGCTTCGACAGCGACGGCCGCTCGTAGGGGTGCCGGGCCTCCTCGCCGACGAGCACGATCCGCCCGTCGAACCCGTACTCGCGCGCGCCCTCGGCGGCCTTCGCACCGGCCAGTCCGGCACCGACGACGACGAGGGTCTTCCGGATGGACATGGCGGTCTCCTTCGGTCAGGGGCGGATGCCGGCGAGCGCGAAGAACTCGGCCCGTGAGCTGGGTTGGTCGCGGAGGAGCCCGTGGAGGGCGGAGGTCACGGTGGTGGAGCCACGGGCCTGGACGCCGCGGAGTGACATGCACAGGTGCTCGGCCTCGATCACCACGGCCACGCCCTTCGGGCGGAGGTGCTCGGCGAGCCAGTCGGCGACCTGCTGGGTGAGCCGTTCCTGCACCTGGAGGTCGCGGGCGAACAGCTCGACGACCCGGGCGAGCTTGGAGAGCCCGAGGATCCGTTCGCCGGGCAGGTAGGCCACGTGGGCGCGGCCCAGGAACGGCAGCAGGTGGTGCTGGCAGAGGGAGTGGACCGGGATGTCGCGGGCGAGGACGAGCTCGTCGTAGCCCTCGTCGTTGGGGAACGTCGTGGGGTTGAACGAGCGGGGCGTCAGGAGTTCGGCGTAGGCCGCGGCGACCCGGCGCGGGGTGTCGCGGGTGTGCTCGGACGTCGGGTCCTGACCCAGGGCGCGCAGCAGATCGGCGACGGCCCGCTCGGCGGCGTCCACGTCCACGGTCGGGCCGCCGCGAACGGCGTAGAGGGGCACGGTCATCGGGGTCACCTTCTAAAAGTGTCTTGTTTTGACGATAGAAGGCGGCCCGGGAGCCGGTCAACGGTTTCCTTGCGACAACTGGAGTTCGTTTTAGAGTGGGGCCATGACCTCGTCGGCGCGCGACGCCCAGATCGCCGGCGTCGCGGCGCTGGACCAGCCGCTGCGCCGCGACCTCTATGCGCTGATCGCCGAGCTCGACACCTGGGTCGGCCGGGACGAGGCCGCCGAGCGGCTGTCGGTGCCGCGGTCGGTCGCGGCCTTCCACCTCGACAAGCTGACCGAGGTCGGTCTGCTGGAGGTGCGCTACGAGCGTCCGCCGGGCAAGGCCGGTCCGGGGGCGGGACGGCCGGCGAAGCTGTACCGCCGCGCACGTTCCGAGCTCACGGTCTCGGTGCCCGAGCGGCAGTACGAGTTGGCCGGCGAGATCCTCGCCGACGCCGTTCACGAGGCCGCCGAGACGGGATGCCCGGTCCGGGAGGCGCTGACCCGCGTCGCCCGGGAGAAGGGCAGTGAGGTGGGAACCGCGGCGCGGGCCGAGCTGCCACGCCGCCCGTCGGGGCGCGCGCTGCGCGACGCGGCGATGTCCGCGCTGCGGGAGTTGGGCTTCGAACCCCGCGAGCACCGGGGCGAGATCGCGCTCGCCAACTGCCCGTTCCATCGTCTGATGGAACGTCACACCCTGTTGATCTGCGGCATGAACCTCGACCTGCTCACCGGGCTCGCCGACGGGCTTGAGGCTTCCGACCGCCTCGCGCCGCGGCTCGACCCGGAGCCGCCGATGTGCTGCGTCCGGATCGGGCCGGCCTGAGTCCCGGGCCCGGTCGGTGATTGACTAGCTGTCGCCGCCGTCGAGGCGCAGGGTCCGCAGCACCTGACGCGCGGTCTCGCCGCCCGTCTCCTCGGCGATGTTCAGCGCCGTGGGGACGTCGAGGTCGTCGAGCAGCGCGGCGACCGCCGCCTCACCGGCCGCGCCGTTGCCGCCGGGCTTCCCGGCGGCGGAGTAGAGCTGGTCGAGCCGGGCGTCGGCAGCGGCGAGGTCGTCGTGCGAGAACTCCCACGGGTTCGCCCACGGCCGGTCGAGCAGGTACAGCCGGATGCCGGCCGCGCGGTACTTCGTCAGCAGGTCCGCGACCAGGACGAGGTTGCCGGTCGACTTGGCCATCTTCTCGCCGTGGATGTTGACCGTCCCGACGGCGAGACGGCCCCGCGCGAGGTGGCCGATGCGGGAGGCGGCCTCCCCGATCGCGATCTGGTAGGCGTGGTGCGGGAACACGAGGTCGGCGCCGCCGGCGAGGACGTCGAAGCCCGGGCCCAGGTGGGCGTGCGCCATCGCGGCGCACTCGGCGTGCCAGCCCGGTCGGCCCCAGCCCCACGGGCTCGGCCACGCGGGGTGGTTCTCGTCGGAGGGTCGCCAGACGGCGACGTCGAACGGGTCGTCCTTGAGCGGGGCGTCCGGGTCGTTGCCGAACTCGCGGAACAGCGTGACCGCCTGGTCGCGGTCGATGCCGAACTCCTCCGGCACGTGCGCCCCGCGGAAGTACACGAAGCCCTCGCGGTGGTAGGCCTTCTTGTTGTGCAGCAGGGCCGCGGCCAGCGCGATCACGTGCGCGACGTGGTGGCGGGCGCGCGGGTCGAACGTCGGCTTCGCGACGCGCAGGGCGTTCATGTCCTGCTCGAACAGGAACTGCTGGGAGAGCGCGAACTCGTCGTAGTTCCGGCCCCGCGTCGCCGCGGCGGCGGTGAGGACGTCGTCGACGTCGGTGACGTTGCGGCAGACCTCGACGTCGACCCCGGTCAGGCCCATCACGGTCGCGCAGACGTCGGCCCAGACGAACGTGGCCGCGTGACCGAGGTGGGTGACGTCGTAGGGGGTGATCCCGCAGACGTACAGCCGTCCCGGCGAGAGCATCGGCAGGCGCACCCCGCCGAGGCGCAGCACACGGTCGACGGGCTGCGGCGGTATCGCGGTGCGGCCGGCCATGCCGACGACGCCGGACCCGAGTCTGGTGATCCCTGCCATGACCCCATCTTGCCAACTGCCGCCGAATAACATCGCGGGCATGACGGCGGAGACTGCAGGCGGGCCGGTCGGCCAGGTCCGACCCATCACCTACTACGGCGAGGACGTGCTCCACCGGCCGTGCGCCGAGGTCACCCGGGACACCCCCGACCTCGACCAGCTGATCGCCGACATGTTCGCCAGCATGTACGCCGCCGAGGGTGTCGGCCTGGCCGCCAACCAGATCGGCGTCGGCCTGCGGATCTTCGTCATCGACTGCCCGGAGCAGGACGACGAGGGCCGCCCGACCGGGCACAGCGTCGTCGGCACCGTGATCAACCCGGTGCTGCACCTGCCCGACGGCCACCGCGAGCTGGTCGAGCGCACCGAGGGCTGCCTGTCGGTGCCCGGGGCGACGGCGGTGCTGGCCCGGGTCAGCGAGGCCCGCGTCACCGGCTTCGACGCGAACTGGGAGCCGATCGAGATCTCCGGCACCGGCCTGGTCGCGCGCTGCCTCCAGCACGAGTGCGACCACCTCGAGGGCACCGTCTACGTCGACCGGCTGCCGAAGCGGGCCCGCAAGCAGGCCCTCGCCGACGCCGACTTCAGCCGCGGGGCCTGAGGGCGCTCAGTCGACGAAGCCCGCGAGGGAGGACCGGTACCGCTCCCCGGTGTTCGGGTCCGGGAGCACCAGGTAGGCCTCGACCGGCCCGGGGAACAGCGGTGAGTAGGTCACCCACACCGTGCACGACTCCCCGGCGGGGACGGCCGCGCAGGTGCTCTCACGCACCGCGAAGCTGACCGTCCCGGCGATGCCGATGTCGTCGTCGCCGAGGCGGGAGGCGGTGGACTTCGCCGGCCGACCCTCGATCATCGGAGTGCCGAACGCCAGCGGCTCCGTCGCGGTGTTGACCACCGTGATCGGCACGCTGAGAGCGCCGGACCCGAACGCCCGCGCCGGGAACTGCAACCGGGAGGGCGCGATCAGGGGCCCCCGGGTCGGCCGGGCGTTGATGCGGATCTCCCCGAAGTAGGAGCCGCCGGCGCCGGCGCAGCGCTGCTCGAACAGCGCCCAGAACCGGTCCGTCTCCGCGGCGAAGTCGAGGACCTCGAAGCGCCCGGACTGCCCTGCGGTGCAGGAGCGGTCCCCGCCGGTCACGTTCAGCACCGCGCGCCCGGGCGTCGGCCTCGCCGTCGGGTCGTGGTGCGTGCCCACCGTCATCGGCTCGCCGGCCGGCGGGATCAGGTCGAAGACGAACCGCTCGCCCCCCGGGTTCTGCGTGGTGATCCGCAGTCCGTCGCCGGACCACGTGACCCGCACCGAGTCCGCGCCGGACCGCCACACGTGCGGGGTGCCGCCGGTGATCGGGTCGCCGGGCTCGCCGAAGATCGAGAGCACCACGGCGTCCGCCGGCGCGGTGGCCCGGGCGGCCGCGGCCGCCGGGGTTGCGAGACCCGCGCCGGCCGCGGCGAGGCAGAGCGTGAGGGCCAGGCCGCGCCGGAGCGCGAGGTGAGTCCGCATGCGCGCATGCTAAGCGCGGAATCGGGGCCTACGTGAACGAAGCGGGCGAAGTGGACAGGCTCGGTTGCGCCGGAACGGCGTCCGCGCGGTCCGGCATCCGGAGCTCGAAGCGACGCAGCTCCGGACCGGGTCCGCCCTCGAACCGCTGCTTCAGCCGGTCGCGCAGCTCGAGCCGCCCGCCGGGGCGGCCACCGAGGTCGCCGCCGAGGTCGCCGTCGAGACGCTTCAGGATCGTCCCGGGGATCTCGGCCGCCGTGGGCACGGTCGTGATCCGGTCGGCCGCGGCGGTGTCGCTGCCCTTCGCGAGGGTCCCGGCCACCATCACCTCGTCGCCGGTCGCGAGGTCGGCGGTGTCCTTCCGAACGGTCCAGGTGCCGTCGTCGTTCTTCGTCACGCTCCAGCCCGCGCCGCCGACGGCGGTGTCGGAGCTCCGGGTCCAGGAGCGCCGGTAGCCGTCCTCGCTGACGACGGTGAGGCGGTCGGCGTCGACGGATTCGATCGTGCCGATCTGGGTCAGGCGCGTGAGGAAGCCGCCCTTGCCGTCGGAGACGACGGACTCGCTGTGCAGCAGCCCGCCGAAACCGTGGGCGCGCTGGCCGGGCGTGGCCGTGGCCTCGGCGCTGGCACTGGCACTGGCGCCGGGGCTCGGCGAGCCGGTCGCGTCGGTGTCGGTGCTCGGCTGGCCGGCCGCGATGGCGGCGCCGCCGCCGGCGACGAGGGCGACCGCGGCGAGGCCGACGGTCAGGGTGGTCGGGATCTTCATCAGGACTCCAGGAAGGGGGACGGGACGGTGTGGTCGAGGTGTGGATCCAGGCGTGGACCCGGCATGCCTCCAGAGTCGCGACGAAACTTGGAGCGACCTTGTGCGTGGCTGGGCTGCGCAGATGAGCTCGGCGCCGGGGGTGGCGGGTTCCACAGGAGCGGCACAGAAATGCCACAGACTCGGAACAGAGCGATGGGCAGAATGATGATCATGCCGACCTCCGACAGCAGCACGGACTCCCGCCCTCAGCTCCGGCGTGCGGACGGGTCGCCGGTCCGCGTGCTCGTCGTCGACGACGAGCCGAGCCTGACCGATCTGCTCTCGATGGCGCTGCGCTACGAGGGCTGGGAGATTCGGACGGCGGGGGACGGGGCGACGGCGATGAAGGCCGCCCGCGAGTTCCGGCCCGACGCGGTCGTGCTCGATGTGATGCTGCCCGACGTCGACGGCCTGGAGCTGCTGCGCCGGCTGCGCGCGGACACCCCGGACATCCCGGTGCTGTTCCTGACCGCGCGCGACGCCGTCGAGGACCGCATCGCGGGCCTGACCGCGGGCGGCGACGACTACGTCACCAAGCCGTTCAGCCTGGAGGAGGTCGTCGCGCGGCTGCGGGGGCTGATCCGCCGGACGCGCGCGGCCGACGCCCGCAACGAGGCGCTCCTGGTGGTCGGCGACCTCACGCTCGACGAGGACAGCCACGAGGTCCGTCGCGGTGGCGAGGAGATCAATCTGACCGCCACCGAGTACGAACTGCTGCGCTACCTGATGCGCAACCCGCGCCGGGTGCTGTCGAAGGCGCAGATCCTCGACCGGGTCTGGAACTACGACTTCGGCGGACAGGCGAACGTCGTCGAGCTGTACATCTCCTACCTGCGCAAGAAGATCGACGCGGGCCGGGCGCCCATGATCCACACGCTGCGCGGGGCCGGGTACGTCCTCAAGCCGGCCGAGCAGTGACCGGTCGATGACACGGTTGCACCGCGCCTGGCTCACCTGGGGCCCGCGCGGGTGGAGCCTGCGCACCCGGCTGATCGCGGTGCTCCTGGCGCTGCTGTCCGTCGTCAGCCTCGTCATCGGCGTGGTCAGCGTGGTCGCGCTGCGCAGCTACCTCATCGACCAGCTCGACGAGCGGCTCGACGCCGCCGCCGACCGCACCACGCGCTCGATCGAGTCTCCGATCAACGCCCAGTTCGGCCTGTTCGGCCCGGGTCAGATCGAAGGGACGGTGATCGCGCGCGTCCGCAACGGGCAGCTCGTGACGGTCCCGCGGGTGCTGACCACCAGCGGCGAGACCGGGCAGGTCGCCGGCAACCCGTCGGTGCTGCTCACCGTCGAGCCCGAGACCGGCGCGCACACGCGCGACCTCGGCGGCGACCTCGGGAAGTACCGCGTCCGCGCGGAGTGGGTGTCGGACGGGACGATCGCCGTCACCGGCCTGCCGATGGCGAACGTGAGCGACACGGTGTTCCGGCTGGCCGCGATCATCACCGCGGTCACCCTCGCCGGGCTGGCGCTCGCGGCCGCGGCCGGCGCCGCCATCGTTCGTCTGACGCTGCGTCCGTTGCGCCGGGTGGCCGCGACGGCGACGCAGGTTGCGACGATGCCGCTCGACCGTGGTGAGGTCGCGCTCGCGGTTCGGGTCCCCGAGGAGGACACCGATCCGCGCACCGAGGTCGGCCAGGTCGGCGCGGCCATCAACAACATGCTCGGCCACGTCGGCGCTGCGCTGAATGCCCGTCAGGCGAGCGAGACGCGGGTGCGGCGCTTCGTCGCCGACGCGAGCCACGAGCTGCGGACACCGCTCGCCGCGATCCGCGGCTACGCCGAGCTGAGCCGGCGGAGCCAGGAGCCGGTGCCCGAGGACGTCGCGCACGCCATGAGCCGGGTCGAGTCGCAGGCCGTGCGCATGACCGGGCTCGTCGAGGACCTGTTGCTGCTCGCCAGCCTGGACTCCGGGCGGCCGCTGGTCCGCGAGCCCGTCGACCTGACGCAGTTGCTGATCGGCGCCATCGGCGACGCCCACGCGGCCGGACCGACCCACGTGTGGCGGCTGGACGTCCCCGAGGAGCCGGTCACCGTCATCGGCGAGAACGCCCGGCTCACCCAGGTCGTCACGAACCTGCTCGGCAACGCGCGCGCCCACACCCCGCCGCAGACCGAGGTGACCGTCAGCCTCCGCGTCGAGGGGACGGGGCCGGCGCAGCAGGCGGTCGTCGCCGTCAGCGACAACGGCCCGGGCATTGCGCCCGAGCTGCTGCCGGAGGTCTTCGAACGGTTCGCCCGGGGCGACTCGTCACGGTCCCGCGCGGCCGGGAGCACCGGGCTCGGGCTGGCGATCGTGGCCGCCGTCGTGGCCGCGCACCACGGCACCGTCTCGGTGCAGAGCGTTCCGGGCAATACGGTCTTCACGGTGCGAATCCCCGTCGGCCAACTACCGCCCGTCGAGGCGGACGGGGCAGCCGTCCCCTCCGACACTCGGACGGACGTACCTACGTCTTGACCAACGCCCCGACCGCTAGGGTCTGACGCTGCGTCAGGGGGCGGCGCACGTCGAGGTGATAAGAGCGGATTTGCCCGGAAAGTTCGGGGAAATCCGCTCCGGCACGTCCGGGGGCGTTCCCCCATTCGGGTGATCCCACACAAAGAAGAAGCCGGAATTTGCAAAGCAGAACTGCAGTAACACCAGCCTCAGTACCGTGATCTTCGAAGCGAAAGAACGACCTGCTTGCTCGCTGGTTCCGTGGGCCACGGGGGGACTGAAGAGCGTTGGATTCGATGAGCTACCGGACCCAGTCCGAGGGGGCACAGATGCGTGCTCCGATGCAGGCCTCGGTACCGGCCCGCGCCCAGGTCGCCACCGGGTACGCCGTGGTGCCCCAGCCCGCGGCCGCCACGGTCTCCGCCGCCGAGGCCAACGCCGCCCGCGCCGAGGCGCTCCGCCGGCAGGGCGTCATCCGCGTGGTGCTCGCCGAGAGCCTCGCGCTCTACGGCGGCGCTCTCGTCGCACTGCTCTCGTTCGAGCGTGACATCCAGGTCGTGGCCGCCGTCCGCTCCGACGGCGACGCCGTCGCCGCCGTCACCCGGACCCGCGCCGACGTCGCGATCGTCGACGTCGACGCCGCCGGCCGCGACGGGTTCGCGCTCTCGCGCAAGCTTCACGAAGCCGCGCCCCGCTGCAAGGTCCTCGTGCTCACCAGCAGCGTCACGCCCGGCACCCTGCGCCGCGCTCTCGAGGCCCACGCCCAGGGTCTGGTCGACAAGGACGCCCCCGCCTCCTGGCTCGCGGAGAGCATCCGCCGCGTCGCCGGCGGCGAGCGCGTCGTCGACCCGAAGCTCGCGATCGCGGCCCTCGAGACCGACACCCACACCCTGACCCAGCGCGAGCTCGAGGTCCTCCGCCGCGCCGCCCAGGGGGAGTCCGTCCGCGAGATCGCCGCCCGGCTCTGCCTCTCCGACGGCACCGTCCGGAACTACCTGTCGAAGATCATCGGCAAGCTCGGCGCCCGCAACCGCATCGACGCCATCCGCATCGTGAGGGACTCCGGCTGGCTGTAGCCCCCGCTGTCGTCAGAAAAGGGTGACACCCCTTACTCCGCAGTAAGGGGTGTCACCCTTTTCTGACAGTCCGGCGGGCCGCGGTCAGGCGGGGGCCCCCTGCCAGTGGCCGACGAGGTCGCGGTAGAGGGCGGAGCTCGCGAGCAGGTCGTCGTGGGTGCCGAGCGCGGCGGTGGCGCCGTCGAGGACGAGGATGCGGTCGGCGCGCAGGGCCGAGCTCATCCGGTGGGCGACGACGATGAGCGTGCCCCCGCGGGCGGCGAAGGCCTGCTCGGCCATCATCTCCGCGGACGGGTCGAGGTGGCAGGTCGCTTCGTCGAGGACGGCGAGGGGTGCGGCGGAGAGATAGGCCCGCGTCAGCGCGATCAGCTGGCGCTCACCGGCGGACAGCGTGGTCGGGTCGATGCGGGCGTCGAGGCCGCCGAGTCGGTCCCGCAGGGCCGTCAGACCGACGGCGTAACAGGCCCACTCGACCATCTCGGGCGTCGCGTCCGGCCGGAGGTAGCGGACGTTCTCGCCGAGCGTCCCGCTGAAGACGAACGCCTCCTGGGGGATCAGCACGCGCACGCGCGCCCGGGTCTGGGGGTCGAGCGCCCCGATGTCGGTGCCGGCGACGGTCACCGTCCCCGTCCCGGGCTGGAGCATCCCGCAGATCAGGTTCACCAGCGTCGACTTGCCGATGCCGCTGGGCCCGACGACGGCCAGGTGCTCGCCGGGGACGACGGTCAGCGAGAGGTTGCGCAGCACGGGCTCGGCGTGCGGGCCGTAGGCGAACCCGACCTTCCGCAGCCGGACCTCCACCAACGCCGGGTGGGGCCGCCAGGTGGTGCCGCCCGGCGCCACCGGGAGTGGCGCCGGGCGGGTCGGACCCGCGCCGAGGATGCGCCCGAGCGTCACCCACAGCGGGATGATCGAGTCGCTGACGCACGCGGTCAGCGCGGTCATCGCCGGCGCGATCGCCGCGGCCGCGTAGGTCACCGACCCGGCGATCTCGCCCGGGCTGGTGCCGCGGTCCAGCAGCCACGGGATGCCGAGGACGATGAGGACGATCGGCACGCGCGCCCCGAGCCCGACGACGAGCAGGCGCCACGCGGTGACCGCGGCGACGGCCCGCCCGAGCCGCGCGTTCTCGTCGATGCGGTCGCCGACGCCGGTCCGGATGTGCTCCGCGGCGCCCGCGGCCTGGATGTCGCGCAGGCCCTCCATCGTCCCGGTCACGCTCGCCGCGACGTGCTCGCCGGAGAGGATGAACGCCCGTTCGCGTCGCACGACCACCGGCAGCGAACAGCCGAAGATCACCAGCGACAGGACGACCGGCGGGACGACGAAGATCAGCACGTCGGTGGAGAGCGTGCTCTGCCCGGCCATCGAGCTGCCGATGCCGGCGACGAACGCGAGGATGCCGAGGATGCCCATGCCGAGCGTGCCGCGGACCGTCTCGATCTGCTGCGAGAGCCGGGCGACCGCGCCCGCATCGGGCCGGCCGTCCGGGGCCGTCGCGGACTGCAGCGTCTCGGCGACGACGAACTCGACGAGGTGGTCGCGGAACGGTTCGACGAGCCCGGCGACCGACTTCACCGCCTTGCCCGCTCCGACGGCCGCGACCAGTGCGGTGGCGGCCAGCAGGGCGAGCCAGGTCAGGCCGGTGCGGCGGTCGCCGACGAGGAAGCCGTCGTCGAGGGCACGGGCCACGACCTTGCCGTGCAGGAACGCGGGCACCGAGGCGAGTGCCGTCCAGAGGACGGTCATCACCGCGGCGCGCGGGTTCGCGCGGCACGCACCGACCAGGGCGTGCCACACCGCCGAGGTCGGGGTGCCGGCCGCCTTGGTCGTCCCCGTCTCCACCGTCGGGGTGCTCACGACGTTCCCCACGGGACGCGGGAGACGGTGCCGGGACCGTCCAGCGGGTCGGGCGTCGGCTCGGTGCGGTACAGGGACTCGATCGCGAACGGGTCGGTCGCGCCGGTGCCGAAGATCGCGCGGTACTCGGGGTCGGCCCAGAGCGTGGCGTGGGGCGCGTAGCCGCGGACGCGGCCGGCTTCCAGCCAGACGACGTAATCCGCGCGGGCGGCGGTGGACGCGCGGTGCGCGACGATCACCTGCGTCTGCCCGGTGCCGCTGCGCTGCAGAGCCGCCGTCACCTGAAGCTCCGTCACGGTGTCCAGGCTCGATGTCGCGTCGTCGAGGACGAGAACCCGGCCGGAGTGCGCGAGAGCGCGGGCCAGGCCGAGCCGCTGGGCCTCGCCACCGGACATCGGGGCCTGCGGCAGGGGTGTCGCGTACCCGAGGGGCAGGCGACGGATGAAGCCGTCGGCGGCCGCGGCCTCCGCCGCCGCGGTCACGGTCTCCGGCCCGGGACGGTGGTGCCCGAAGGCGATCGTCCCGCCGACCGTGCCGCCGAGCAGCGCCGGGCGCGGGAAGGCGTACGTGACCGCGGTGTGCAGCGCGGCCGGGCTGAGGTCGCGCAGCAGCTGGCCGTCGATGCACACGAGCCCGGAGTCCGGTTCGACGAGCCGGCCGAACAACGCGGCGAGCGTCGACTTGCCCGAGCCCGAGCGGCCCACGACCGCCACGGACGCCCCGGCCGGGATGTGCAGGGTGACGCCGCGCAGTGCCGCGTTCTCGCCGGAGCCCACCCGGACGTCGACCAGCGTCAGCGCGCCGGGCCCGGTCAGTTCCTCGACGGTGCCGTACTCGGTGGGGGGCACCTCGAGCGCGTCCACGCACCGACGGGCCGCGCCGCGGGACTGGCCGTAGGCGAGCAGCTTCGCGAGCGCGTTCACGACCTCCACCCCGAGCGCGACGTACGCGCCGGCGGCCACCATGTCGCCGACGCTGATCCGGCCGGCCGAGAGCTGCCACCCGGCGACGCCGAGGACGACGACCTCGAGCATCGGCAGCAGCGCGGCGCTCTGACCGACGGCGCTCGCGTGCGCGGTCCACAGGCTCGCCCCGTGCCGGCGCAGGTCCTCGACCGGCTCGAGGACGCGGGCGCGCTCGGAATCGAGGGTGCCGGCGGCGGCCACGGTGCGCGCACCGGCGAGGGCCTCGGTCAGGCGTCCGGCGACCTCGCCCTGCGCGGCGGAGTACTGCTCGGTCACGTCGGTGACGGTCCGGACCAGCAGGCCGAGCAGGACGCTCAGCGCCAGCAGGCCGGCGAGGAACGCGACGCCGCACCAGACGTCGATGCGGAAGAGCATCACCATCGCGCCGACGGCGGGGATGCCGGCGGCGAACGCGCCGACGAGGCGGACGGGCGCGGCGCCGGTCTGCTCGGCGTGCGCGCTGGTGCGGCTGACCAGGTCGCCCGCCGGGATCGCGCGCGTCAGGCGCGGGCCGGCAGTGGTGGCGTGGCTGAGGAGACGGTGCCGGATGCGCGCGGTGGCGCCGGCGGTCACGGCCCCGCCGGACAGGGCGAGCAGCGACTCGGCGACGCCGACCCCGAGCAGGAGACCGACCGCGATCTGCGTCCAGGTCAGGCCGAGCGGGCCCTCCGCGGGGGCGTCGACCAGGGCGGCGTCGAGCGCCTTGCCGATCGCGTGGGGGAGGACGAGGGAGGCGCCGGCGACGGCGACCGAGGCGAGGACCAGCACGAGCAGAGATCCACGGACGGAGCGGACTCCGGTCCGGATCAATCGCTCGGTTTCGGCCACCGCGTCACCTCAGGAACGGTCGGAACAGACGAGACGTCAGCGAAAGGGCCCGGCGTGGGGCCCGCGAGAAGGGCACGACGACGACAGCAACCCAAGCTTTTGGCCCGGTTTGCCGGTGAAGGGGAGATAATGTGAGGGATCCCGTGCGGGCGACCTCCAAACGCCCGCACGGGATCCTTCATTTCGGCGCCCGTCCCCTCAGGGACAGGAGCTCAAGGCGTGGCTCAGCCCAGGCCGATGCGGATGCGCAGCGTGCCGAGCAGGGCGCCAACAGAGCCGAGAAGACCACCGAGAAGACCCATGACATTTCTCCTTGTTGTGAGGGTGGGTGGAGATCCGCCGGTGGTCTCGGCCGGGATTACCGGCCGCACCACCGTGCGTCACTCCTCGTATTTCTTTCGTAGCCGCCGAAGCGACTGCTTTGGCCGAATTTGATCTTGATCGGTTTCGGGTGAAACCATCTCTGCGACCAATCGGTTACTGCGCGTCTAAGACTGCCGCCTTCTCCGGGACTGTGAATACATAAACGGTTACCGACCGACAAGTAGGCGGTCAAAAGCGACAAAGGCAGTGAAAAAAACTCGCACTCAGTAATTCGATCATGACCAGAAGTAACAAAAACCGGATCTTGACCCTTAATTCCGACTGTCTGCGATCACCCCGATCCGGACCGCAATCGGCGATAGCGTCGGACCCCCGGAACCCGTCGCACGGGTCGGTCGGGCGAGGAGGAGAGCAGTGACGGACACCGGTGGCGGTCACGCAACGCAGTTGTCCGGACCGGACACCTCTCCGGCCGACACTCCCGCGGGCACGGACACCGAGCACGCCGAGACCAAGGCGATCATCGCCGCGGCGTTCGACAACTCGGCCGACACCTACGAGCAGGTCGGCGTGGAGTTCTTCGCGCCGCTCGGGGCCGAACTGGTCCGCCGAGCCGCCCCGCAGCCGGGGGAGCACGTCCTCGACCTCGGGTGCGGCCGCGGGCACTGCCTGTTCCCGGCCGCCGAGGCGGTGGGCAGCCGGGGTTCGGTGACCGGCACCGACCTCTCGCCGCGCATGGTCCAGCTCTGCGCCGCGGAGGCGGCCCGGCGGGGGCTCGCGCACGTGCACGTCGAGTTGGGCGACGCCTCCGAGCCGGCCTTCCCCGCGGGGAACTTCGACCTGATCACCGCCGGCATGGTCATGTTCTTCGTCCCGGAGCCGCGCAAGGCGCTGCCGCGCGTGGCCGCGCTGCTGCGCCCGGGGGGCCGCTTCGCGATGAGTTCGTTCGGCCCGTCGGACCCGAAGTTCGACGAGACGATGGGCATCCTCTACCGGCACCGCATCGGCCCGCCGTGGGAGGACAACCCCGACAAGCCCTTCACCACGCACGAGACGATCACGGCGATGCTCGCCGACTCCGGGTTCGTCGACATCGAGATCACCGAGCTGCAGCACGACATCGTGTTCTCCGACCTCGACGGGTACTGGGCGTGGGTCGGCTCGCACGGCGGGCGGATCATGATCGACCAGGTCCGCCCGGAGCACCTGCCGGCCGCCCGGGCCGACGTCTACGCGATGCTCTCCGAGCACCGCGAGGCGGACGGGTCGCTGATTCACCGCTCCCGCGCCTGGTTCACCACCGCGCGACGTCCTCCGGTGACCACCCACCCCGGTGGCAAGGGGACCGCGAGGGTGCCGGCTTGATCGTCGATCCACCGGTTCTGATCCGCCCCGCCACCGAGGAGGACTGGCCCGCGATCTGGCCGTTCCTCTGGCTGATCGTGGCGGCGGGGGAGACGTACACCGTCGATCGCGACCTCGACGAGGAGACGGCCCGCGCCTGGTGGATGCGCCCGGAGGCCCGGGTGTTCGTCGCGATCGCGCAGGGCCGCATCGTCGGGTCGGCGAAGCTCACCCGGAACTTCGACGGGCCGGCCTCCTCCGTCGCGAACGCGAGCTTCCTCGTCGATCCCGGGTTCGCCGGTCGTGGGGTGGGCCGGGCGCTCGGGGAGCACGTCCTCGCCGCGGCGAAGGACGCCGGGTTCCGGGCCATGCAGTTCAACGCGGTGGTGGAGACGAACGTCACCGCCGTCACGCTCTGGCTCGGCCTCGGCTTTCAGATCCTCGCGACGATCCCGGACGCGTTCGAGCACCCCAAGCACGGCCCGGTGGGCCTGCACGTGATGTACCGGAAGCTGTAGCGGGGCCGCGACCTAGGATCGGAGGCCATGTCCTCCGACCGCATCGTCAAGCCCGCCGCGATCTCCGGCTTCCCCGAGTGGCTGCCGCAGATCCGCCTCGTCGAGCAGCAGTGGCTCGACCGGATCCGCGCGACCTACGAGCGCTACGGGTTCTGCTCGGTCGAGACGCCGTCGGTGGAGGCTCTCGAGGTCCTGATGGCGAAGGGGGAAACCTCGCAGGAGGTCTACACCCTCAACCGGCTGCAGGGCGGGGACGCGAACGACGCCCGGCTCGGGCTGCACTTCGACCTGACGGTCCCGCTCGCCCGGTACGTGGCGCAGCACTTCAACGACCTGGTCTTCCCGTTCAAGCGCTACCAGATTCAGCGGGTCTGGCGCGGTGAGCGTCCGCAGGAGGGCCGGTTCCGCGAGTTCACTCAGTGCGACATCGACGTCATCAACGTCGACTCCGTGCCGCTCTCGTTCGACGCGGAGCTGCCGCGGATCATCCACGAGGTGCTGACCGACCTGGAGATCGGCGGCTTCACCCTCGGGATCAACAACCGCAAGGTGCTCCAGGGCTTCTACGAGGGCATCGGCATCGGCGACCCGATCGGCGTGATCCGGATCGCCGACAAGCTCGCCAAGATCGGCCCCGACGCCGTCGGCAAGCTGCTCGTCGAGGAACTGAGCCTGACGGACACTCAGGTCAAGGCGGTGCTGGACCTCGCCCAGGTGCGCGGCGGCGCTGAGGTCGTCGACGAGATCGCGCGACTCGGCTCCGGCGGGGAGCTCCTCGACGAGGGCTTGGCCGAGCTGTCCTTCGTGATGCGCGAGCTGGCCGACCTGCCCGCCGGCTCCGTCGTCGCGGACCTCTCGATCGCGCGCGGCCTGGACTACTACACGGGCACGGTCTACGAGGGCACGCTGACCGACGCCCCGGGGTTCGGCAGCATCTGCTCGGGTGGCCGCTACGACAATCTCGCGGGCTCGTTCATCCGCCGAGACCTGCCGGGCATCGGCATGTCGATCGGCTTGACGCGCATCTTCGCCAAGCTCGTCGGCGACGGCACGATCACCGGCGGACCGCTCTCGCCGGCCCAGGTGCTCGTGATCGTCCCGTCCGACGACCGGCGCAGCGAGGCGATCGCGACCGCGGCGACCCTGCGGTCGCGCGGCTTCCGGGTCGAGACCTACCACGCCGCGGACAAGCTCAAGAAGCAGTTGACCTACGGCTCCCGCAAGCAGATCCCGTACCTCTGGTTCCCGCCGTTCGAGGACGGGAAGCCGCACGAGGTCAAGGACATGGCCTCGGGGGAGCAGGGCCCCGCCGACCCGCAGACCTGGGTCCCGTCTACAGCTTCATGAGGCCACGGATCCGGTCCAGGCACAGACCGGGGTCCTCCTCCACGATCCAGTGACCGCGGCCGGCGATGTGCTCGTACTCGACGTCGGTGAGCAGGTCGCCGTACCAGCGGTGGAGCACGGGCGTCACGACGGGATCGTCGAGGCCTGTCACCCACCGGACGGGCACCCGAACCCGCCGCCCCGCGTAGCGACCGCGGACCCACGGGGCGAACTCGCGGGCCTGGAACGTCCGGTACCACTGGGACCCCGCGTAGGCCTTCGCCGGGTCCTGCATCTGGCCGAGGAAGATCTGGGTGTCCTCCTCGCTCCAGTCGAAGTCGCCGCCGACCCACCGGGCGAGCATCCGCAGGTAACGTCCGTCGCGCTGACCCAGGATCCGCGGGCCGAGCCCGGGCGTCAGCATCGGGAACTGGTACCAGAACGCCCAGGCGTGCCGCAGCAGGCCGGTGTCGACCGTGAGCACCGGCGCGAGCGTGTTGAAGCCGAGGAAGCCGCTGACCTTCTCGGGGTGCTCGAGCAGCAGGCAGAAGGCCACCGGCCCGCCCCAGTCGTGCGCGACGACCTTCACCGGTCCGACGCCGAGGGCGTTGAGGACCGCCGCGAGGTCCCCGCCCATCTCGGCCTTGCGGTACGGCCCGCGCGGGGCGTCGCTCCATCCAGCACCGCGCAGGTCGGGCACGATCACGTGGTACCCGTCGGCGGCGAGCGCCGGAATCTGGTGCCGCCACTCCCACCAGTGCTGGGGGAAGCCGTGGACGAGCAGTACCGGGGGACCGGTTTCCGGCCCCGCCACCGCGACGTGAATCCGGATTCCCCCGGGCGTAGTGATCCAGCGGTGCTCGACCCCGGGCAGCGCCGGCGGGCTGGTCGGCAGTGGAGCGATCGACGCGTGGGTGGCCATAGGAGATCCAAGCAGACGACCAGCATCGACTCACCCCGGGCGCCGGACACGACGCAGTCGCTGACGAGCCGTCAGGACAGGGCGGGGCCAGGGGCGAGGCGGCGCGGCTCCGTTCGGGATGTCCTCCGTCGCTGACCTCCCGGCCGCGCGGGCCGTGTGGGTGCATGGTGACGGTCGGCGGCCGCGCGTCCTGCTCGCGTGTCCTTCGGCCACGCGGGTCGGCTTGACGCTCCTTGAGGACACCCCGAACTCCGCCGCCCCGCAGCCCCCGTCGGGCTGCGGGATGACACGGCGTCAGGTCAGAACGGGACCGGGGCGGTCAGGTCTTTGATGAAGTCCGGTAGTTCGGCGTCCGGGTCGTCCGCACCGGGATAGGTGATGAACCTCAGGCCTGTGGGGGTGGTCCAGATGAACCGGCCGCGGTCTTGTTCGAGGTGCCAGCCGGGCATCTGTTTGACCTGGTGGTGGAACCGGCACAGGCAGCCGAGGTTCCAGTACCGGGTCCAGCCCTGGACGACTTTGCCCTTGATCTTCTTGAACGGGATCGAGTGGTCGATGTCGCACTGGCGGGCCGGGTGCCGGCAGCCGGGGAACCTACAGTGCTTGTCCCGGTTCCGCACCGCGGTCTTCATCGCCGGGGTGGGCGCGTAGGTGTCGGCGTGCCGGTCCAGTTCGGCGATCGCCTCGGCCGACAGCGCGGAGGAGGCCGGGATCTCCGGCTCGGTCGGGTCGAGCCCGAGCGCCTCACCCAGGATGGCCTGGATGGTGTCCAGTTCCTGGGCGGCCATGGTGCGCTCGTCCCGGCGGGCGATCACCAACGGCGCCTCGGCCGCCTGCTCTTTCTGGACCGCCCGGTCGTGGTGGACGCGTTCCTTCAAAGCTTTGAAGATGCGCTTGGCTTCGTCCTCGGGCATGAACAGGCACAGAGTGGCCATGCCGTCATACTCCGGCCGGATGTAGACGCAGCGTTCCTCGCGGGCCCGCTGCTCCCGCTTCCGCACCGCGTCGGCGTCGATGGCCTTGACCTCGCGGCGGACCCGGTCCCGGAACGAACGCCCGCCCCGCTCGCGCGCCTCCGGCAACACCGCCTCTTCGAGCCGGGCGGCCTGGGCGACATCCAAATCGGCGCCCTCGTCCACGATGGCCTGCACCTGCACGCGGTTGACCTCGCCGCGTTCGAGGGCGGCGAAGGTCTTCCGGTAGCGGCGGGTCAGCTCCATCGCCACGTGGCACAGGTTCTGCACCGCCGCCGGGGAGAGCTTGAGCAGGCACCCGAGTTCGGCCTCGATCGAACGACGCAGATACTCGGGGTCGTAGTCGGAGTCCGGGTCGCGCAGCTTGCGCAGCGCCAGGTTCGACACCGCCCGGCACTTGGCCCCGTAGGCGGCGTTCTCCAGCCGGTCCGCGTCCGCGACCTCCCAGACCAGTTCGGCGTCGGAACGGGCCGCGGTCATGTCGATCGGCGCATCCACCGGCAGGACCGGGCCCGCGGCGTGGGCGGACCAGAACGCATCCCGCCGCGCCTCGTAGGCCAGGAAGTCCAGGTAGGAGGCGTAATCCGGATCCCCGGGCGCGGGCGGGCGGCCACCATCGACCCACGGGGGCTCGCACCCCTCGTCGGCCCGGTCCGCCAACTCGACCAGCACGGAACCCCCATCGGTTCGAACGTATGTTCGAGTATAAAGGTTGGTGCCGACACGCGCAAGTGCATGTCGCGGGACGTCGGTGTCGCTTCTGCCTCCGGACATCGGTGGCACTTCCGATCTCACAGTGGCCCGATGACGCCACAGCGGGCGAGCTGCAGGCCCAGGTCGACGCGTTCGCCCTGATCTACAACACCGAGCACCCCAGGAGGGCGTCCCGGGCCGCGTCACGCTCTGGGCGGCATGGCAGGCGACACCGAAGGCCGAACCGCCCCGCCCCGCCCCGCCCCCAAGCAGTACTTCTTCGACCTACCGGTCACCCAACGCCGGCGGCCGTCGCGACCGCAAGATGTCCTGAGAACCCCAAACCGCGATCCGCGGCGGTCGCGGCTCAGGCCTGTTTGCGCGCCAGCACCCGATACGTGTTGCCCCGGTCGGTGAGATGGGCGAGCCGGGTCCGGGCCTTCTCCAGCGGCTGGACCGCCCGGTGCAGCTTCGGCCCGATCTTCAGCACCCGCTCGAAGCGCTTCTGCTGGTCGGGGTCGATGTCCTCGCTCATCCACGGCATGCCGGGGTACGGGGCGAACCAGAGCATCGGCAGCGCGACGAGGAACGTGAAGTCGACGGGGATGTGCGACTCCCCGCGGACCTCCAGCACCGGCGTCAGCCCGCGGTGCTTGAAGGCCTGCAGAAGGTTCGCGCGCGGAACGAAGTTGAGGTGCTGCGGCTGCAGCCACGGGAACCACCAGCGACCGACGACCCGGCCGAAGATGCTCTCCGGGTTCGGCACCTCGATCATGAGGATGCCGCCCTCGCGCAACAGCATCGCGGCGCTGTCGAGCTCCAGGCGCGGATCCCGGGTGTGCTCGAGGTAGTGATGCATGCTCACCACGTCGAACTGGCCGGCCAGGCTGGGCGCGAGATCGGGCAGGAAGCCGCGGTGGGCCTCGTCGAGCCAGCCCCGTGCCTTGCCCTCCTCGACGCTGACACCCATGTCGAGGCCCTCGAACCGGGTGTCCGGCCACAGCTCCCGGGCGTCCCGGCAGAAGTGGCCGTAGCCGGTGCCGACGTCCACCCACCGGCGCGGCGGATCGGCGGGGAAGAACTGCTTGAGGTGTCGGGCCCGAGCGAGGTTGCCGTCCCGGCCGAGCTCGAACCCGGCCTCGACCTGGGCGCCGCCGATGCCGTCGTAGAAGTCCCGGTAGTAGTACTCGAGGCCTTCGAGGCTCAGCCTCGGGTTCTGGAAGATGTGGCCGCAGGAACAGCAGGCCATCAGGGTGAATCGTCCGGGCTTGTGCTGGATCTGGTCGCCGGAGGTCAGATGCTTGCGCAGCCGCGACGAGAAGCACCAGGGACACGTCGTGCGCGGCGCCTCGAAGAATCGGTCCAGACCGCCGGCGACATCCGCGGCGTACTTGGCCCGGATCGCGGCGATCTGCGCGGCCAGCTCGGGGGTCATCTCCGGAGCGTTGGCCTCAGCGGTCATGAAGATCAGGATAGGGCGGCACCGGGCCCGGTAGCCTGCCGATGCATCTTCTCGAGGGGGCGCGAGCTGTGACGCTGGGCAGGGTGGTCGGGACCGCGGTCCTCGCCGCGGGGACGGCGCGGGCGGTGCGCACCGCCTACCGGATCGCACGCAACTCCCGGCTCGAGCACGTCCCGTCGCCCGCCCCGCCGACGGTGACCGAACGCGTCTCGGTCCTGATGCCGGCTCGGAACGAGGCGCACCGCATCGGGCCGCCGATCCGCTCGCTGGTGGCGCAGACCGGCTGCGAGGACCTCGAGATACTCGTGCTCGACGACAACTCCACCGACGGCACCTCCGACGTCATCCGCGAGGCGGCCGGTGGGGATCCCTGCGTGCGGATCCTGACCGGCAAGCCACTGCCGGAGGGCTGGCGCGGCAAGCCGCACGCCTGCGCCCAGTTGGCCGCGGCGGCGACCGGGTCCGTGCTCGTGTTCGTCGACGCCGACGTCGAGTTCGAGCCGCACGCCATGGCCTCCGCAGTGACGCTGCTGCGCGAGAAGTACCTCGACTACCTCTCGCCGTTCCCGCGTCAGATCGTCGGCAGCTTCGGTGAACGGTTGATGCAGCCCGTCAACGGCTGGGTTCGACTCTCCGTCGTCGACATGCGTCACGCGGAGGACTCCCACGAGCCCGGCTCGCTGCTCGCCAACGGGCAGTTCATCGTCGTCGACGCCGCGGCGTACAAGCGCTCCGGCGGGCACGAGGCGATTCAGGACGCGATGATCGACGACGTCTGGCTCGCCGCCACGCTCAAGGCCACTGGGTCGCGCGGCGTCGCGGTCCGCGGGTCGGGGATCGCGTCGTGCCGGATGTACGAGAACTTCGCCGAGCTCCGCGACGGGTACACCCGCTGGCTGTGGGTGCTGTTCCCGAACAACCGGGTGCTGGTCAGCACCTGCGCGAAGGTGATCGCCTCCGACGTCCTGCCACTGCTCGCCGCGCTGCGCGGTTCGAAGCTCGGGATGATCGGCTACGCCGCCGGCGTCACCGGCCGGGTGATCTCGGGCATCTCGTCCCGCGACCGCCTCGTTCCCGACGCCCTGTTCCACCCGGCGTCCTCAGCCCTGTCGGTCGGCCTCTACGTCGACTCGGTCCGGCGTCGCAAGCGCGACGCGGTCACCTGGAAGGGCCGCGCGATCGCCTGACGCAACGGTCAGTTGTTCTCGATCGGGCGGCGACGGGCGACGGTGAGGACCACGAAGGTGAACGACCCGACGACGCCCGCCAGCAGAACGGTCGCGGCGACGCCGATCGCGGAGATCAGCGCGAACAGCAGGACGCCGACGAGGACCACCATCACCGCCGCCCGCAGGGGCGTCGGCGCGGTACGCGCGGGTGTCTCGTGCTCGCTCATGATCACCAGCTTTGACGCAGCAGCGTCGCCGACGGTTCTCCGATCGGAGGGCGGATAGGCGGTCGTTCGGCTGGAATCTAGAACAAATCGGGCGAACGGGGCCAGCACCTGCGTCACATCTCTGGCCCCAGCTGCCTCACGAGCCCGGGAATGTGGCTCGCGTCACCGCGCAAGCGGGTTCGGGCCCTCCTTGCGGCACAGCACGCGGTAGAGGTTCGCCTGGCCGGTCCTGCGGATGATCGGGTCCAGCCAGTTGTCCGCGCGGTAGGCGAACTTCAGGAACGGCGGGGACACCTTCGTCCACACGAGCTCGTGGCGCTTCTCCCGCCACTTCGTGCGGGGCTGGGTGAGCCACGGGGCCCCCGGGTGGGGCGCGTAGGCCATGAACGGGGCGCCGGCGGCGCAGATGAGATCGACGGGGATGTGCGCCTCGTCGAGCTGCACCGCGACCGGCCTGAGGTTCCGCTCGGTCAGCGCCGCGAGCAGGTTGCCCAGCGGCGGCATGTGCAGGTGCTGGGGCTGGAACCACTGGATCCACCAGCGGCCGAGCACACGCAGGATCGACTCCGGGTTCGGGACCTCGATCAGCAGGTAGCCGCCGTCGGGCATCACCCGGTGGGTCAGGTCGAGCTCGGTCCGGATGTCCATCACGTGCTCGAGGTAGTGGAACATCGAGATGACGTCGTAACGCCCCGTCAGTTCCGCCTCGAGGTCCGGGAACCACGAGTGGTGGGCGTGGGAGATCCACCCCTTCTCGACCGCGTCGAGGACACCCTGACCCTGGTCGAGACCGTGGAAGGTGGTGTCCGGGAAGACAGTGGCGGCGTCCCGGCAGAAGTGGCCGTACCCCGCGCCGATGTCGAGCCAGTTGCGCGGACCCTCGCCGGGGCCGAAGAACGGGGAGAGCATCCGCGCCCGGGACTGGTATATCTCGGTGCGCGGGTCGAAGACGGCCTCCATCGTCGCCCGGCCGATGCCGTCGTAGAAGTCCTTGTAGTAGAAGTTCAGCCCGTCCGGGTTGAGCATCGGGTTCTGAAAGACGTGCCCGCACGTGCGGCACCGGTTGAGCTCGAAACGGCCGGGCTTGCCTTGGGTGGTGTCACGCGCGGCGAACATGCGCTTGAGGTTCTTCGACGCGCACCAGGGGCAGTCGGGGCGCCGCGGGTACCAGAACCGCTCGATGCCCCTCGCGATCTCGGCCTGGTAGTACGGCCGGGCGGCGTCGAACATCGCCTCGTAGTCGGCGGTGCTGGTCGGTGGGGCGGGCGGGGCGCAGGTGTCGCACATGAGGAGGGTCAGCCCTCCTTACGGGCCAGCACCCGGAACGCGTTGGAACCGCCGAACTTCATGACGGCCGGGCCGAGGTACTTGAAGTCGGCCTTGAAGGTCTGCTGCAGCACCTTCGGTGCCACCTTCCAGATGCCCTCATGCAGCTTGCGCTGGGCCGGCGTGCGCTCCGGGAGCCACGGGGAGTCCGGGTTCGGCGAGACGTGCGTGAGGAAGAAGATCACCGCGCACGACAGCTCGCCGGCGATGTGCGCCTCGCGGTGCTGCACCCGCACCGGGTTCAGACCACGCTCCTTGAGGGCCGAGAGCAGGTTCGGCAGCGGCAGCATGTGCTGGTGCTGCGGCTGGTACCAGGGGGCCCACCAACGACCGAACGCCTTGCCCAGCCAGGACTGTGCGTCCGGCACCTCGATCGAGACGAACGCGCCCTCGCGCAGCACGTCCGCGACGACGTCGAGGTCGTGCCGCGGATCGCGGACGTGCTCCAGGTAGTGGTGCATGGAGATGACGTCGTAGCGGTGCCGGATCGCCTCGACGTGGTCGTCGATCTCGCCCGGGTAGATCGTGTCGAGCCAGCCGCGCTCCTTGCCGGTGAACAGCGAGGAGCCCATGTCGAGGCCGTCGAACGTGGTGTTCGGCCAGATCTTGCGGGCGTCGTTGGCGAAGTGCCCGTAACCGGTGCCGACGTCGAGCCAGTTCTTCGGCCCCTCCGGTGAGAAGAAACCCTCGACGATCTTCGCGCGCGGCTCGTACAGCCAGCCCTGCGAGGAGAAGACGCCGTCGATGAACTCGCGGCCGAAGCCGTCGTAGAAGTCGCGGTAGTAGAACTCCAGGCCCTCGATGTTCAGGCGCGGGTTCTGGAAGACGTGGTTGCAGGTCTTGCAGCGGTCCATGTAGAACACGCCGGGCTTGCGCTGCATGATGTCGGTCGTCCGCAGCCGCTGCGTGAGGTCGTGAGACCCGCACCACGGGCAGTCGTACCGGCGCGGTTCGAAGAAGCGGCTCCAGCCCCGCGCGATCTCCTCCTGGTACCGGGCGCGCTCGGCCTCGCTCACCTGAGGCATCGTCACTTACCCCCTTCGCGCACCGCGACGATCCGGTACGCATTCCCGTGCGACAACCGCGAGATCAGTGCCTTGTTGACGAGGATGTCGACCTTCAGTGCCGGGTTGATCAGTTTCGGGAAGACCTTGGTCCACGCGACCTGGTTGACCTTGCGCGAGAAGTCCGACGCCTCGGTCGTGCGCCACGGGTGGTCCGGGTCCGGCCCGATCTTCGTCATCGCGAATACCAGCGCCATCAGCACCTCGACCGGCTGGTGGGCCTCGGCCTGCTGGACCTCGAGCGGGCGGAAGCCGTGCTCGACGAGGGCCTGCAGCAGGTTGCCGACCGGTGGGAAGTTGAGGTGCTGCGGCTGGAAGTAGGGCACCCACCACGACCGGAACACGTGGCGCAGCACGCACTCCGCGTCGGGCATCTCGATCTCGAGCAGCCCACCGGGCTCCAGCGCGCGGGCGGCGGCGGCGAGCTCGGCCCGCGGGTCGAGCGTGTGCTCCAGGTAGTGGTGCATGGAGATGACGTCGTAGCGGCCGCGGAGCTCGTCGGCGAGCTCGGGGAACGCGTTCTCGCGGTAGGCGTGGGCCAGCCAGCCGCGCTCCAGTGCGCGGTCGACGCCGCTGCCCTGGTCGAGGCCGTCGAAGACCGTGTTCGGCAGGATCTCCGCCGCGTGCTTGGCGAAGTAGCCCCAGCCGGTGCCGACGTCCAGCCACGAGCGCGGGCCGTCCGGGCCGGCGTGCCGCTGCACGAGCTGGGCGCGCGCGTGGTTCGCGGGCGCGCCGTAGGAGGACATCTCGTCGGCCTGCGCGGCGCCGCGGCCGTCGTAGAAGTCGCGGTAGTAGAAGTTCAGCCCCTCACCGGTCAGGCGCGGGTTCTGGAAGACGAAGTTGCACGTCCGGCACTTGGAGAGCGTGAAGACGCCGGGCTTGCGCTGGTACAGCTCCTTCGAGCGGACCTCGACGGTCAGTCGCGTCGACCCGCACCACGGGCAGTCGTGACGCCGCGGCTCGAAGAACCGCGCCGTCCCGGCCGCGAGCTGCGCGGCGTACCAGGCGCGGTCGTCGACGGTGTTGTCAGCCGTCTGCGTCATGTCAGCTTCTCCAGTCGGTCGGCCGCGGCCGGAGCGCCTCCGGCGGCCTCGAACTCCTCCGCGATCGCCGCGGCGGCGGTGCGGTAGGACGTGTCGGTGAGCACGGCGACGATCGCGTCGCGCAGCTCGGCGGCGGAGACCCGGCCGAACTTCACGCGGATCCCCGCGCCGCACTCGGTCACCTGCGACGCGACGGCCGGCTGGTCGTCGCGGATCGGCGCGACCACCAGCGGCAGCCGGTGCGCGAGCGCCTCGCAGGTCGTGTTGTGGCCGGCGTGGCAGACGACGGCGTCCAGGTGGGGGAGCAGCTCGAGCTGCGGCACCCGCTCGGCGACGAGCACGTTCGGCGGCGGGTTCAGCCCGGCGGGCGGGGCGACGACGACGGCCTGGACCTCGTCGACGAGCGTCCCGAGCGCCTCCATCGCGACCGCGAAGAACCGGTCGCCGGAGTCGCGGTTCACCGTGCCCAGCGAGATCAGCAGGTGCTTGCGCGCGGGGTCGAACCACGAGAAGTCGAACGCGGGCCCGGGGCCGCGGCCGCCGAACGCAGGCCCGACCATCGCGATGTGCGCGCCCAGCGGGTTCGGCGGGCGGAGCAGCCCCTCGGTCGAGTAGCAGAGGATGAGCTCGGGGGAGAAGCGCAGGTCGATCGCCGGGGCCAGGCCGAACTCCGCCTGCAGGTCGGCCATGCGCTCGTCGGCCCACTCCGTGAGCTTCGGCATCGTCTCGTACTGGCCGGTGAGCTCCGCGGTCGTCGACGCCGACGTCGCCCACGGCAGGCCCCGTTCGCGCGCGACGATCGCGCCGGCCAGGGCCTGCTGGTCGACGAGCATCACGTCCGGGCCGAACTCGTCGACGGCCGCGCGGACCCCACGGACCATCGACTGCGCGAGCGGGATGAGGAAGTCCTCCCAGAAGAACCGGAACGCCGTCGCCGCGCGCAGGCCGCGCCAGCGCTCGAGGCGGGAGGACAACGGCTCACCGGGGAACTCGTCGTCGACCGCGAACACACGCGCGCCGGGCGGCAGCACCGAGGCCAGGTAGACCGAGTTGCCCGCCCACGCGACGTCGTGCCCGCGCGCGGACAGCTCCGCGGACACCGCGACCAGCGGCAGGATGTGCCCGGTCAGCGGAGGGACGACGACGAGGAAGCGAGCCATCGCGCGCTACCGCAGGCACGGGTCGGCCGCGCGGGCGGCCAACCACTCCACGACGATCTCCCGCACCTGCGGCGTCGCGTCCATCAGCACGGAGTGCCCCACGCCCTCGACGACGGTGAGGGTGGCGTGCGGCAGCAGGTCCTCGAGCTGGCGCTGGTAGTCCGGGACGTCGGACTTCTCGCCGTAGATCGCGCGGATCGGCATGCGCAGGGACCGGAGCCGGTCACGTTCGATCGGGCGGGCCTTGGTCAGGTCCGGGTAGAAGCTCGTGTGGTTCGCGAGGTCGGTGAGGGCGTCCATCATCTTGACGACCTTGCGGCCGAACCGGCGGATCCAGGCCTGAAGGTTCTCCTCGCCCATCTCCGCGACGACGGCCTCGACGCGCTGGCGCTCGGCGGCGATCTGCTCGGCCCACCCGTCGACGTTGAAGTGAGCCTCGATCAGAACCAGGCTCGCGACCCGCTCGGGATGCTCCACGGCGAAGTCGAGCGCGATCGTCCCGCCGTAGCTGTTGCCGACCAGGTGTACCGGGGTGGAGATCTCCAGGGCGTCGAGCACCCCGGTCAGATCCGCGATGGAGTCCTCCATCGTGTAACCGGTGCGCGGGCGCTCGGTGTCGCCGTGGCCGCGCAGGTCGTAGAGCACGCACTCGGCGCCGGTCTTCCCGACCGCCCCCGCGACCGTGTAGTAGAAGCTGGCCATGTTGTCCATGCCGAGGCCGTGCAGGAACACGACCGGGGGCGCCGTGCGCTCGGTCGGACCGCCGGCCGGGCGGTTGAGGTGCTGGACGTGGAACCGCACCCCGTTCGCGATCACTTCGGGCATGGAGGGAACTCGGCTCGTCAGCTGCGAACGCTGAGCACGTACTCGACGACGGTGCCCACGCGCATCTCGATGATCTCGTCCAGGTCCTTGTCGGCGAGGAAGCCGGCGAAGTCGACGTCGCCGCCGTAGTGCTCGGTCAGCTTGGCGCCGAACTTCACGAACTCGATCGACTCCATCTCGAGATCGTCCTCGAACGAGGTGTCCAGGCCGATCTCGAGGTCGAGCAGGTACTCCTCGCCGATGGTCTCGGTGATGAGCCGGCGCACGACATCGAGAACCTCCGCCTCGGCGGTGGTGCGTGCGTCGACTGTCATGGCGTCTCCTCGAAGTGCGGGCAGTTCATGATCCCAGGTTCGTTCCCAGGATGTCGGATTCTCTCGTCCACCCGACGGCGTACGGGACCGGAAGTTCGCCGGAACGGGTGCTCACCCAGCGTCCGTTCCCGTCGACAACGACCAGCAACCGGTCGTTTTCGGCACGGGTCACCACGAACCGGGCCGGACGCCCACCGAGGCCCGTACCCGCCGCTTTCGCCACCGCCTCCTTAGCGGTCCAGAACCGGGTGACCCACTGCGCCCGGAGGGCCGGGTCGCCGCCGGCCGGCGCGACGGTCTCCAGCAGCTCGCGCTCGGACTCGGTGAGCAGGGCAGCCTCGGCCGGGGCGTCGGCCACCAGCTCGAGGTCGATCCCCACCCCGCCGTCGCCCGACCCGGCCAGGGCGACCGCGAAGGGACCCGAGTGGGCGAGCGAGAGGCGGACGCCCTCGCCGGGGCCGGTCGCGTACGGCGCGCCGAGGCTGTCGTTCGCGATCCCGACCTCGGCCGGGTAGATCGGGCCGTGCCCCTCCGCCCAGCGGTGGGCGCGCACGGCGTCCTTCGCGGCGATGCGGCCGAGCAGCCAGTGCCGCGCGGCGCGCGGCGTCCGTCCGGCGAGCTCGCTCTCCTCGGCAGGGGCGAGGTACTGACGGCGAGCCAGGTCCCGGGCGACCGGGTCGGTCCACGGTTCGACGAGCAGAAACCATCCGCCCGGCTGCTCCTGCGCGAGCGTGGAGCTCGCCGGGCGGCGGAACGCCTCGACGGTGACCGGGTCGCCCTCCAGCCGACGGTCCGTCCAGCCGGTGACGTGGCACCACAGGTTCCCGGCCCCGTCCCGCAGCTCCAGGTCGGCGACGACCTCGACGTCGGTGGCCGAACGAACCCGAACAACCGTCGCGTACGTGGCGCCCACCGCCGGGGGCGGGCCGAAGAAGCTGACCGAGCCGATCGTCGCGGGCAGCACGAGGGCGTTCTCGGGGTGGATCGCGACCCAGTAGCCGAGGAGCTGGCCCGCGGCGTCGAGCAGGGACCCCGGCGCCGGCAGCTCGGCCACGACGCCCCGCACGCCGTCGTCGGCGATCGCCGTCAGCTCCCGGACGCCCTGGAACTCCGGCCCGTGGAACATCCACCGCTCGGAGTACAGCCCGCGGGCGTCGGTGGCGGGGGCGCGCTCCCCGGTCAGCGGGGCGTCCCGCAACGCCGGAGGGGCGGGATACTCGTCGGCGAGCAGGACCGTGGCCCGCGCGTAGGTCTCGACGGGGCCGTTGCCGACCGAGCCGTCCACGACGACGGAGACGACCGTCAGGTCCGCCCCGCCGTCCTCCCGCGGCTGCTCGGTCGCGGTGATGCGCAGCGCGATCTCGGGCTCGACGGCCAGTGGCCGCAGCGCCCGCACCCCGCGGACGCCGGTCACGAGCCGCTCCGGGACCAGTGACGCCGCGGCCTCGACGATGAGCGCGATCGTCCCCGTCATCGGGACGATCGGGTACCGCGCTTCCGCCGGCGCCTCCGCGGGCGCCTGCAGCAGCGCGTGGTCCGCGAGGTACGGGTCGCTCCGCAGCGACATCCGCCGCTCCGTCACCGCGCTCCGCGGCCCGCCCTCGCCCCGGCTGCCCTCTCCCCGAAAGCGCACTCCAGCACCGCGATTTTGCGTTCCGGGGTGCTGTGCTGCGCTTTCGGGAGAAGGCCGACGGTGCTGTGCTGCGCTTTCGGGGGACGCGGCGGCGAGGACGTCGGCCGCGGCGGCGTTCGCCTCGCCGACGAAGGCGCGGAACTCCTCCGCGACCGCCCCACCCCCACTGGAGATGACATCTCCACCGATCGGGCCGATCCCACTGGAGATGACATCTCCAGTGGGGGTTGGTGTCGGGGTGGTGAGGGTCGGGGGGTCGACGAGGCGGAGCAGCGGGGACCCGAGCTGCAGCGGGACGGCGAGGCCCGGACGGCGCGGGGCGGGCGCGGCGGGGGCGGGGTCCTCGGTGGGCTGCTCGGCGGCGAGGCGGGAGAAGCGCGGGGCGGCGCCCTCGGTCCACAGCGCGGCGGCGACGCGGCGCAGCTGCTCGAGGCCGGTTCGCTTCGGGATGTTCGCGCTGATCACCAGGTGCGGGGTCGCGGGGTTGTCGAGGGTGTCCTCGACGAACCCGGGGAGGCTGCCGGTCCCGACCTGGACGAACGCGCGCACGCCCTCGGCGTACAGCCGCTGGATCAGCGGGCCGAACCGCACGGGTTCGACGAGATTGCGCAGCAGCAGGGACCGGACCTCGGCGTCCTCGGCCGGGTACGGCGCGACGGTCGTCGCCGACCACAGCGGCACCGAGACCTGACGTAGCGTCAGGCCGGCGATGAACTCGCGCGTCGGGCCGAGATACGGCTCCAGGTACGGGGTGTGAAAGCCGGACTTGAAAGGCAGCAGCGACCCGGCGACTCCGCGCTCGCGCAGCCGGTCGAGCGCGACGTCCACCTGGGCCTGCTCGCCGCAGATGATCGACTGGTGCGGGCAGTTGTCGTGCGAGAGCACGACGCGCTCCAGTCCGGCGATCGCCTCGACTGCGACCGAGGCTCCGCAGCCGAGCACCGCGAACACCAGGTCGGGGACGCCCGGCCCGGAGTCGAACGCGCGGGTCGAGTCCGCGAACTCCTCGAACGGGGCCCCGCCCGCGGCGATGAGCGCGCTCCACTCCCCGATGCTGTGGCCGGCGACGACGTCGGGCCGGATGTCCATCGCCCGCAGCGCGCGGTCCAGCAGCCGCCCGACGCCGGCGAGCTCGAGCCCGCGCCGGCCGAGCCCGGCGTCCGCCGCGCTGCGGACCGGCGGCAGCCCGAAGTGCGCGGCGACGTCGTCCACGCGCGGGGAGAAGACCTCCTCCAGCCCGGGAAACAGGAACGCGACCCGGCCGCCACCGGGGCCGAGCAACGGCGAGGTCGAGAACCACACGTCGTTGCGGCCGCGCCACGGCTTCCCCTGCGCCACGACCTTGCGCGCGAGCGCCAGCCGCTTTGCGTCCGGGTTGACGATCGCCAGCCGGGCCGGTCCCCCCACCGGGGGCGCCCAGGTGTCGTCGCGGGCGAGCAGGGTGTCGTCGTCGGCGTCGAGCTGCGCCGCGATCGCCGCCGCGTCCGCTCCGGTGAACAGCAGCACCTTCTCCGCCGCCGCCTCCGGCTTTGCGTCCGACGATGTGGTCGCAATTGCAGCCACATCTTCGGACGCAACGAGATAAACAGAAGAGTCGCTGCTGCGGAGATCCTCGAGGACGACGTGAGCGTTGATGCCGCCGAAGCCGAAGGCGTTGACGCCGGCGCGACGGGGGCCGTCGGTCTCCCACTCCCGCCGGGCGGTGACGGGGGCGAAGCGGGTCCCCTCCAGCGCCGGGTGTGGGTCGTCGCAGTGCAGAGTGGGGGGCAGGAAGCCCTCGGACACGGCGAGCGCGGCCTTGATCAACCCGGCGGCACCGGCGGCCGGCATGGCGTGCCCGATCATCGACTTCACCGAGCCGATGCCGATGTCGGCGCCGCCCGACGCCGGACCGAACACCTCGGTGAGGGAGGCGAGCTCGGTCGCGTCGCCGGCGACCGTCGCGGTCCCGTGAGCCTCGATCAGGCCGACGGAACCGGGGGTCCGCGGGTCGATGCCCGCCGCCGCCCAAGCGGCGTTCATCGCCGCCACCTGGCCACTCGACTGAGGGGCCATCAGACTTGCGGCGCGGCCGTCGCCGGCGACGCCGGTGCCGCGGATGACGGCGTAGACGCGCTCGTCGTCGCGCACGTCGGCGAGGCGCTTGAGCACCACGATCGCGGTGCCCTCACCGATGAGGATCCCGTCCGCGCCCCGGTGGAAGGGTCGGATCCGCTCGCTCGGCGACAGCGCGCCGAGCAGGTTGAAGCCGGACCAGAAGGTGATGTCGTGGCAGTGGTGCACGCCGCCGGCGAGGACGACGTCGCACCGGCCGGACGCCAGGTCCCGAACCGCGTGGTCGACGGCGATCAGCGACGAGGCGCAGGCGGCGTCCACCGTGTACGCCGGGCCGGCGAGGTCGAGCCGGTTCGCGGTCCGCGACGCGACGAGGTTCGGCACCATCAGGTCGATGCCGGACTCCTCGCGCAGGTCGCCGGCGCGGGCGGAGAACGAGGCCCGCACCGCTTCGAGCTGATCGTCGGAGATCCCCGGCATCAGTTCGCGCAGGGTGGCCACGAGCTGGTTCGCCGTCCGGACGCGGTCGACGAACCGCGCCATGCCCGCGTTGAAGTAGCCGCCCCGGCCGAGCACGATCCCGACCTTGCGCCGGTCGCCGAGCGTGTCGGGCCCGCCGGCGTCGTCGATCGCAGCGGCGGCGGTCGCGAGCGCGACCAGTTGCTCGGCCTCGATGTCCCCGACGGCCATCGGCATGATGCCGAAGCGCATCGGGTCGATCGTCACCTCGCCGACGAAGCCGCCCCGTCGGCAGTACATCCGGTCGCCGGGGCGCGTCTTGGCCGCGCCCGGGTCGTAGAACTCCGGGTCCCACCGCGAGGCGGGGACGTCGGAGATCGCGTCCACCCCCGCGCGGAGGTTCTCGCGGTAGGTGGCGAGGTCGGGCGCGCCGGGCAGCACGGCCGCCATCCCGACGATGGCTACCGCGGTCCCCCCTGTGCTGTCAGTCGTCGACTGACGCATCGTCGTGCTAGCCCCCGAGCCCACCACTGAACGCTACGTCGAAAGCCGCCGGTTCGGCACACACGTACACCACCTGGGGGCCCTCGCCGTGCGCGAGCTCACGGAGCAGCGCGTTCACGCCGTCCTCCGGGTGGATCGCGCCGACGCCCTGCCGGGCGTAGCTGCGCAGCAGTTCCGCCGACACCATGCCGTCGCCGGCGGTGCCGGTCGGGAGCCAGGGGCCCCAGTCGACGCTGACGACCCGTCCGGTGAAGCGGGTCTCCCACGCGCGAGCCAGGCAGTCCAGCGCGTCGTTCGCCGCGGCGTAGTCGCACTGACCGCGGTTGCCGAAGACACCCGAGACGCTGCCGAAGAGCACCAGGAACTTCAGCTCGGCCGGGAGGGCGGACGCCAGCGCGCGGGCGCCGTCGACCTTGGTCTCCCAGACGCGGGCGAACCCGTCCGCGGACTTGTCGGCGATCAGGCGGTCGTCGAGGACGCCGGCCCCGTGCACGACCCCGTCGATGCGGCCGTGACGGGCCATCACCTCGGCGATGCCGTCCGAAACGGCGGCGGCGTCGCGGACGTCGACCGCGGAGTACGTCACCGACGCGGCCACCGACTGCAGCGCCGTCATCGTCGCGCGGATCTCGCGCTCCGCCAGCACGCGGGCGACCTCACGCTCGACCTGCGCCGGGACGGTGACGCCCGACGCGATCAGCGCCCGGCGCAACGCGGCCTCGTCGGTCGCACCCGCGGTCGCCGGGCCCTCCTCCGCGGCCGGCAGCGGGCTGCGGCCCCAGAGCACGATGTGGCACCCGGCGACGCCGGCCAAACCGGCCGCGGTCCGCGCCGTGATGCCGCGCGCGCCGCCGGTCAGCAGGACGACCGCGCCGGGCGTGAGCCCGAGCTGGGCGGCGGACGGCAGGGCCTCGACCTCCAGCGGCGCCGCCGTCAGCGACAGCGTCGAGCGGACACCCTCGGCGTACCCGACGACCTCGGGGCCGGCCGGGTGCACCAGCTCGGCGACGAGGCGGGAGGTCAGCAGCTCCGCCGTCTCCTTCGGGTCGATGTCGAGCGCCCGACACGAGACGTGCGGGTACTCGCGGGCGATCGTGCGGACCAGGCCGGCCAGACCCATGCCCGCCGGGGCGTCCGAGCGCGGCGGGGCGTCGGTGGCGGTGCGGTGGCCCATGCGGCCACCGGTGCCGGTGACGACGAGCAGCTGGCGCGCACCGCCGAGGACGGCGTGGCGCAGGACCGCGAACGCGTCCGGCAGCGACGGCGGCTCGCTCGGTCCGGCGGCCCCGAGGTGGACGAGGATGTCGACGTCCCCGAGCTCGGTGTCCGGGTCCGTGGAGACGGTCCGGACGGTCGCGCCCCGTGCGGTCAGCGCGTCGGCCAGCTCGATGCCGATGCCGAGCCCACCACCGACCATCGTGACGTGACGGCCGTGCAGGGTGCCGTCCGCCGTCAGCGGCGTCGTGGGGACGAGCTCCAGCCGGTAGCGCCGGACGGGCTCGCGCTCGGCCGGGGCGTCGGCCGGGGTGTCGGGAGTGACCGGCGCGGCCACCACGACCGGAGCCGCGGTCGGAGGCGCCACCGGAGCCGCGTCGCCGACGATCGCGTCGACCATCGCGCGCATGGTGCGTAGCCGGGAGAGCTTGGCCTGGGCGTCCTCGTCGAGGCCGGCCTCGGGGAGGCGGTCGGCGAGGAGCCCCAGGATCTCGGTGCGCTTGAGGGAGGCGATCGACAGGTCGGCCTCGAGGTCGAGGTCGACGTCGAGCATCTCGGTCGGGTACCCGGTCCGCTCGGCGATCAGGTCGGTGAGGACGCTCTGCACGCGCTCGGCGGTGAGGCCCGCGGCGGGGGCGACCACCGCGGCCGGAGCCGGCGTGGGAGCCGGCGCGGCCGGAGCAACCGGAGCCGGCGCCGCCGCGGGTGCAGCCGGGGCGGTCTCGACGATCGCGGCGACCATCCCGGCCATCGTGCGGATGCGGGAGAGCTTGGCCTGGGCGTCCTCGTCGAGGCCGGCCTCGGGGAGGCGGTCGGCGAGGAGACCGAGGATCTCAGTGCGCTTGAGGGAGGCGATCGACAGGTCGGCCTCGAGGTCGAGGTCGGCGCCGAGCATCTCGGCGGGGTAGCCGGTGCGCTCGGCAATCAGCTCGGTCAGGACGGCGAGGACCCGGTCGGCCGTGAGCTCGGTGCTGAGGTCCGCGGGCGCGGCGACCGGCGCGGGGGCCGGCTCGGCGACGACGACCGGCTCGGCGGGTGCCGGAGCCGGAGCGACGACCGGAGCCGGCTCGACGATCGGCGCGGGGGCGACGGTCTCCACGGTGGGAGCCGTCGCAGCCACCGGCTGCGCAACCGGAGCCGGCTGGGCCCCCGGAACGGCCGGCGCCACGGGGGCGGGGGCCGAACCGAGGAAACCGAGCACGACGTCACGCTGGGCCGCGATCATCTCGCGGCCGGCGCGGAGGAATTCGAGCACGACGGCCTCGCGGCCGTCGGCGGGGGCGGCAACAGCAGCGGGAGAGACCGGCGCGGCGGGCGCGGGCGTCCCCTGGGCGGGCGTAACCGGGGTGGCGGCCGAGATCTCGACGCGCTGAGCCGGCTGGAGGCCGTTGGCCACGGGCTTCCCTTCGGCGGTGCGGACCAGGTGTCCGTTGACGACCCACCCGGGCCGGCGCGGGACGTCCTGGGCGGACACGACGGCGGTATCGCGTCCGGCGTACAGGGCCGTGGTGTCGACGGTGACACCGGCGGCGGACAGGCGGCCCAGCGCGGTGAGCAGGGCGGTCACGCCGTGCTTGCCGGGAGCGTCGGTCGCGATCGCGACGTGCGGGCGGTCGCCGAGGATCGCGCCCACCAGGCCGGTCAGCACGCGGCCCGGGCCGCACTCGACGAAGACGCGGGCGCCGGCGGCGTACATCGCCTCGATCTGCTCGGTAAAGCGGACCGGCGAGGCGACCTGCTCCGCGAGCAGTTCGCGCACCGCGGACGACCCGAGCGGGTACGGGGCGGCGGTCGCGTTGGCCCACACCGGCAGGTGCGGCGAACCGATCGAACGACGCATCAGCTCAGCCTCGAGCGTCCGCGAGGCGTCGGCGACGAGCGGGGAGTGGAACGCGCACGCGACCGGGATCCGCTGCGCGGTGATGCCGCCGTCCTTCAGCGCGGTCACCGCGGAGTCGACCGCAGCCGTCGGGCCGGAGATCACCGTCTGGTCGGGGGAGTTCAGGTTCGCGACGACGACTCCGCCGTGAGGGCCGCCCGAGCTCATCTGCCCGTTGAGCGTGGCGCGGATGGCCGCCTCGCCGGCGGAGACCGCGGCCATCGTGCCGGGGTCGCCCCCGGCCGCGGCGAGGATCGCCTCGCCGCGCGCGGCGGAGATCTCCAGCAGGTCGGCCGGGCTGATGGCGCCGGCCACGCAGAGGGCGACGAGCTCACCGTAGGAGTGGCCGGCGAGGTGATCCGGCGTCAGGCCGAGCGCGCGCAGCGTCCGGAACATCGCGAGGTCCGCGATGCCGAGCGCCGGCTGCGCGACGCGGGTGTCGGTCAGCGCCGCGCGCTGGGCGTCCCGGGTCGCGTCGTCGAACGCGGCGGGCGGGAACATCGTCGGCACCCAGCGGGCGCCGATCTCGAGCAGGTCCTGCAGGCGCGGGAACGCGGTGAACAGGTCGGCGAGCATGCCCGGGCGCTGGCTGCCCTGCCCCGGGAAGAGGAAGGCGACCTCGCCGGCGGGCTCCCCGGCCTTCTCGCCGTCGGCGACGAAGACCGCGGGGCCGGCGGTGAACGCCTTCGCGGCGGGGATCTTCGCCGCGAGGTCGTCGAGGTCGGTGGCGACGAACGCGACCTGCACCGCGCCGGCGGAGGAGTCGTCGAAGGTCCGGGCCAGGTCACGCAGGCGCCACGGGCGGCCCGCGCCGTCGTTGGCCGCGCAGAGGGCGACGAGCTCGTCGAGCGCCGCGACGGCCTCGGCCCGGGTTGCGCCGCGGGCGACGAACAGCTCGGCCGGCCACTGGTCCAGACCCGATCGCGGCGCCGGTCCGTTCGTGTACCCGGACAGGACCGTGTGGAAGTTCGTCCCGCCGAAGCCGAAGGCGCTGACGCCGGCGACGCGCGGCCGGTCGGCCGGCCACGGGCGCGGCTTCGTGTCGAAGACGAACGGGTTCTCGCCCGCGACCCAGGCGGGGTTCGGGGTGGTGAGCTGCCCGGTCGGCGGGAGGACGCCGGTGTGCAGCGCGAGCGAGGCCTTGATCACACCGGCGAGGCCCGCGGTGCACTTGGTGTGCCCGATCTGGGACTTCACCGACCCGAGCGCGCACGACGCCGGCGCGGCGCCGGCCTCGGAAAAGACCTCGGACAGGACGGTGAGCTCGGTGCGGTCGCCGACGACGGTGCCGGTGCCGTGGGCCTCGACCAGGCCGACGTCGGCCGGGGAGACGCCCGCCTGCGCGTACGCCCGCTCCAGCGCACGGCGCTGGCCCTCGGGCCGCGGGGCGGTCAGGCCGAGCGACTTGCCGTCGGAGGAGGAGCCGATGCCGGAGATGACCGCGTAGATCCGGTCGCCGTCGCGCTCGGCGTCGACGCGGCGCTTGAGCACGACGGCGGCCACGCCCTCACCGAGCGCGATGCCGTCGGCGTTCGCGTCGAAGGGCTTGCAGTGCCCGGTCTTCGACAGCGCGCCGACCGAGGCGAACTGCAGGTAGTCCTGGATGCCGTTGTGGATGTCCGCGCCGCCGGCCAACACCATGTCCGCGCCGCCGCCGCGCAGCTGCATGCACGCGACCTCGAGCGCGGCCAGCGCCGAGGCGCACGCGGCGTCGACGGTGTAGTTGGCGCCGCCGAGGTCCAGGCGGTTGGCGATGCGGCCGGAAATGACGTTGGCCAGCGCGCCGGGGAACGAGTCCTCGGTCAGCTTCGGCAGCAGCGCGTCGAGCTCGGCCGGCATCTCACCGTGGAACTGCGGGTACAGCGCACGGAAGCTGTAGGCGGCCGACAGGTCGGTGCCGGGCTCGGCGCCGAAGATGACGCCGGTCCGCTCGCGGTCGAACTCGCGACCCGCGGCGTTCGCGGTGGCGTAGCCGGCGTCGCGCAGCGCGCGGGCGGCGACTTCGAGGGCCAGCAGCTGCACCGGCTCGATCGAGGCGAGCGCCTGCGGCGGGATGCCGTACGTGAGCGCGTCGAACGGGACGTCGGGCAGGAAGCCGCCCCACTTGGAGGTGGAGCCCGTGCCGCCGTCGCCCTCGTAAAAGGTCTTCGGGTCCCAGCGCTCGGCCGGCACCTCGGTGATCGCGTCGTGGTTCGCGAGCACGTGCGCCCAGAACTCGGCGAGCTCGGCGGCCTGCGGGAAGACGCCCGCCATGCCGACGATCGCGATGTCGAGCCCGGCGTCGCCGTCGCTGCCCGGGGTGAGGTCGAGCTCGGCGGCCCGGGCGGCCAGGAACTCCGCCGCGCCGCTCGTCACCGACGCGTGCAGCTCGGCCACCGTGGTCACCGACGACCGCAGCCGCGCGACGTCGCCGATCATCACCATGCCGTCACGGGCCTGGGTGTTCTCGTCGACGGGGATGAGCGCGTTGCCCTCACGTCGGATGCCCTTGCTCGCGATCCGGAGCCGGCCGACGTTGAGCTTCTCCAGCTCGGCCCAGACCTGCTCGCGCGGCGTGCCGGCGGCGAGCATCGCCTCGCGCATCGAGGCGAAGGTGTCGACGAACGCCGTGGGCGCGCAGCGGGTGGCGTGCCCGGGGGCGGTCTCGAGCAGGACGGTCGAGTCGCACGCGATCGCGGCCCGCTGGAACGCCGGGCCGATCGCGCCCGCGCTGACCGCCTCGGCGGTGAACAGGTATGCGGTGCCCATGAGAACGCCGACGCGGCCACCCGCGGCGGTGATCGGTGCGGCGGCCGCGGCCACCATCGCCGCCGAGCGGGCGTCATGGATGCCGCCGGCGAACAGGACGTCGAGTTCCTCGAGGCAGTGGTGCTGCTCGCCGTACGCGAGCAGGTGGCGGATCTGGTCGTCCCAGAGCGGGAAGCTCGCACGCGGCCCCACGTGGCCGCCGCACTCCGAGCCCTCGAACACGAAGCGGCGCGCGCCCTCGGCGAGGAAGCGATCGAGGAGCGCGGGGGAGGGGACGTGGAGGAACGTGGTGATCCCGGCCGCCTCCAGCGGGGCGGCCTGCGCCGGCCGGCCACCGGCGATCAGCGCGTACTTCGGGCCCACCTCGTGGACGGCCTCGAGCTGGGCGCCCCGGACCTCGTCCGGGACGAAACCGAGGATGCCGACGCCCCAGGGGAGGTCGCCGAGCAGCTCGGCGGTCTCGACCAGCAGGGCCCGGGCGTCCTCGCCGGTCATGAGCGCGAGGGCGAGGAAGGGGAGCCCGCCCTGCTCGGCGACGGCCTGCGCGAAGGCGGCCTGGTCGGACACGCGGGTCATCGGGCCCTGGACGACCCGGGGGGCCCAGTCCGCGCGCTTGGTGGTGGCCACGGCGGCGGGGATCGAGGACTCGATCTGGGCGGCGACGGCGGCGACGATCCCGCCGGCGGTGACGTGCTTGTCGGCCAGCGGCCGCGCCAGCGCACCGTCCTGGCCGACGGGGAGGGCGGCCAGCGTCGCGCCGAGCCGGCTCGCCAAGCCCTCCGCGTCGGGCCGCGTCAGGTCGGGACGGGTGTAGATGCGGTGCCCACCGACCACCGCGGTCTCGGTGCCGTCCATCGCGCGGACGGCGGCCGCGACCTCGCGCGGCAGCTCGCACTCGCGGGCGAGCGCGAGCTGGGAGTCGAGGACGACCCCGGTGGCCCCACCGGCGATCGTGGCGGCCGCGGTGTGTGGGCCGATCCCGCCGGCCAGCCAGATCTCGGGCGCCGCGCCGGACGCCGTGCGCAGGTCGGCGGCGAGCAGGAGCTGGAGCAGGACGAAGGCGCTGGCCTCGCCGCTGACCCCGGACTCGGAGCCGCGGGCGAGCAGGCGGGTCGCGCCGGCGGCGACGGCGGTGCGGGCGGCGGCGACGGAGCCGACCTCGACCAGCACCGAGCGGCCGGCGCCGGCCGCGGCCTCGAGGCTCCAGGGCGCGTCGGCCGCGAGCACGACCAGGTTCACGGTGGCCGGCAGGTCCGCGGGGGTGAGCGGGCAGGCGGCGCCGACGCGGACACCGAGCGGGCCGCGCCACCACGAGGTGGCCTCGGCGAGGGCGGTCAGCGCGGTCTCGCGGTCCGCCCCGAGGTCGAGGACGCCAGTGGCACCGGCGCGGGCGACCGCGACCGCCAGGGCAGCGTCGGGCGCAGCGAACGGCGTGATCCCGAGGATCCGCCGGTGCCCGCTCGTCGTGCCCATGACCTGCGTGTCCTCCGTTGCCAGTCGGTGTGGGTGGCGGCGCCGATCCCGCGGCGCGCGCCTCTCCTCGGCTGGGAGCCCCCCGGCGCGCCGGAGTAACCCATATGGATCAATCGCCGGAATGCGTACGAACGTTTCAGGTCCCGGGCGTGGCGATTCGGCGTCCCCCGGGAACCGTCAGCGCCCGAGCGGGGACCTCCCCGTCCCCTCCGGACCTGTTCGGAACGCGTTCCTGCAGGTCAAGTGAAGGGCGATGGGTGCGTCGTTCCGGGGAGAAGGTCCGAAACTTAGGCGGCGCTTGACGATGTGCGCTGTGCTTAACGCCTCAAACCGGACATCGGATCTCTGTGCCGTCACCCACACGGACGCCCGGTGGGGACCCGCCGGGCCGGCTAAAACGCGCGCCGGCACCGCCCCCGCACGCGCCCGGCCGCCCCGGCCGCCCCGGCGGGCCCCGGCCGCTCCGGGGTGGCGGGCGCAGAGTGGCAGAGTGCGCAGAGTGCGCAGAGTGCGCAGAGTGCGCAGATAGGCACGGGTGCCGTCGGGTGGGTCGGTGCCGATCTGCGCAGGGGGTGGAGGTGGCACCCGGTCCGGGCGTGCCGGGGTGCTGTGGTGCGCTTTCGGGATCAGGAAGCACCGTCGGCGGGGCGTTTCGGGGTGCTGGAGTGCGCTTTCGGGAGACGGTGCCACCTGAGCGGTCAACGCAGCGAGCGCCGCCCCGTGGGGCGGCGCTCCGCTGAGGTGCTTACCGACGATGCTGCGGCCATGATCGGCCGGGGTCGGCCGGGGCCGGTCAGTAACCGAAGTCCTGGACCCAGTAGTCACCGTTCGTGTTGAAGCCGATCCCGATCGTGCGGAACTGGCAGTTCATGATGTTCTTCCGGTGGCTCGGGGAGTTCAGCCAGGCGCGGACGACGGCGCTGGTCGAGGAGAAGCCGCGCGCGATGTTCTCGCCGGCGGGGTCCTTGTAGCCGGCCTTCATGATCCGCTTCCACCACACCGTGCCGTTGGCCGAGTTGTGGGAGAAGTAGCGCTTCTTGCTCATGTCGTTCGCGTGCCGCTGGGCGGCCTTCTGCAGCTTGCTGTTGTGCTTGAGCGGGCGGCAGCCGTGCGACTTGCGGGCGACGTTCGTCAGGTGGATCACCGAGCTGCGCAGGACCTTGACGCTGGCCGAGTTGACCGAAGCGTTCGACTTCGGGGCGGCCTGCGAGGTGCCGCCGAGCCCGATCAGGGCGCCGACGACGAGGGCGAGCGTGAGCGTGACCAGGCCGACGAAGCGGGCCAGGTCGCCGAGAAGGCTCCCGGCGGGCTGCGAGTCGACGGGCGACTCCGCGTGGGCGTGCGTCATTACAGGCTCCAGGTGGGATGGGCCGCGGGCGGGCGACGCGATGAGGACAACCCCTCGGGAGTGGCCCGGGGGGATCACGGGAGCTGGCCTCCCGTACCTATCGCGGGGAAATTCGGCGCCTGGTCAGGCCCACTTGAGGGGCCGAATGGCCGATGTCCCGACTTGCCCCGGGCCGCTACAGATCGCTACGCACTGTTACCGGTCGCTACGCGGCGCTACCGACCCCTCTGGAGTCAGATGACCGGTTCTGCGAAGAGGATGCCCACGGCCGGGCCGGGGTCGGCGCCCGCCGGACGGTCCAGATAGGCCAGGGGCCGGGCCGCCGCCCGGGCCAGGAGGTGGGTGAGCCCGCAGCCCGGCAAGGTCACCGGCAGGGGGCCGCCGGTCGGGACCAGGTCGCGGGCCGGCCCGACCAGGTGCGGCTCCAGCAGCAGGACGGGGCTGCGGCGTGACGCCAGCGCCGCGGCCTCGTCGTCGTCGACGACGGCGAGCCGGCGCGCCCACTCCAGGTCCGGGCACAGCGCGACGACGCTGCCGGCGGGCCCCGCCGCGGCCGTCAGCGCGGCGACCGCGGCGGGCCGGGTGGCGTCGGCGTAGAGCCGGGTGCGGTCGGCGTCCAGCGTGGCGACGATCCGGCCCCCGACCAGCAGCAGCGCCATCGCGCTGCGCAGCGGGACGCCCTCGATCGGGCGGCCGGCGGGGTCGGTCAGGCGCAGCTCACTGCGGGGTGCCGCCGCACCCGCGCCGACGTCGCCGCGCCGGCACACCGAGCAGCCGACGGTGGGGTCGAGGAAGTGCGGCGAGGTCTTGTCGAACAGGGCGTCCACGCACGTCGGGCACAGGGCCACGTCGGACCCGCGGTGGGCGGTCGCCGCGGTTCGCTGGGCCGAGACCGCGAGGACCGCGAACTCGGTCGCGCCGAGCGGAGCGAGCTCACCCCCGGGCGACCAGCAGGCGCCGAGCGGGCCGCCGGCGATCCGCGCCAGGAAGTGCGCGACCTGCTCGGCCGGGCCCTCGATCTCGACGGTCAGACCGTAGGCGTCGGTGCGGGCGAACCCGCCGAGCCCGAGCGCCGCCGCGGAGTCCGCGACCGCCGCGAGCACCCCGCGCATCGGCAGCGGGCCGGCGTCGTCGAGGTGCACGCGCGTCCGTCGCGCGGTCGACACCGCCGTCTGCACCCCCGCCGTCACTCCGCCACCTCAGCAGGACCGCGCCGGTCCGCGTCGGCGGTTTGGGCGAATCGTGAGCACTGCCCGGCGGTGTCGTGGCTCACCGCCACCCGCTCGGACCAGTGGTCCGGGGGCGGTCCCGGGTGCTTCGTGAACGGCCGTGAGACGTACCGTGGGAACCGATTGGGGAGCACGCCCTCGGAGCGTGTAACCTCTACGAGCCTTGCCCCTTTAGCTCAGTCGGCAGAGCGTCTCCATGGTAAGGAGAAGGTCTACGGTTCGATTCCGTAAAGGGGCTCTGAGCTGGTTGTTCCCTCGGTGGGACGCCCGGCAGCAGCGGCGGTGTAGCTCAGTTGGTAGAGCAAGCGGCTCATAATCGCTGTGTCACCGGTTCAAGTCCGGTCACCGCTACCGGACGCAAGTAGTTGCGCAATAGATCGCGCGAGCAGACGTAGAGAGGCACGACCGTGGCGAGCAAGTCGCAGGACATCCGGCCGAAGATCACTTTGGCCTGCACGGAGTGCAAGGAGCGCAACTACATCACCAAGAAGAACCGGCGGAACGACCCCGACCGGCTCGAGATGAAGAAGTACTGCCCGCGCGAGCGCCGGCACACCCTGCACCGCGAGACCCGCTAGCCGCTCGGCGCGCCGCTCGCCGTCATGCCCGTCGACCCCTCGCTCGTCGGTCGTACCTATCCGCCCAGCCGCCCGTACGAGGTGGGCCGGGAGAAGATCCGGGAGTTCGCCGACGCGATCGGTGACCCGTCCCCGGTCTTCCGCGACCCGGAGGCCGCCCAGGCCCTGGGCTACCCGGACGTTCTCGCGCCCCCGACGTTCCCGATCGTCTTCGCGCTCGACGGCGCCTTCGCCGTGCTCGCGGACCTCGGCATCGAGCTGCAGAACGTCGTCCACGGCGACCAGAACTTCCGCTACGCCCGGCCGCTGCGCCCGGGCGACCGGCTCGTCACGACCGTCGAGATCCGGGCCGTGAAGCACCTGGCCGGCAACGACGTCCTCACCGTCGACTGCGTGTCCGCGACCGAGGCGGGCGAGCACGTCGTGACCTCGACCTCGACGCTGGTCTGCCGGGGGGAGTCGGCATGAGCGCCCCCACCTGGGCGAGCGTGGAGAAGGGCACGGAGCTGCCGACGCGGAGCTTCACGTTCCGCCGCGCCGACCTGGTGCGCTACGCCGGCGCCTCCGGCGACTTCAACCCGATCCACTGGAACGAGCGGATCGCCACCGAGGTCGGCCTGCCGAACGTCATCGCCCACGGGATGCTCACGATGGGCACGGTCGTCCGCGTCGTCACCGACTGGACCGGCGACCCCGGCGCCCTCACCGAGTTCGGCGTCCGGTTCACCCGCCCCGTCCCGGTGACGGACGCGGAGGAGGGCGCGACCGTCGAGGTCAGCGCCGCGGTGACCGAGAAGCTCGACGACAACCTGGTCAAGGTGACGATCAAGGCCACCTACGACGGCGCGACCGTGCTGGCGAAGGCGATCGCCACCGTCCGGCTGCCGTGACCAGCTTCGCCGAGCTCACCACCTTCCGCGTCGGTGGTCCGATTGCGCGGCTGGTCGACGTGGCGGGCGTGGACGAACTCGCGGCCCTGTTCGCCGAGGCCGGCGACGAGCCGGTGATGGTGCTCGGCGGCGGGTCGAACCTGCTGGTCACCGACGACGGTTTCGCCGGGACCGTCGCCCGGATGGTCGGGGACGGCCTGGCGGTCAGTGGGGGAGCGGACGACGGCTCCGACGACAGCGTCGACGTTCTTGTCGAGGCCGGCGCGAACTGGGACGCCCTCGTCGAGTACACGGTCGAGCAGGGCTGGGCCGGGATCGAGGCCCTGTCGGGCATCCCGGGCAGCGTGGGGGCCACCCCGATCCAGAACGTCGGCGCCTACGGCCAGGAGGTCGCCGACGTGATCACCGCGGTCCGGACCTTCGACCGGGAGACCGGCACCGAGCGCCGCTTCGCCCCCGCGGACTGCGGCTTCGCGTACCGGGACAGCCTGTTCAAGCGGACGTCCCGCTTCGTCGTCACCGCGGTGGAGTTCCGCCTCACCGCGGGCGGCACGGGTGCGCCGGTGCGCTACGCCGAGCTCGCCCGCACCCTCGGGGTCGAGGTCGGCGGCACCGCGCCGGTCGCCGACGTCCGCGCCGCGGTCCTGGGCCTGCGCCGGTCCAAGGGCATGGTGCTCGACCCCGACGACCACGACACGTGGAGCGCCGGCTCGTTCTTCACCAACCCGATCCTGACCTCCGCGGTGGCGGGCGCCGCGCTTCCGGACGACGCCCCGCGCTACCCGGCAGGCGACGGCCTGGTGAAAACCTCCGCGGCCTGGCTGATCGAGCACGCGGGGTTCTCCAAGGGCTTCGGCGCCGAGCTCACCGGCGGCCGCGCGACCCTCTCGACCAAGCACACGCTGGCGCTGACCAACCGCGGCGGCGCGTCCGCGGCGGACCTGCTGACCCTCGCCCGCGCCGTCCGCGCCGGCGTCCTCGACCGCTTCGGCATCGAGCTCCACCACGAGCCCGTCCTGGTCGGCCACACCCTCTGACCCCTGCACTGGAGATGACATCTCCAGTGCACAGCCGACCTGCAGTGGAGATGACATCTCCAGTGCAGGGGGCGGTCTGCAGTGGAGATGTCATCTCCACTGCACGGGGGGCGGGGGCTCGGCGAGCCAGGCGGCGATGCGGCCGCGGAGGCGGTACTTGGTCTCCTCCGGGGCGAGGGAGCCCTCGACGGAGTGCCGGGCGAGGTCGGCGAGTTCGGCGTCGGTGCAGCCGTGGACGTCGCGGGCGATTCGGTACTGGTCGACGAGCCGGGACCCGAACAGCAGCGGGTCGTCGGCGCCGAGGGCGATGGGGACGTCCGCGGTCATCAGCGTGCGGACGGGCACCGCGGCCGCGTCGTCGGCGACGCCGAGCGCGACGTTGGACGCCGGGCACACCTCCAGGGTGATCCGGGCCGCGGCGAGCTCCTCGAGCAGCGCCGGGTCCTCGACGGCGCGCACCCCGTGCCCGATCCGGTGCGCGCGCAGGGCCCGCAGGCAGTCCCGCACCTCCGCTGGACCACCGAGCTCCCCGCCGTGCGGGACGGCGGCCAGTCCGGCGCCACGGGCGATCTCGAAGGCCCGGTCGAAGTCCGCCGCCCGGCCGCGGCGCTCGTCGTTGGACAGCCCGAAGCCGACGACGCCGGCGTCGACGTAGCGCGCCGCGAGCCGGGCCAGCGTGCGGGCGTCGAACGGGTGCCGGGTGCGGTTGGCCGCGAGGATCAACCCGATCCCCACCCCGGTCGCGGCCGCGGCGTCCCGGACGGCGTCGAGGATCAGCTCGACGGTCGGCGTCAGGCCGCCCAGGTGCCGCGCGTAGGTCGACGGGTCGACCTGGAGCTCCAGCCAGCCGGAGCCCTCGGCGGCGTCGTCCTGCGCCGCCTCCAGCACGAGGCGCCGGATGTCGTCCTCGGTCTGCACGGCTGCCCGGGCGGCGTCGTAGAGCCGCTGGAAGCGGAACCAGCCCCGCTGGTCGGTCGCCTCGAGCTCCAACGGCTCCCGGCGCCGGAGCTGGTCCGGCAGCCGGAGGCCGTGGAGCGCGGCCAGGTCGAGCAGCGTGGCGTGCCGCATCGACCCGGTGAAGTGCAGGTGCAGATGCGCCTTGGGCAGCGTCCGCAGGTCCCGCCGCCCCGCCGGAGCGGTCGTCAGGCGCTCGCCTCGCTCAGCAGCTTGGCGATCCGGGAGACGCCCTCGACCAGGTCGTCGTCGCCGAGCGCGTACGACAGCCGCAGGTAGCCCGGCGTCCCGAAGGCCTCGCCCGGCACCACGGCCACCTCGGCCTCGGTGAGGATCAGTTCGGCGAGCTCGGTCGTCGTCGACGGCCGCTGGCCCCGGATCTCCTTGCCGAGGACCCCGGCGACCGACGGGTAGGCGTAGAACGCACCCAGCGGCTCGGGGCAGGTCACCCCGGGGATCTCCGAGAGCATCCGCACCATCGTCTGGCGGCGGCGGTCGAAGGCCTCGCGCATCTGCGCGACCGCGGACAGGTCCCCGGTGACCGCCGCGAGGGCGGCCCGCTGCGAGACGTTCGCCACGTTCGAGGTGGCGTGCGACTGCAGGTTCGTCGCGCCCTTGACCACGTCCGCCGGCCCGATCAGCCAGCCCACGCGCCAGCCGGTCATCGCGTACGTCTTCGCGACGCCGTTCAGCACCACGCACCGGTCGGCGAGCTCGGGCACCTCGACCGGGATCGAGGAGAACTTCGCGTCGCCGTAGATCAGGTGCTCGTAGATCTCGTCGGTGACGACCCACATGCCGTGCTCGAGGGCCCAGCGGCCGATCTCGCGGACCTGCTCGGGGCTGTACACGGCGCCGGTCGGGTTCGACGGCGAGCAGAACAGCAGCACCTTCGAGCGCGACGTGCGCGCGGCCTCGAGCTGGTCGACCGTCACCAGGTAGTTCTGGGTCTCGTCGGCCACGATCTCGACCGGCAGGCCGCCGGCCAGGCGAATGGCCTCGGGGTACGTGGTCCAGAACGGGGCCGGGAGCAGCACCTCGTCGCCCGGGTCGAGCAGGGTCGCGAACGCGGCGTAGACCGCCTGCTTGCCGCCGTTCGTCACCAGGACCTGCGACGCGGAGACCGAGTACCCGGAGTCACGCAGCGTCTTGGCCGCGATCGCCTCCTTGAGCTCGGGCAGGCCGCCCGCGGGGCTGTACTTGTGATTACGCGGGTCGGAGCACGCGGCGACGGCCGCCTCGACGATGGAAGCCGGCGTCGGGAAGTCCGGCTCGCCCGCGCCGAAGCCGATCACGGGCCGCCCGGCCGCCTGCAGGGCCTTGGCCTTGGCGTCCACGGCGAGGGTCGCGGACTCGGTGATCCCGGAAATTCGCGCACTGATCCGGGGGAAGGAAGGGGTCGCGGTCATGGGTTCATCGTTCCACCTCGGCGGGACTCCATGACGCCCGGAGTGCCATGGGATCGGCCACGGTTCGAGCGCGGGACGCGCCTCGGTTCGACGCCGGTCCGGGATGCCCCTTAGACTCGCCCCTCGGTGAGCGCACCGTTGCCTTGGCACGCCCGCGTACGGCTCGCGCACCGCTTAGGGTCGTAGCTCAATTGGTAGAGTTCCGGTCTCCAAAACCGGCGGTTGGGGGTTCGAGTCCCTCCGGCCCTGCGCAACGAAAACCGGCGCCCCGCACGGGGCGTCGGACAACCTCCGCACCGCGGGGGCCGGGTTGAGGATCCAGGTGAGGACGAGTGACGGAGACCGCTGAGGCGACGCCTGAGCGCCCGGCATCCGACGGTGGCCGCGGGGGGCTCAAGCGCCTGCCGGCCCGCACCGGCCTCTACTACCGCCAGGTGGTCGCGGAGCTGCGCAAGGTCATCTGGCCCACGCGCAAGGAGCTGATCACCTACACCGCGGTGGTCATGGTGTTCGTGACGATCATGATCGCGTACGTCTCCGTGCTGGACCTGGGCTTCAGCAAGGCAGTGCTCAAGATCTTCGGGTAGGCCCCCTGCCCGACCTGCTCCACCGCTGACATCTCGAAAGGCTCTCCTGTGTCCGACTCGCCCCACAGCTTCGACGACGCCTCCGTCGCGGAGGACGCCGCCGACGTTCCGGCGTCGGCCGACGTCGAGGGAGCTGAGGCGGTCGAGGAGACGGCCGCTCCCGAGACCGCCCCCGAGACCGCCGCCCCCGAGGTTGCCGCCCCCGAGGTGGCCTTCGAGAGCGCCGAGGCGCCCGCCGAGGGCCCGAAGGAGGACGAGGAGGAGCTCGACCCGGTCGAGGAGTTCCGCCGCGCGCTCTACGCCGCCCCCGGTGACTGGTACGTCGTGCACTCCTACGCGGGCTACGAGAACCGTGTGAAGGCGAACCTCGAGAACCGCACGGCCAGCCTCAACATGGAGGACTACATCTTCCAGATCGAGGTGCCGCAGGAAGAGGTCGTCGAGATCAAGAACGGCCAGCGCAAGAACGTCCGGCGGAACAAGTTCCCCGGGTACGTGCTGGTCCGGATGGACCTCACCGACGAGTCCTGGTCCGCCGTCCGGCACACCCCGGGCGTCACCGGCTTCGTGGGCCACACGCACGAGCCGTCGCCGCTCACCCTCGACGAGGTCATGAAGATCCTCGCCCCGGAGCCGGCGAAGGCCGCGGGCACCAAGGGCACCGCCGCGACCAAGATCCAGGTGCTCGACTTCGACATCGGCGACTCGGTCACCGTCATCGACGGCCCGTTCGCCACCCTGCAGGCCACGATCCACGAGATCAACGCCGAGGCCCAGAAGGTCAAGGGTCTGGTGGAGATCTTCGGCCGGGAGACCCCGGTCGAACTGTCGTTCAGCCAGATCCAGAAGAATTAACACAGTCGGGGGGCTCCGCCCCCCGACGACCCCCCAGAAGAAGAGAAGCAAATGCCTCCCAAGAAGAAGCTCTCGGCGATCATCAAGCTCCAGATCAAGGCCGGAGCTGCGACGCCGGCGCCGCCGGTCGGCCCCGCGCTGGGTCAGCACGGCGTGAACATCATGGAGTTCTGCAAGGCCTACAACGCGGCCACGGAGAACCAGCGGGGCGACATCGTCCCCGTCGAGATCTCGGTCTACGAGGACCGCTCGTTCACGTTCATCACGAAGACCCCGCCGGCCGCGCGCCTGATCCTCAAGGCCGCCGGGATCGAGAAGGGCTCCGGCGAGCCCCACAAGACCAAGGTCGCCAAGCTCACCCGTGACCAGGTCCGCAGCATCGCCGAGACGAAGATGCCCGACCTGAACGCGAACGACATCGACGCCGCCGAGAAGATCATCGCCGGCACCGCCCGCTCCATGGGCATCACCGTCGAGGCCTGAGCGGCACCCGAGCAGGACCTGCACCACCGCAGCACACCGATCCACGTGGGAGGGCCGCTGCAGCCCGTCCGTACCACGCCTTTTTCCCAGGAGAAGTCATGAAGCGCAGCAAGGCCTACAACAACGCCGCCCCGAAGGTGGACAAGGACAAGCTCTACGCCCCGCTGGACGCCGCGCGGCTGGCGAAGGAGACCTCCACCACCAAGTTCGACTCGACCGTCGAGGTCGCGTTCCGCCTGGGCGTCGACCCCCGCAAGGCCGACCAGATGGTCCGCGGCACCGTGAACCTGCCGCACGGCACCGGCAAGACCGCCCGCGTCCTGGTCCTCGCCAACGGCGACAAGGCCGCCGAGGCCACCGCCGCCGGCGCCGACTACGTCGGTTCGGACGACATGATCGACCAGATCAGCAAGGGCTGGCTGGACTTCGACGCCGTCGTCGCCACCCCGGACCTGATGGGCAAGGTCGGCCGCCTCGGTCGCGTGCTCGGCCCGCGTGGCCTGATGCCGAACCCAAAGACCGGCACGGTCACGATGGACGTCGCCAAGGCCGTCAACGACATCAAGGGCGGCAAGATCGAGTTCCGCGTCGACAAGCACGCGAACCTGCACTTCATCATCGGCAAGACCTCGTTCTCCGACGTCGCGCTGGTCGAGAACTACGCCGCCGCCCTGGACGAGGTGCTCCGGCTCAAGCCGTCCGCCGCCAAGGGCCGCTACCTGCGCAAGGCGGTCTTCTCCACGACGATGGGCCCGGCCATCCCGGTCGACCCGAACAAGGTTCGCAACCTCACGGAGGAGACGGTCGAGGAGACCGTCTGACCTGCTCGCCAGGGGTTTGACCAGGGACTTTGCCCCCTGAATCCCGAAGCGCGATCACGATTTGGCCCGGTGCGGAACGCCGCACCGGGCCTTCTCGTCTCAGCAGAGCAGGCACACTGGGCCTGCGTCCGACCTGGGAGATGACCGAAACGTGAGTGCGCGCCGTACCCACCGCTTCCGCGCCGCCGCCGTGTCCACGGTGGCCGTCCTCGCCGTCGCCGGCCTGGCCGGCTGCAACGGCTCCGACAGCGCCACCGACCGAGCCGCTGCTGAGCTCGAGTCGATGACGCCGGTGCCCGCGATCCAGAAGGTCGCGGACGCCGCGGCCAGGGACAGCGCCGCCTACACCTTCGAGGTCACCGGCTCCGGGGTCTCGGTGAAGGGCTCCGGCGCGTACCGCGGCGGCGATCAGCCCGCCGCGCGGATGGTCTTCGACTCGATGAAGATGATGGGCATCTCGGTCCCGGCCGGCACCGAGTTCCGCCTGGTCGACGACGTGATGTACCTCAAGGTCACCAAGGGCGGCCTGATCCCGGGCCTCGGGACCGGCGCGGACGGAGAACCCGGCTGGATCTCGCTCCCGCTGGACGAGGCGAAGTCCGAGGGCGCGGACATCGCCGGCATCGACCCGACGATGGCGAACCCGGTCGAGCAGCTGGAGAAGATGCTCGACACCGACGACGTCACCAAGGTCGGCACCGAGACCGTCGACGGCGTCAAGACCACGCACTACCGGGCGAAGATCGCGCCCGAGGGCACCGGCACGGTGACCGAGAAGAAGTCCTCGACGCACTCGAACGAGCTCAGCCGCCAGCTGGAGGAGCAGCTCGAGAACAGCATCCGCGAGTCCATGGGCCTGTCCGAGCCCGTCACCGTGGACGCCTGGGTCGACGGCGACTACCGCGCCCGCAAGCTCGCGGTGACCCTGCCGATGTTCGGCGAGGTCAAGATGACGATGAAGTTCACCGACTTCGGCTCCGACGTGAAGGTCGACGTCCCGGCCGACGCGAAGAAGTTCGACGCCGAGGCCCTGCTCTCCGACGCGCTCGGCGGCGAGCTGGGCGACGCCTTCGGGGAGGACTTCTCGAAGCAGTTCGGCGAGGACTTCAACTCTCAGCTCTCCGAGCAGCTGGAGCGCTCGCTCGGCGAGAACTTCTCCTCGGACCTGTCCGAGCAGTTCGCCGAGCAGCTGCGCCGGCACCTGGAGCGGACCGACGCCGGCACCGGCCGCGCGAGCTGAACCCGACCTGACGGGACCGGGCCGCGGGGCCGTTTTGACCCCCGGCCGTCGGAGTCCGTACTCTGGCGGCAGCCAAAGACCGCAGGTTGTCACTTCGGTGACCGAAGGCCCCGTACTCCGGGCGGCCCGCGCAGGTGACGCCAGGTGATTCCACCTGGATGGGTGGAGGGTTCGCCTTCCTGCCCGTGGGACTTCCGCGCCCCGGCCTGCGCCGGGGCGTTTCGTGTGTCCGGGCCCGGAACCGACCTGCGGTCGCACCCGAAGGAAGGAGGGCCATGGCCCGGCCCGACAAGGCAGCCGCAGTGGCGGAGCTGACGGACGCGTTCCGCAACTCCAACGCGGCGGTGCTGACCGAGTACCGCGGTCTCACCGTGGCACAGCTCAAGGCTCTGCGGCGCAGCCTCTCCGGCAACGCCGAGTACCACGTCGTCAAGAACACCCTGACGAAGATCGCGGCCAAGGAGGCCGGGGTCGACGCGTTCGAGTCCCTCCTCGCCGGTCCGTCCGCGATCGCGTTCGTCAACGGCGACGCGGTCGAGGTCGCGAAGGGTCTGCGGGACTTCGCCAAGGCGAACCCGCTCCTGGTGATCAAGGGCGGCGTCCTGGACGGCAAGGCGCTGTCCGCGGCGGACGTCACCAAGCTCGCGGACCTCGAGTCCCGCGAGGTCCTGCTCGCCAAGCTCGCCGGCGCGATGGTCGCCTCGCTGTCCCAGGCCGCGGCCCTGTTCCAGGCGCCGCTGTCGAAGACCGCGCGGACCGTCGAGGCCCTGCGTGCGCAGGTCGAGGCGACCGGTGGCGCTGCCGCCGCCGCTCCGGCCACCGAAGAACCCGCTGTCGAGGCGTCGGCCGAGGCCGTTGCCGAGAGCCCGGTCGCGGCGGAAGACCCCGTCGCAGAGACCTCCGAGCCCGAGGCACCCGCCGAGAGCTGAACCCCCGAAGCCCACGCTCGACCGAATGGAAGGACCGCCGATCATGGCGAAGCTCAGCACCGACGAACTGCTCGACGCGTTCAAGGAGATGACGCTGATCGAGCTCTCTGAGTTCGTGAAGCAGTTCGAGGAGACCTTCGGCGTCACCGCCGCCGCTCCGGTGGCCGTGGCCGCCGCGGCGCCGGCCGGTGGTGGCGGCGACGCCGCGGCCGCGGAGGAGCAGGACGAGTTCGACGTCGTCCTCGAGTCCGCCGGCGACAAGAAGATCCAGGTCATCAAGGAGGTGCGCGCGCTCACGAACCTCGGCCTCAAGGAGGCCAAGGACCTCGTCGACGGCACCCCCTCCAAGGTCCTGGAGAAGGTCAACAAGGAGACCGCGGAGAAGGCCAAGGCTGCCCTCGAGGGCGCCGGCGCCAGCATCTCCCTCAAGTAGTTCTCCAGCACCACCAGCTTCACCGCACGGGCGGTCGCCGATCTCGGCGGCCGCCCGTCGGCGTTCCCCTTACACTTCGCCGCCATGGGCGTCGAGATCGACATCCGCGGGCTCACCAAGAGCTTCGGGCGGCAGGTGATCTGGCGCGACGTGACGCTCACGCTGCCGGCGGGGGAGATCTCGGTCCTGCTCGGCCCGTCCGGGACCGGCAAGTCGGTGCTGCTCAAGACCCTGGTCGGGCTGCTGCGGCCGGACGCCGGCTCGATCGTGATCGAGGGCCGGGACATCTGCCGGCTCAAGGAGCGCGACCTCTACGAGGTCCGCAAGCTGTTCGGCGTGCTGTTTCAGGACGGCGCGCTGTTCGGCTCGATGAACCTCTACGACAACGTCGCGTTCCCGCTGCGGGAGCACACCCGCAAGTCCGAGTCCGAGATCCGGGCCGTCGTGCGCGAGAAGATGGACCTGGTCGGTCTGGTGGGGGCCGAGGACAAGCTGCCGGGGGAGCTCTCCGGCGGGATGCGCAAACGGGCCGGTCTGGCCCGGGCGCTGGTGCTGGACCCGAAGATCATTCTGTTCGACGAGCCGGACTCCGGCCTCGACCCGGTCCGCACGGCGTTCCTCAACCAGCTCATCGTCGACCTGAATCAGCGGATCGGCGCGACGATCCTCATCGTCACCCACGACATCAACACCGCTCGGACCGTCCCGGACAACATCGGTCTGCTCTACCACCGCCACCTGGCGATGTTCGGGCCGCGGGAGATGCTGCTCAGCTCCACCGAGCCGGTCGTGCGGCAGTTCCTGAACGCCCAGCGGGTGGGTCCGATCGGCATGTCGGAGGAGAAGGACGCCGACGAACTGGCCGCCGAACGTGATACCGAACTCCCTCCGCTGCCCCCGATCCCGCTCCAGATGATGCCGAGCGACGGCGTCCCGCGGGCCCGGCAGCGTCCACCCGGGCAGTGGTGTGCGCAGAACGGGATCGTCCCGCCGGCGGGGTCCTTCGGGGGGTCCGACGTCGGGGTCGACCCGGCCGCAGCGCTCTGACCTGCACGAACGCGCCCCGCTGGCGCGTCCGGTATTGTCCGGATCCGTCCAACTGCCCGGCCGCGACGCGTCCACACTGTTGGCCTGATCTCTTGACTGGGCGCTCCCGCACCCTCATCCTTTCGGTGCGTTCGCGAGTTCTCGCGCTCGCGCGAGGGGCCCGTAGGTTCACCTGCGGCTCTGGACAGCGGTTTGCCGTGAGGCTAAACTGCCCCCTTGCGCTGTCTGCCGTGATCACCTCTGTTCTTGACACAGGTGGTTGTGCATGCGCTGAACCGACCGCGAGCCATCGGAAGGACCACTCTTGGCCGCCTCGCGCACCGCCTCGCTCACCCCCTCGGCCACCAACGCCCCTCGGCGCATCAGCTTCGCGAAGATTCGCGAGCCCCTGGAAGTCCCGAACCTTCTCGCCCTGCAGGTCGACTCGTTCGACTGGCTGCTGGGCAACGACCGTTGGCAGGCGCGCGTCGACGCGGCTGTCGCGGCCGGCCGCGACGACGTCCCGACCCAGTCGGGGCTCGAGGAGATCTTCGAGGAGATCTCCCCGATCGAGGACTTCTCCGGCTCCATGTCGCTCACGTTCCGGGACCACCGGTTCGAGCCGCCCAAGAACTCGATCGACGAGTGCAAGGAGCGGGACTTCACCTACTCCGCCCCGCTCTTCGTCACCGCCGAGTTCACGAACAACGAGACCGGCGAGATCAAGAGCCAGACCGTCTTCATGGGTGACTTCCCCCTGATGACGGACAAGGGCACCTTCATCATCAACGGCACCGAGCGTGTCGTCGTCTCGCAGCTCGTCCGCTCCCCGGGCGTCTACTTCGACAAGGCGATCGACAAGACGTCCGACAAGGACATCTTCTCGGCCAAGGTCATCCCGTCCCGGGGTGCCTGGCTCGAGCTCGAGATCGACAAGCGGGACGCGGTCGGCGTGCGCATCGACCGCAAACGCAAGCAGTCGGTCACCGTGCTGCTCAAGGCGCTGGGCTGGGACGACGCCCGCATCCGCGAGGAGTTCGGGCAGTACGAGTCGATGATGGCCACCCTGGAGAAGGACCACACCTCCACCCAGGACGAGGCCCTGCTCGACATCTACCGCAAGCTGCGCCCGGGCGAGCCCCCGACGCGTGAGGCGGCGCAAACCCTGCTGGACAACCTCTACTTCAACCCGAAGCGCTACGACCTCGCGAAGGTCGGCCGCTACAAGGTCAACAAGAAGCTGGCGCTGAACCAGCCGCTGCCGAACGGTGTGCTCACCGAGCAGGACATCGTCGCGACCATCAAGTACCTGGTCGCGCTGCACGCCGGCGAGACGGAGATGCCGAGCGCCCGCGGCAACGCCCGCGTCGAGGTCGACGACATCGACCACTTCGGCAACCGGCGTCTGCGCACCGTCGGCGAGCTCATCCAGAACCAGGTCCGCACGGGTCTGGCCCGGATGGAGCGCGTCGTGCGTGAGCGCATGACCACCCAGGACGTCGAGGCGATCACGCCGCAGACCCTGATCAACATCCGGCCGGTCGTCGCCTCCATCAAGGAGTTCTTCGGCACCAGCCAGCTGTCGCAGTTCATGGACCAGACCAACCCGCTCGCGGGTCTGACCCACAAGCGCCGCCTGTCGGCGCTGGGTCCCGGTGGTCTGTCCCGGGAGCGCGCGGGCTTCGAGGTCCGTGACGTCCACCCGTCGCACTACGGCCGCATGTGCCCGATCGAGACGCCGGAAGGCCCGAACATCGGTCTGATCGGCTCGCTCGCGACCTACGGGCGGATCAACCCGTTCGGCTTCGTCGAGACCCCGTACCGCAAGGTCAAGAACGGTCAGGTCACGGACGACATCGACTACCTGACCGCCGACGAGGAGGACCTGCACGTCATCGCGCAGGCCAACGCGCCGCTGAACCCGGACAACACGTTCGCCGAGGCCCGCGTCCTGGTCCGCCGTAAGGGTGGCGAGGTCGAGTTCATCCCGGCCGCCGAGGTCGACTACATGGACGTCTCGCCGCGCCAGATGGTGTCGGTCGCGACGGCGATGATCCCGTTCCTGGAGCACGACGACGCGAACCGCGCCCTGATGGGCTCGAACATGCAGCGTCAGTCGGTCCCGCTGCTCCGCGCCGAGGCGCCGCTCGTCGGCACCGGCCAGGAGTACCGCGCGGCCAAGGACGCCGGCGACGTCGTCGTGGCCACCAAGCCCGGCGTCGTGCAGGAGGTCTCCGCGGACTACATCCAGGTGATGGAGGACGAGGGCACCTACACGACCTACCGCCTGGCGAAGTTCCGCCGGTCGAACCAGGGCACCTGCATCAACCAGAAGCCCATCGTTCACGAGGGCGACCGCATCGTGGCCGGCGAGGTCATCGCCGACGGTCCGTGCACCCAGAACGGCGAGATGGCGCTCGGCAAGAACCTGCTGGTCGCCTTCATGCCGTGGGAGGGCCACAACTACGAGGACGCGATCATCCTGTCCCAGCGACTGGTGCAGGACGACGTCCTCTCCTCGATCCACATCGAGGAGCACGAGGTCGACGCCCGCGACACCAAGCTCGGCCCCGAGGAGATCACCCGGGACATCCCGAACGTCTCCGAGGAGGTCCTCGCCGACCTCGACGACCGCGGCATCATCCGCATCGGCGCCGAGGTCACGACCGGCGACATCCTCGTCGGCAAGGTCACGCCCAAGGGCGAGACCGAGCTGACCCCCGAGGAGCGCCTGCTCCGCGCGATCTTCGGTGAGAAGGCGCGCGAGGTCCGCGACACCTCGCTCAAGGTGCCGCACGGTGAGTCCGGCAAGGTCATCGGCGTCCGCGTCTTCGACCGCGAGGAGGGGGACGAGCTGCCCCCGGGCGTTAACCAGCTGGTCCGCGTCTACGTCGCGCAGAAGCGCAAGATCACGGACGGCGACAAGCTCGCCGGCCGCCACGGCAACAAGGGCGTCATCGCCAAGATCCTCCCGGTCGAGGACATGCCGTTCCTCTCGGACGGCACCCCGGTCGACATCGTGCTCAACCCGCTCGGTGTGCCCTCGCGCATGAACATCGGCCAGATCCTGGAGACCCACCTCGGGTGGGTGGCCAAGACCGGCTGGCAGGTCGAGGGTTCCGGCTCCGAGGAGGGGCAGGAGTGGAAGGACCGGCTGCGCGGCATCGGCGCGGACGTGGGTGAGCCCGGCACCAACGTGGCCACCCCGGTCTTCGACGGCGCCCGCGAGGAGGAGATCACCGGTCTCCTCGGGTCGACGCTCAAGACCCGTGACGGCGTGCGGCTGATCGGGGAGGACGGCAAGGCGCAGCTCTTCGACGGCCGCTCCGGCGAGCCGTTCAAGAGCCCGATCTCGGTCGGCTACATCTACATCCTGAAGCTGCTCCACCTGGTCGACGACAAGATCCACGCCCGGTCGACCGGCCCGTACTCGATGATCACCCAGCAGCCCCTGGGTGGTAAGGCGCAGTTCGGTGGCCAGCGGTTCGGCGAGATGGAGGTGTGGGCCCTCGAGGCCTACGGCGCCTCCTACGCCCTGCAGGAGCTCCTCACCATCAAGTCCGACGACGTGCTCGGCCGCGTGAAGGTCTACGAGGCCATCGTCAAGGGCGAGAACATCCCGGAGCCCGGCATTCCGGAGTCCTTCAAGGTCCTCATCAAGGAAATGCAGTCGCTGTGCCTGAACGTCGAGGTGCTCTCCAGCGACGGCATGTCCATCGAGATGCGGGAGACCGACGAGGACGTGTTCCGTGCGGCAGAGGAACTCGGGATCGACCTGTCACGGCGCGAGCCGTCCAGCGTCGAGGAGGTCTAGCGGTCGGCGGGGTCGCCCTCTCGGCGCCCCCGCCCCCTCCGCCGACCTGATCACTCTTTAGTTCGAGAACTGGGGACAACGTGCTCGACGTCAACTTCTTCGACGAGCTCCGCATCGGCCTGGCGACGGCGGACGACATCCGCCAGTGGTCGCACGGCGAGGTCAAGAAGCCCGAGACCATCAACTACCGCACGCTCAAGCCGGAGAAGGACGGGCTCTTCTGCGAGAAGATCTTCGGTCCGACCCGGGACTGGGAGTGCTACTGCGGCAAGTACAAGCGCGTCCGCTTCAAGGGCATCATCTGCGAGCGCTGCGGCGTCGAGGTCACTCGCGCCAAGGTGCGTCGTGAGCGGATGGGCCACATCGAGCTGGCCGCTCCGGTCACCCACATCTGGTACTTCAAGGGTGTCCCGAGCCGGCTCGGCTACCTGCTCGACCTGGCGCCGAAGGACCTGGAGAAGGTCATCTACTTCGCGGCCTACATGATCACGTGGGTCGACGAGGAGGCGCGCCACCGCGACCTCACCTCGCTCGAGGCGCAGATCTCGGTCGAGCGCGGTCAGATCGAGCAGCGCCGCGACTCCGACCTGGAGGCCCGCGCCGCCAAGCTCGAGGCCGACCTGGCCGAGCTCGAGGAGCAGGGCGCCAAGTCCGACGCCAAGCGCAAGGTCAAGGAAGGCGCCGAGCGCGAGCTCAAGCAGATCCGCGACCGCGCCCAGCGCGAGATCGACCGCCTGGACGACGTCTGGAACCGCTTCAAGAACCTCAAGGTCCAGGACCTCGAGGGCGACGAGATGCTCTACCGCGAGATGCGGGACCGCTTCGCGATGTACTTCGACGGCGGCATGGGCGCGGCGGCGATCCAGAAGCGCCTGGAGTCCTTCGACCTCGAGGCCGAGGCCGAGAAGCTCCGCGAGATCATCCGCACCGGCAAGGGCCAGAAGAAGACCCGCGCGCTCAAGCGCCTCAAGGTCGTCTCGGCGTTCCTGTCGACGCGGAACTCGCCGATGGGCATGGTCCTGGACTGCATCCCGGTCATCCCGCCGGACCTGCGTCCGATGGTCCAGCTCGACGGTGGCCGCTTCGCCACCTCGGACCTGAACGACCTGTACCGCCGCGTGATCAACCGGAACAACCGCCTCAAGCGTCTGCTCGACCTCGGGGCGCCGGAGATCATCGTCAACAACGAGAAGCGCATGCTGCAGGAGGCCGTCGACGCGCTGTTCGACAACGGCCGCCGCGGTCGTCCGGTCACCGGGCCGGGCAACCGTCCGCTGAAGTCGCTCTCCGACATGCTCAAGGGCAAGCAGGGTCGCTTCCGGCAGAACCTGCTCGGCAAGCGCGTCGACTACTCCGGCCGTTCGGTCATCGTCGTCGGCCCGCAGCTCAAGCTGCACCAGTGCGGTCTGCCGAAGGCCATGGCGCTCGAGCTGTTCAAGCCGTTCGTCATGAAGCGCCTCGTCGACCTCAACCACGCGCAGAACATCAAGAGCGCCAAGCGCATGGTCGAGCGCGCCCGCCCGGTCGTGTGGGACGTCCTCGAAGAGGTCATCGCCGAGCACCCGGTTCTGCTGAACCGTGCGCCGACGCTGCACCGCCTCGGCATCCAGGCCTTCGAGCCGCAGCTGATCGAGGGCAAGGCCATCCAGATCCACCCGCTCGTCTGCTCGGCCTTCAACGCCGACTTCGACGGTGACCAGATGGCCGTGCACCTGCCGCTGTCCGCGGAGGCCCAGGCCGAGGCCCGCATCCTGATGCTGTCCTCGAACAACATCCTCAAGCCGTCCGACGGCAAGCCGGTCACCATGCCGACGCAGGACATGATCATCGGTCTGTTCTTCCTGACCGGTGACCGTGGCGAGCTGCCCGGCTCCGGCCGGGTGTTCGGCTCGGTAGCCGAGGCGATCATGGCCTACGACACCGGCGAGCTGGCGCTGCAGGCGACGATCAAGCTGCGGCTGAAGGACGTCGTCCCGCCGCGCGGCTGGACGGCGCCGGAGGGCTGGCAGCCCGGCGAGCCGGTCCTGCTCGAGACCTCTCTCGGTCGCGCCCTGTTCAACGAGGCGCTCCCGGCGGACTACCCGTTCGTCGACACCGAGGTCGGCAAGAAGCAGCTGTCGATCATCATCAACGACCTGGCCGAGCGGTACCCGAAGGTCCAGGTCGCGGCGACGCTGGACGCCCTCAAGGCGGCCGGCTTCCACTGGGCGACCCGCTCCGGTGTGACCGTCTCCATCGGCGACGTCATCACCCCGCCGGACAAGCAGCAGATCCTTGAGGACTACGAGTCGCGCGCGGAGAAGATCCAGAAGCAGTTCGAGAAGGGTCTGATCACCGACGACGAGCGTCGTCAGGAGCTCATCGAGGTCTGGACCCAGGCGACCAACGTCGTCGCGTCCGCGATGGAGAAGAACTTCCACCGCACCAACCCGATCGCGATGATGATCGACTCGGGCGCCCGCGGAAACATGATGCAGGTCCGGCAGATCGCCGGTATGCGTGGTCTCGTCGCCAACCCCAAGGGCGAGATCATTCCGCGGCCGATCAAGTCGAACTTCCGCGAGGGCCTCTCCGTGCTGGAGTTCTTCATCTCCACGCACGGCGCTCGTAAGGGTCTGGCCGACACCGCCCTGCGGACCGCCGACTCGGGTTACCTGACCCGTCGTCTGGTGGACGTGTCGCAGGACGTCATCATCCGCGAGGAGGACTGCGGCACCGAGCGCGGCCTGCTCTGCAAGATCGCGGCGCCGGGTGCCGACGGCGTACTCCGCAAGCTCGACCATGTCGACACGAACGTGGTCTCGCGCAACCTGGCCGAGGAGGTCGCCGGCAACGGCGGCGTCACCGCGCCGGCGGGCACGGACGTCACGAACATCCTGCTCGACGACCTGATCGCGGCCGGGGTGGACACCGTGCGCGTGCGCTCGGTGCTGACCTGCCAGTCCAAGGTCGGCACCTGCGCGATGTGCTACGGCCGGTCGCTGGCCGCCGGCAAGCTCGTCGACATCGGTGAGGCGGTCGGCATCATCGCCGCCCAGTCGATCGGTGAGCCCGGTACCCAGCTGACGATGCGTACCTTCCACACCGGTGGTGTCGCGGGTGAGGACATCACCCACGGTCTGCCGCGTGTCGTCGAGCTCTTCGAGGCGCGCCAGCCCAAGGGTCTGGCTCCGCTCTCGGAGGTCGCCGGTCGCGTCCGTATCGAGGATTCCGACAAGGCCCGCAAGGTCGTCGTCGTCCCCGACGACGGCAGCGAGGAGCGGGCGTACCCGGTCTCGAAGCGGTCCCGCCTCCTGGTGGAGGAGGGCGACCACGTCGACGTCGGCCAGAAGCTCGTCATGGGCGCGGCCAACCCGCACGAGGTGCTCCGCATCCTCGGCCAGCGTTCCGTCCAGGAGCACCTGGTCGAGGAGGTGCAGGAGGTCTACCGCTCGCAGGGCGTATCGATCCACGACAAGCACATCGAGATCATCGTGCGGCAGATGCTGCGCCGCGTGACGGTCATCGAGTCCGGCGACGCGGAGCTGCTGCCGGGTGAGCTCGTCGAGCGTTCGCGCTTCGAGGAGGAGAACCGTCGCGTCGTCGCCGAGGGCGGGACCCCCGCCTCCGGTCGCCCGGTGCTGATGGGTATCACCAAGGCCTCGCTGGCCACCGAGTCGTGGCTGTCGGCGGCGTCGTTCCAGGAGACGACCCGTGTCCTCACCGACGCGGCGATCCACGCCAAGAGCGACCCGCTGCTGGGCCTCAAGGAGAACGTCATCATCGGCAAGCTCATCCCGGCCGGTACCGGCATGCCGCGCTACCGCAACATCCGGGTCGAGCCCACCGAGGAGGCGAAGGCTGCGATGTACTCGATGACCGGGTACGAGGAGCCGGAGTACGCCACCTTCGGAACCGGGTCCGGCGAGGCCGTCCGCCTCGAGGACTACGACTTCGGCGGCTACGGCAACTGATTCACGGCGTCACCGCGCCTACGGAGGCGGTCGTCCCCACGGGGACGGCCGCCTCCCTCTTTCTGGGGAGTACCCGCAGCGGGGCGGCTGCGAGAAGGTGGCAGTCCGACCAGTGCGACGGAGGACTGCGATGGACGACCGGCGGATGCGATTCGGAATCTTCATGGCCCCCTTCCACCCGCCGGGGGAGAACCCCACGCTGCTGCTCGAGGGCGACCTGGCGACGGTCGAACAACTCGACCGTCTCGGCTTCGACGAGGCCTGGATCGGCGAGCACCACTCGGCGGGCAGCGAGATCATCGCGTCGCCGGAGATCTTCATCGCCACCGCCGCCGAGCGCACCCGGCGCATCAGGCTCGGCTCCGGCGTCATCTCGGCGTCCTACCACCACCCGCTCTGGGTGGCGGAGCGCACGGTGCTGCTCGACCACCTGACGCGGGGCCGCTTCATGCTGGGACTCGGCCCCGGGTCGCTGCCGTCGGACGCGGCCATGATCGGGCTCGACATGCCCCGCACCCGCGAGCTGCTCGACGACGCGACCGACCTGATCGTGCGGCTGCTGCGCAGCGACGAGCCGGTGAACTTCGAGAACGACCGCTGGATCCTGCGCGACGCGCGACTGCACCTGCGGCCCTACAGCGACCTTGAGATCGCCATCGCCGCGGTCGCGTCCCCGTCCGGGCCGCGCCTGGCCGGCCGTTACGGCCTCGGTCTGCTCTCGATCGGGGCCACGATGGCCGCGGGGTTCGACGTTCTCGCCCACCACTGGGACGTCATGGAGGAGCGGGCGGCGCACTACGGGACGACCGTCGACCGCTCGGCCTGGCGCCTGGTCGGGCTGATGCACCTGGCCGAGACCAAGGAGCAGGCCTACGCCGACGTCGAGCACGGAATCATGAAGTGGTTCCACTACTTCCAGAAGGTGGCCGCGTTCCCGCAGATGGACGTCGGTGACGGCGCCTCGGTACGCGACCACATCGACTTCGTGAACTCCTCCGGCATCGGCGTGATCGGCACCCCGGACGAGGCCGGCGAGCAGATCGAGCGGCTGTGGAAGCAGTCCAACGGCGGCTTCGGCGCGTACCTGCAGCTCAACCACGACTGGGCGAACCCCGCGCGCAAGGCGAACAGCTACGAGTTGTTCGCCCGCCACGTGATGCCCGAGTTCCAGGGGCAGGCGTACAGCACCCGGGAGGCGGCCGCCCGGGCGGCCGCGGTGCGGCCGGAGCTCGCGCAGTCGAACCTCGACGCCGTCGCCGCCTCGACCGCGCGCTACGCCGCCGAGACCGGCAAGGGCTGACACACCGAGGACGGCGCCCGGTTCGGCAGGATGGGCCCATGGCGGATGAACCCGAACAGCCGCAGGCGGGTCAACCCCAGTGGGGCCAGCCGCAGGGCGGTCAACCCCAGTGGGGCCAACCGCAGTGGGGCCAACCGCAGTGGGGCCAACCGCAGTGGGGCCAACCGCAGTGGGGCCAACCGCAGTGGGGCCAGCCCCAGTGGGGCTCGCCGCCGGGATACGGGTACCCGGTGCCGCCGCGGAACTCCGAGCGGTCGATCTGGGTGGCGGTCACCGGCATCGGGTCGATCGTCGTGTTCTTCACGTGCTGCCTCGGGGTCGTCCCCGCGATCGTGGCGCTGTGCCTGGCCCCGGGTGCGCGGCGGGAGCTCGCGACCTCCGGCGGGAGCCTCACCGGCGACGGGCTGATCCGGGCCGGGGTGATCTGCAGCTGGATCACGATCGGCATCACCGTCCTGGCGGTGATCGCGTTCGTCCTCTTCCTGTCGGCGTGGGAGTGGTCGATCGGGGAGTCGGTCGACTGGAGCAGCACGTGACCGACGGGTCGGACCACGGCGAGCCCGAGTACGACGAGGTCGAGACCGAGGAGGTCGAGACCGAGGCGCTCCCGACAGCCCGGTCGGCGGCGGTGGTCGGGATGCTCGGCGTCGGGTCGCTGCCGGGGATGCTGTTCTGCGGGCTGGGGACGCCGATGGCGGTGCTCGCCCTGGCGCTCGCGCCCTCGGCCCGGCGGCAGGTCGTGGACTCCGGGGGACGCCTGGGCGGTCTCGGCGTGATCCGGGCGGCGCGGATCTGCAGCGTCGTCAGCCTGGTGATCGCGCTCGTGATGGCGGTCGGGCTCGTGCTCGCGTGGAACTGGCTGATCGACTACGCCCGCGAGCACAACGGCGACTGACGCGTGGTCGTCCTCTACCTCCTGCTCACCTGGCTCGGCGGCCTCGCCGTCGTGCAGCGGCTCTGGCCGCGCCTGCCGGTCCTCGCCCGCCTGGCCGGGGCGTTCGCGGCCGGGACCGTGCTTACCGCCTGGGTCGCGTTCGCGGCCGCGTGGGCGGCGCACGGCCTCGGGTCCGACGACGCGACCGGGGTCGGGGTGTGGGTCGCGACCGCGGTCAACGCCGCGCTCGTCGTCGCCGGGCAACGAGGCCTGCGACCGGCCGCGCTGCGGATGCGATGGCCCGAGCTGCTCGGCCTCGCCGTCGTCCTCGGCGTCGCGGTCTGGGTCATGCGCGCGCGGCTGTCCGGCGACCCGCTCGCGGTGTCCCTGAACACCTGGGGCGACACCTCGCTGCACATGGGCATCGCGCGCTCGTTCTCGGAGGGCGCGAACTTCCCGCCGGAGCTGCCGATCTTCGCGGGTGAGCCGATCCGCTACCACTTCGGGTTCGACTTCTACGTCGGGACGCTGGAGCGGGCGGGTCTGCCGATCGGTCTCGCGTTCAACGTCCCCGGCGCGATCGCCTTCGCGGCGATCTGCGTGCTGCTCGTCGAGTTCGGGCGGCTGTTGTGGCGGTCGAGCGCGATCGGCGTGATCGCGGCCGTCCTGTTCGCCACGAACTCCTCGTTGGCGTTCCTGCGGTACCTCGAGGCCGAGGGCGCGGACGGTCTACGACCCGGCACCCTCTGGGACCACGTCGGCTACGACGGCGGCGGGCCGTACAACGGCGACGAGATCTCGATCTTCATGACGCTGAACCCTTATCTGACGCAGACGCACCTGATGGTGGCTCTGGTCGTGGTGCTGTTCGCCGTCCTGGTGCTGCTGACGGAACTGCTGGCGGACCGGCGCGAGGACGGCCCGCTCGCCGGTCGGACGGCGGCGATCGGGCTCGGGCTCGGAGTCGGCGGGGCGTTCTGGTTCAACGGCATCGTCGTGGTGGTCGCGCTGGGGCTCGCCGGCGCGTTGTGTCTGCTGCACCGCGCGCTGCGCCGGTCCCTGCCGTTCCTGGTGACCGGGGCGGTGGTGGCGTTCCCGCAGCTGGTCTGGCTGAACGGCGGCTTCGGCACCGGCGGGTCGGTCTCGTTCCACCTGGGCTACCTCGTCGAGGACTTTCACCCGGTGGACCCCCGGTCGTGGTGGGACTTCGCGCGCTACTGGTGGCTGAACCTCGGGGTCGCGCTGCCGCTGCTGATCGCCGGGGCCGTCCTGTGCCGACCGCGGGAGCGCCGGGTTCTCGTCGCCGTGATGTCGGTGTTCGTGCTCGGCAACGTCGTCGCGTTCGGCCGGGAGCTCGGCGGCCACAACCACAAGGTCTTCAACCTGTGGGAGCTGCTCGTCAACCTGTTCGTCGCCTACGCCTTCGTGCGGTTCGTGACGTGGTTGTGGAGCCTCGCGCGGCCGGTGGCGGTGGTGGCCGCGGCCCTCGCGGGCACTCTCCTGCTGGCGTCGGGCGTCCTGGACTACCTGACGCTGAAGAACGACCCGCGCTACGAGGTGGTGGGGGACCGGGCCGCGGCCCTGGAGTGGATCCGCGACGAGACCGCGCCCGACGCGGTGTTCCTGACCGCGTTCGGCGAGGTGTACACGACTCCGACGCTGGCCGGGCGGAAGGTGTATCTCGCCGGCTTCCGGCCGTGGGCCGAGATCATGGGCTACGACCACCGGCCGCGTGAGCAGCGGATCGCCGCCGTGTACGGCGCCGCGGACTCCGCCGCCGCCTGCCGCGCGCTGGCCGGCTCGGGGGTCGATTACGTGGAGGTCGGCCCGGCCGAGCTGGGCACCGCCGCGTTCGACGCCAACCCCGGCCTGTTCCCGGGGGACTTCGTCGAGGCGTACCGCGACGAGGTGTACGCGTTCTACGACGTGGCACGGTCGTGTTCGGAGCCGATCGACCCCCCGACCGGCACGCGACTCAGTAGGTGAACTGGCCGCCGGCGTAGCGGTAGAAGAGCCAGCCCTGGACGAGGACGCTCGCGGCCAGCACGGGGACGAACACCCGGCGCGAGGCGGTGCGCAGCGCGAGGACGACGAACAGCGGCCAGAGCACGAGGGCGTAGCGGGGGAGGCTGATCAGCCAGGACGCCGACATCGTGACGGCGAAGGCGACCACGGTGAACACCAGGTCGCCGACCCGCAGCAGCCGCGCGCCGAGCACGAGCAGCAGGACGACGACGGCCGCGGCCACCAGGCGGCTCGCGAGGACGAACTGCAGGTGGTCGTTGCCCTCGGTGGTGAGGCCCTCGACCGCGTCGCGGATCGGGACCCACGGCCAGACCCGCTCCTGGTGCCAGTGGGTCCGCTGGACGTCGAGGAAGTGGAACGGGCTGCCGTGGACGATCTGATTGATGCTCAGGTAGATGAGCAACCCGGCGCCGCCCGCGGCGCTCCAGGCCAGCCGGCGCAACCGGACGCCGGGCGTTCCGTCCGCACGCAGAGCCACGAACGCCATCGCGGCCGGCACCGCGACGCCCACCACCCGCGTGCCGGTGGCCAACGCCCCGGCCGCCGCCGCCACCGGCCACCGTCCGGAGCGGAGCGCGTGAGCGGCGCCGAGCGCCCCGACGAGGAAGAGGGACTCGGTGTACGGCGCGAACAGGAAGAACCCCGTGGGCGATGCGAGCAGGAGCAGGACGGCCCGGTCGGCGGCGGCCCGGCCCGCGTAGTCGAAGGTCACCCGGTGCAGCAGGTAGCAGGCGGCGACGGCGGCGGCGAACGAGACGGTCAGCCCCGCGAGCACGAGGTCGCCGACCAGGAGGTCCACGACGGCCACGGCGGCGGGGTAGCCGGGGAAGAACACGATGAACAGCGGGTCGTCGCCGCCGCTGCCCTCGGGGCGGTACCCGACCTCGGCCAGTCGCAGGTAGTGCGGGGCGTCCCACGCCGACCACAGGTCGAAGAAGGCGCCCACCCAGTCGCCGCCGTGCCGGTCGACGGAGACGACCCCGATCACCTGCAGCGCCGCGCGGGCCGCCAGGCACAGCAGGGTGCACCGGAGGAGGAGCTCCCGCGCCCCCGGCGCGGCGGTGGTGCGGTCGCGAAGCCCCTCGAGCGTCATCAGGTGCGGCGGAACACCCAGCGGCGGAGCAGCAGGAACCGCATCAAGGTGGCGATCGCGTTCGCCGCCACGGTGACGGCGAGTTCGAGGTTGCGCCCGGGATCGGTGGTCGTGGCGTGGAGCAGGGCGAGCGTGCCGCTGGTCAGACCGAGGGCGAGTGCGAACACGATCAGGCCCTGAGCCTGATGCTGCGCCTGCCGGGCCCGGCCGCGGATGCCGAACGTGAACCGCCGGTTCAGCGCGGTGTTGCCGACGGCCGTGATCAGCAGCGCGGTCGCGTTCGCGCCCTGACCGCCCAGCGGGGAGTGCAGGGCGAGGAACAGCAGGATGTACGCGAGCGTCGAGAGCACCCCGACGGCCGCGAACCGGACCAGCTGACGGGTCAGCCCGGTGGGCACGCCCGGCGTGACAGGCTCCAGCGGGGAACGACCGAGCTGGACGCTCAGGTCGTGCAGGGGCACCTTGCCGCGGGCGAAGGCGCGAATCAGCCGGACGATGCCGCGGATGTCGTCGCGGGCCGTCGTGTAGATGTGCACGGTCGAGTTCGGGTCGTCCACCCAGTCGACCGGCACCTCGTGGATCCGCAGGCCGGCGCGCTCGGCGAGCACGAGCAGCTCGGTGTCGAAGAACCAGGCGTTGTCCTCGACGTGGGGGAGCAGGGCCTGGGCCACGTCGTGGCGGATCGCCTTGAACCCGCACTGCGCGTCGCTGAACTTCGCCGACAGGGTGTGGCGGAGCATCAGGTTGTAACTGCGGGAGATGAACTCCCGCTTGGCCCCGCGGACGACCCGCGAGCCCGGGTGCAGTCGTGTCCCGATCGCGACGTCGGAGTGCCCGGAGACCAGCGGCGCGATCAGCGGGAGCAGGCCGGCGAGGTCGGTCGAGAGGTCGACGTCCATGTACGCGAGGACCTGGGCGTCGGACTCCAGCCACACCTGGCGCAGCGCCCGGCCGCGGCCCTTCTCGGGCAGGTGGACCACCCGCACGTGCGGGTACTCGGTCGCCAGCCGCTCGGCGAGCTCGAGGGTCGTGTCCGTGCTCGCGTTGTCCGCGACCGTGATGCGGAACGTGTACGGCAGGTTCTCGACCAGGTGGCCGTGCAGGCGCCGCACGCAGGGCTCGAGGTCGATCTCCTCGTTGTAGACCGGGACGACCACGTCGAGCACGGGAGCCGGCGACGTCAACAGGCCCCCCTCGTTCGTCTGCGGTCGGCTGTCCTCAACAATGCTCGAAAGCATGGCGGACATCCGGTGCGGATGCCGGTCGGAAAGTCTGTCCAACGCGCCCTCCGGTGTCGACGCCGGGGCGAAGGAGGGTCGGTGCACGCTTCCACCCCCCGGTCCGCGACGGCGTCGTCGGCCGAGGGATTCCCGGCCCGGATACTTTCTCGGTTGCTGCGTGTCCCGACTGAAATCTACGTGCTCGCCGGTCTTGCGGTGCTCACGCGCTTCCTGTGGCTGACCCGGCCGCGGGCGATCGTCTTCGACGAGGTCTACTTCCGCGACGCCGCCCTGCGCTACGCGGACGGTTCGTACTACTTCGACCCGCATCCTCCCCTCGCGAAGCTGCTGCTGGCCGGGTGGGCCAAGTTGCTCGGCATCGACGCGGCGCACGACGTGCCCGAGGGCGCGACGCCCACCCCGGAGTCGCTGGACCCCGCGGTCGCACTCCGCGTGCTGCCGGCGCTGGCCGGCGCGGCGCTGATCGTCGTCTTCTACTACTTCCTCAAGGAGCTCGGCGCGGGCCGGAAGGTCGCGACGCTCGGGGCGAGCGCGCTCCTGCTCGACAACGCCCTCGCGCTGGAGTCGCGGCTGATCCTGCTCGACTCGATGCTGCTGTTCTTCGGGATGGCGGGCATCACCGTCTTCCTCGCGGCCCGGCGCAGTACGGGACGCAAACACTGGATCCTGCTCACCGTCGCGGCGTTGCTGATCGGCGCCTGCGTGTCGACGAAGGTGACCGGCCTGTGCATCCTCGGGGCGGTCGGCCTGATCGGCCTGGTCACGACGGTCCAGCATCGGGTGCCGTGGCGGCGTTGGCTGGCCCAGGCGGCCGTGCTGGTCGTCGTGCCGTTCGCGGTGTTCTTCGGCTCCTACGCGATCCACACCCCGCTGCTGCCGAACAGCGGCGACGGCGACCGGTTCATGTCCGAGGAGTTCCAGGCCACGCTGCGGGGCAACCCGAACTACGACTCCGACGCCTCGATGGGCATGGTCGCGAGCTTCTTCGAGATGCAGCGCGCCACCCACGAGTACGAGAAGGCGCTGAAGGACCGGACGCACCCGTACCAGTCGGACTGGAAGGTCTGGCCGTTCGAGAAGCGGTCGATCTACTACTACCTGGGTCCGGAGGAGGACGGCGGCAAGCACCGGTACCTCTACCTGATCGGCAACCCCGTCGTCTGGTGGGGGACGCTCGTCGGGGTGGCGGGGACCCTCGTCGCCTGGGCGTTGATGCCGGCACTGTACCGGCCGCACCGCCGCCGCCTGGCGATGCTCGTCGTCGCGTACGTCGGGAGCTACCTGCCGTTCGCCTTCATCGACCGGCCGATGTTCCTCTACCACTACTTCTTCCCGCTGCTGTTCAGCCTGGCCTTCGCGGTCTACGGCGTCGGGATCCTCGCCCGCTGGGTGCCCGACCCGGTCCCGGTGGAGGCGCGGAGCAACGTCAACTCCGCGGTCGCGGACGAGCCCGAGGGCCGGGCCTGGCGCTTCGCCTCCCGGGCGTCGCTGATCGGCTACGCCGGCATCGTCGCGCTCGCCCTGCTCGTCTTCCTGTGGTTCTCGCCGCTGACCTACGGATTCCCGCTGACCGACGCCCAACTCCAGGACCGCATGTGGCTCAACACGTGGCGGTGAGCCGCCCGGCCCGGGGGCGGCGATGACCGGGCTGCTGCTCCTCGCGTCCGCGCTCGCGTTCGGCGCCGCCGCGGTGTGGCGCCTGCCCCTGCGTTTCTACGTCTTCGAGTACGTCGCCATGAGCGTCGTGGTCGGCCTCGTCGGGTGGACCTGGCTGGCGTTCCTGCTCGCCCTCGTCCTGCCGGTCGTCTCGGCGATCGTCCTGACCACCGTCGCGGCGGCCGCCGGCGCGGTGGCACTGGTGTGGCCGCGCCGACCGCGGGCGGAGGGGTTCGCCCGCCTGGCCTCGCGCGGGGACCGCATCCTCTGGGGCGCCGTCACGGCTGTGACGGTCGTCGGGCTGGGCCGGCTGTTCTGGACCCACAGCCTGATCAGCGAGAACGACGGGATCTACAGCGCGGGCTCGTCCTGGGCGGACTACGGCGTGCACGCGGCGATCGCGAGCAACGTCGCGGAGTCCGACTCCCTGACGATGGACCTGCCGATCGCGAGCGGGGAGCGGCTGACCTACCCGTTCCTCATCGACCTGCTGTCCGGGCTGCTGATGCGCTCCGGCCTGAGCCTGCACCTGAGCTTCTTCCTGCCCGGGATCCTGCTCGCGCTCGCGATCTGCCAGCTGGTGCTCGGCTTCTCGCTCCGGCTCTTCGAGCACCTCGGCGCGGCCGTCACGACGCTGGTGCTGTTCCTCTGCACCGGCAGCGCGATGGGTCTGAGCGAGGCCTGGTCGGACTGGCGCGAGAGCGACCGGGGCCTGATCGAGTTCCTCGGCGACCTCCCGCGCGACTACACGACGCTGTCCGACAGCGGGGCCGAGGTGACCAACCTCGTCGCGCACGCCCTGCTCCCGCAGCGGACGATCCTGTTCGGCCTGGGCGTGGCGCTGGTGGTGTTCCGCCTGCTGCAGGCCTCCCGCATCGGCGGGGCCTCGCCGGTCAGCACCCGGCTGCTGCTGATCGCCGGCGTCGCGATCGGCCTGCTGCCGATGGCGCACCCGCACAGCTTCCTCGTGTGCCTGGGCGTGCTGGTCGTGCTGACGGGGGAGGCGGCCCTGGCCCGCCGCGGCCTGCCGCGGCCGCAGCTGGCGGCGTTCGCGCTCGCGCTGGTGCTCGCGCTGCCACAGCTCGCCTGGCAGCAGCTCGCCAACGATCACGGCACCGGCGGCCGCTTCCACTGGGCGTGGGTGAAGCCGGAGGGGCAGCTGGTCGGCGAGTTCTGGTGGCGCAACTTCGGCCTGATGGGGCTGCTGTTCCTCGTCATCCCGCTCGTGCTGCTCCGGCGGCGGGAGATCGGCCTGCTCCTCTGGTGCGTCCCGTTCCTGGCGGTGCTGGCCGTCAGCCAGGTCTACGCGTTCCAGCCGTTCGAGTACGACAACCTCAAGCTTCTCTACTACGTGTACTTCATGGGGGCGCTGTTCGCGGGCTACCTCGCGATGCTGGCCTACCGGGCCTCGCGGTGGACGCTGCTGGCCGCGGTCCCGCTCGCGGCGGTCGTCGCCGCCCCGGGGGCGCTCTCGATCACCTACGAGTTCGGGCTCTCCGACCGGTTCGCGAGCCCGGAGGACGAGGCCGTGGCCGCCTGGGTCCGGGAGTCCACCGAACCCGACGACGTGTTTCTCACCACGGACCGGCCGAACAACCCGATCTCCGCGCTCGGCGGACGGCCGATCGTCACGGGCTACATCGGCTGGCTCTACAACTTCTCGATCCCGTACACCGAGCGCCTCGAGGCGATGCGCGCCGCGCTCGCCGGCCGCGTGGACGACCCGCTCGTACGGAAGTTCGCGCCCGACTACCTGGCCGTTCAGGCGCAGGAGAGCGCGGAGTGGACCGTCGACACCGACGCCCTGGACGCGCTTGCGAAGGCCGGTCGGGTCGCCTATTCGAACCCGGGATGGACGGTCTACCGGCTCTCGTGAGGGCCTCCAAGAGCCGAAGGCGGATTCACTTTTGGACCGCTTCCCGCGTGGTGGTAAGGTCTCCCCTCGTGTCTGGGCCTCGCCCAGGCATGCGCGCGTGCGTCCAGCGTCCTGCGCGGTCTCCGGTCCGGCCGGCCTTCGTCGCCAGGACCGCATCCCGGTCGAATTTCTTTCCGGCAGGGACGTGTGGACGGGTCCGACACACCCGACCGCGGGGGTCGCCTCCGTTCGGACGGCGACCGCGAGAAGCTCAACACCTCGAAGAAGACGGAGAAGCGGTGCCCACCATCCAGCAACTGGTCCGGAAGGGCCGGCAGGACAAGGTCTCCAAGACCAAGACCCCTGCGCTGAAGGGTTGTCCCCAGCGTCGCGGCGTGTGCACCCGCGTCTACACCACGACCCCGAAGAAGCCGAACTCCGCGCTGCGCAAGGTGGCTCGCGTCCGCCTCACCAGCCAGATCGAGGTCACGGCGTACATCCCCGGCGTCGGCCACAACCTGCAGGAGCACTCGATCGTGCTCGTGCGTGGCGGCCGTGTGAAGGACCTCCCGGGTGTGCGCTACAAGATCATCCGCGGCTCGCTCGACACCCAGGGCGTGAAGAACCGCAAGCAGGCGCGCAGCCGCTACGGCGCGAAGAAGGAGAAGTCCTAATGCCTCGCAAGGGCCCCGCGCCTAAGCGCCCGGTCATCGTCGACCCGGTCTACCAGTCGCCGCTGGTCACCCAGCTGGTCAACAAGGTGCTGCTCTCGGGCAAGCGCTCGGTCGCCGAGCGCACCGTCTACGGCGCCCTCGAGGGCTGCCGCGCGAAGACCGGCAACGACCCGGTCGTCACGCTCAAGCGCGCCCTCGACAACGTCAAGCCGACCCTCGAGGTCCGCAGCCGCCGCGTCGGTGGCGCGACCTACCAGGTCCCGGTCGAGGTCAAGGCCGGCCGCTCCAACACCCTCGCGCTGCGCTGGCTGATCACGTACTCCCGCGCGCGCCGCGAGAAGACCATGACCGAGCGCCTCATGAACGAGATTCTCGACGCCAGCAACGGCCTGGGCGCGAGCGTCAAGCGACGCGAGGACACCCACAAGATGGCGGAGTCCAACAAGGCCTTCGCGCACTACCGCTGGTAGTAGGGGGAACGAACTCAAGTGGCAGTCAGCACCGCCGGCGTAGACCTCGCCTCGGTCCGCAACATCGGGATCATGGCGCACATCGACGCGGGCAAGACCACGACGACCGAGCGCATCCTGTTCTACACGGGCATCACCTACAAGATCGGTGAGGTCCACGAGGGCGCCGCCGTCATGGACTGGATGGAGCAGGAGCAGGAGCGGGGGATCACCATCACCTCCGCGGCCACCACCTGCCAGTGGGACGGCCACACCATCAACATCATCGACACCCCGGGCCACGTCGACTTCACCGTCGAGGTGGAGCGCAGCCTGCGCGTGCTCGACGGCGCGGTCGCGGTGTTCGACGGTGTCGCCGGTGTCGAGCCCCAGTCCGAGACCGTGTGGCGTCAGGCGGACCGCTACGGCGTCCCGCGCATCTGCTTCATCAACAAGCTCGACCGCGTCGGCGCGGAGTTCCACCGCTGCGTCGACATGCTGGTGTCGCGGTTGAACGCGACCCCGCTGGTCCTGCAGCTCCCGATCGGCGCCGAGGCGGACTTCAAGGGCGTCATCGACCTCGTCGGCATGAAGGCCCTGATGTGGCCGGAAGAGGCCGCCAAGGGCGAGATGTACGAGACCGTCGACATCCCGGACACCCACCTCGAGGCTGCGCGCGAGTGGCGCGACCGGCTCATCGAGACCCTGGCCGAGGGTGACGACGAGATCATGGAGCTCTACCTCGAGGGCACCTCGCCCACCGAGGAGCAGATCATCGCCGGCACCCGCCGGGCGACGATCGCCGGCAACCTCACTCCGGTCGTGTGCGGCACCGCGTTCAAGAACAAGGGTGTGCAGCCCATGCTCGACGCGGTCGTCCGCTACCTGCCGTCGCCGCTCGACATCGGCGCCGTGCAGGGCCACGCGGTCGGCAAGGAGGACGAGGTCATCGAGCGCGAGCCGGCGAACGACGCCCCGCTCTCGGCCCTGGCGTTCAAGATCATGAGCGACCCGCACCTCGGGAAGCTGACCTACATCCGCGTCTACTCCGGCACGCTCACCGCGGGCACCCAGGTGCTGAACAGCACCAAGGGGAACAAGGAGCGGATCGGCAAGATCTACCAGATGCACGCGAACAAGCGTGAGGAGATCGAGAAGGTCACCGCCGGCCACATCGTCGCGGTCATGGGTCTGAAGAACACGACGACCGGTGACACGCTGTGCGGCCCCGAGGCCCCGGTGATCCTGGAGTCGATGACGTTCCCGGCCCCGGTCATCTCGGTCGCGATCGAGCCGAAGTCCAAGGGCGACCAGGAGAAGCTGGGTGTCGCCATCCAGCGCCTGGCCGAGGAGGACCCGACCTTCCAGGTCCGGACCGACGAGGACACCGGCCAGACGATCATCGCCGGCATGGGCGAGCTGCACCTCGAGGTGCTCGTCGACCGCATGCGCCGCGAGTTCAAGGTCGAGGCGAACGTCGGCAAGCCCCAGGTCGCCTACCGCGAGACGATCCGCAAGGCCGTCGAGCGCTACGACTACACCCACAAGAAGCAGACTGGTGGTTCCGGCCAGTTCGCGAAGGTCCAGATCGCGATCGAGCCGACCGGCGGCGGCGACGGCGGGTACGAGTTCGAGAACAAGGTCACCGGTGGCCGTATCCCGCGGGAGTACATCCCCTCGGTCGACGCCGGTTGCCAGGAGGCCATGGAGTTCGGCGTGCTCGCCGGCTACCCGATGGTCGACGTCAAGGTGACCCTGCTCGACGGTGGCTACCACGAGGTCGACTCCTCGGAAATGGCCTTCAAGATCGCGGGCTCGATGGCCTTCAAGGAGGCCGCCCGCAAGGCCGACCCGGTTCTTCTCGAGCCGATGATGAGCGTCGAGGTGCGTACGCCCGAGGACTACATGGGTGACGTCATCGGCGACCTGAACTCCCGCCGTGGTCAGATCCAGGCCATGGAGGAAGCTTTCGGCATGCGCGTCGTTCGTGCGCTCGTGCCGTTGTCGGAGATGTTCGGTTACGTCGGGGATCTCCGGAGCAAGACCCAGGGGCGTGCGAACTACACGATGCAGTTCGACTCGTACGCCGAAGTGCCGCGCAACGTGGCGGACGAGATTGTGAAGAAGGCTCGCGGCGAGTAAGTAGCTCGACCCACGGGAGGCTCCGGCCCTCCGTGCACCCCCGAAGACAGTGCGCACGTACCTGAAGAACAAGTCCTGAAGGAGAGTCCAGTGGCGAAGGCCAAGTTCGAGCGGACCAAGCCTCACGTCAACATCGGCACGATCGGCCACATCGACCACGGGAAGACCACTCTGACCGCGGCGATCACCAAGGTGCTGCACGACCAGTACCCGGACCTGAACCCGTACACGCCGTTCGACGAGATCGACAAGGCGCCGGAGGAGAAGGCCCGCGGCATCACAATCTCGATCGCCCATGTCGAGTACCAGACCGACGCTCGCCACTACGCGCACGTCGACTGCCCCGGCCACGCCGACTACATCAAGAACATGATCACCGGTGCGGCCCAGATGGACGGCGCGATCCTCGTCGTCGCCGCCACCGACGGCCCGATGCCGCAGACCAAGGAGCACGTGCTCCTGGCCCGTCAGGTCGGTGTCCCGGCGATCGTCGTCGCGCTCAACAAGTCCGACATGGTCGACGACCCCGAGATCATGGAGCTCGTCGAGCTCGAGGTCCGCGAGCTCCTGTCGAGCTACGAGTTCGACGGCGACAACCTCCCGGTGGTTCCGGTCTCGGCGCTCAAGGCGCTCGAGGGCGACCCGAAGTGGGTGCAGAGCGTTCAGGACCTGATGAAGGCCGTGGACGAGTCCATCCCGCAGCCCGAGCGTGAGATCGACAAGCCGTTCCTCATGCCCGTCGAGGACGTCTTCACCATCACCGGTCGCGGCACCGTCGTCACCGGCCGCATCGAGCGCGGCGTGCTCAAGGTCAACGAGCAGGTCGACATCATCGGTATCCGGCCGGAGAAGCAGTCGACGACCGTCACCGGCATCGAGATGTTCCGCAAGCTGCTCGACGAGGGCCAGGCCGGTGAGAACGTCGGTCTGCTCCTCCGTGGCATCAAGCGCGAGGACGTCGAGCGCGGCCAGGTCATCATCAAGCCGGGCAGCACGACCCCGCACACCGAGTTCGAGGCCCAGGTCTACATCCTGAGCAAGGACGAGGGTGGCCGGCACACGCCGTTCTTCCAGAACTACCGGCCGCAGTTCTACTTCCGCACCACGGACGTCACCGGCGTCGTCGAGCTGCCCGAGGGCACCGAGATGGTCATGCCGGGCGACAACACCCAGATGAAGGTGTCCCTGATCCAGCCGATCGCCATGGAGGAGGGCCTCAACTTCGCGATCCGCGAGGGTGGCCGCACCGTGGGCGCCGGCAAGGTCATCAAGATCATCAAGTAGACAGTGGGGGGCTGCGCCCCCCACACCCCCCGCAAGAGAACTAAGGACAAGAGCAAGAGCTTGTTCCGCCGAGACTTCGTCTCGGCGGCGAGTCGGAGAGACCGACGAAGTGCGTGTCGGTCTCTCCGACTCGGGCCCGCTCGACACGCGCCGATTTGGCGCATCGGTGAGGCTGGGGCAGACTACGCAGGTTGCCCAGACGGCCGACACACCCGACCTCGGGGGTCGGTGACCATGATTTTTCGAACGCAAGCAGATTGAAGGACGGCGACCCTGCCATGGCGGGACAGAAGATCCGCATCCGGCTCAAGGCCTATGACCATGAGGTCATCGATTCCTCGGCGCGCAAGATCGTCGACACGGTGACGCGTACTGGTGCTCACGTGGCCGGCCCGGTGCCGTTGCCGACCGAGAAGAACGTGTTCTGCGTGATTCGGTCGCCGCACAAGTACAAGGACTCGCGCGAGCACTTCGAGATGCGCACGCACAAGCGCCTCATCGACATCCTCGACCCGACGCCGAAGACCGTCGACTCGCTCATGCGTCTCGACCTGCCGGCCGGCGTCGACATCGAGATCAAGCTTTAGACCCGGAGGGGAGGCATCACCATGAACGTTCGCGGACTGCTGGGCGAGAAGCTGGGCATGACCCAGGTCTTCGACGCCCGCGGGCGGGTCGTCCCCGTCACCGTGGTCAAGGCGGGCCCGTGCGTGGTCACCGCCGTCCGTTCCCCGGAGGGTGACGGCTACTCCGCGGTCCAGCTGGGCTTCGGGGAGATCGACCCGCGCAAGGTGAACAAGCCGGAGGGTGGCCACTTCCGCAAGGCCGGGGTCACCCCGCGCCGGCACGTGGCCGAGATCCGCACCGACGACGCGGGCAGCTTCGAGGTCGGCCAGGAGCTGACCGTCGACGTCTTCGAAGAGGGCGGGCTGGTCGACATCGTCGGCACCAGCAAGGGCAAGGGCACCGCCGGTGTCATGAAGCGTCACGGCTTCAAGGGCCTCGGCGCGGCGCACGGCACCCAGCGCAAGCACCGCTCGCCGGGTTCGATCGGCGCCTGCGCCACCCCGGCGCGCGTGTTCAAGGGCCTGCGGATGGCCGGCCGGATGGGCAACGTCCGGACCACCACCCAGAACCTGACCGTCCACGCGGTGGACCCCGAGAACAACCTGATCCTCGTCAAGGGCGCGGTCCCCGGTCCGGCCGGCGGCCTCGTGCTCGTCAAGACGCCCGCCAAGGGCAACCCCTCGAAGGGTGAGCTGAAGTGAGCTCCGGCACCCAGTCCGTTGATGTCGTCTCGCCGGACGGCAGCAAGTCCGGCAGCGTCGAACTCCCTGCGGAGATCTTCGACGTCACCGTGAACATCCCGCTGATCCACCAGGTCGTGGTGGCGCAGCAGGCCGCCGCGCGTCAGGGCACGCACAAGACCAAGAACCGCGGCGAGGTCTCCGGTGGTGGCAAGAAGCCGTACCGCCAGAAGGGCACCGGTCGCGCCCGTCAGGGTTCGACCCGCGCGCCGCAGTTCACCGGCGGTGGCGTCGTGCACGGTCCCGTGCCGCGGGACTACTCGCAGCGGACCCCGAAGAAGATGAAGGCCGCCGCCCTGCGTGGTGCCCTCACCGACCGGGCCCGGGGCGGCAAGGTGCACGTGCTCGCGTCGCTCGTCGCGGGGGAGACCCCGTCGACCCGCGCCGCGGTCGAGGCCCTCTCCCACGTGGGCGACGCCGGCAAGGCGCTGGTGGTCGTCGAGCGCACCGACCTGGTCGGGTGGAAGAGCGTCCGCAACGTCCCCGGCGTCCACGTCATCGCCCCGGACCAGCTGAACACCTACGACGTCCTCTGCGCCGACGACATCGTCTTCACGCAGGGCGCGCTCGAGGCGTTCCTCTCGGGCGGGAAGAAGGCTGCGGCCGCTGAAGGAGTGTCGGCATGAGCTCGACCTACAAGGACCCGCGCGACATCCTGCTCGCGCCCGTGATCTCCGAGAAGAGCTACGGCCTTCTCGACGAGAACAAGTACACGTTCCTGGTGCACCCGGACGCCAACAAGACCGAGATCAAGATCTCGGTCGAGAAGGTCTTCGGCGTCAAGGTCACCGGCGTCAACACCATCAACCGGCAGGGCAAGCGCAAGCGCACCCGCTTCGGCTACGGCCAGCGCAACGCCACCCGCCGCGCGATCGTGACGGTTGCCGAGGGCGACCGGATCGACATCTTCGGAGGGCCGGTCAGCTAGCCATGGGTATCCGTAAGTACAAGCCGACCACGCCGGGTCGCCGCGGCGCCTCCGTCGCCGACTTCGTCGAGATCACGCGCTCCACGCCGGAGAAGTCGCTGGTCCGCCCGCTGCACAGCAAGGGCGGCCGCAACAACGCCGGCCGGATCACCACCCGTCACCAGGGTGGTGGCCACAAGCGCGCCTACCGCGTCATCGACTTCCGTCGGGCGGACAAGGACGGGGTGCCGGCCAAGGTCGCGCACATCGAGTACGACCCGAACCGCACCGCGCGCATCGCGCTCCTGCACTACGCGGACGGGGAGAAGCGCTACATCATCTGCCCGACCAAGCTCAGTCAGGGCGACCGCATCGAGACGGGTCCCGGGGCGGACATCAAGCCCGGCAACAACCTGCCGCTGCGCAACATCCCTGTCGGTACGGTCATCCACGCCATCGAGCTCCGGCCCGGCGGCGGCGCGAAGATCGCCCGCTCGGCCGGGACCAGCGTGCAGCTCGTGGCCAAGGAGGGGCGCTTCGCGCAGCTCCGCATGCCGTCGGGCGAGATCCGCAACGTCGACGCGCGCTGCCGCGCGACGGTCGGCGAGGTCGGCAACGCCGAGCAGTCGAACATCAACTGGGGCAAGGCCGGCCGCATGCGGTGGAAGGGCAAGCGCCCGACCGTCCGTGGTGTCGTCATGAACCCGGTGGACCACCCGCACGGTGGTGGTGAGGGCAAGACCTCCGGTGGTCGCCACCCGGTCAGCCCGTGGGGCAAGCCCGAGGGCCGTACCCGCGCCGAGAAGAAGGCCAGCGACTCGATGATCGTCCGTCGTCGCAAGACCGGAAAGGGTCGTAAGTAATGCCCCGCAGCCTGAAGAAGGGTCCCTTCGTCGACGACCACCTCGCCAAGAAGGTCGAGGTGCAGAACGAGAAGGGCACCAAGAACGTCATCAAGACCTGGTCGCGCCGGTCGATGATCGTGCCCGAGATGCTCGGTCACACGATCGCCGTGCACGACGGCCGGAAGCACGTGCCGGTCTTCGTCACCGAGTCGATGGTCGGTCACAAGCTCGGCGAGTTCGCGCCGACCCGGACGTTCCGCGGTCACGAGAAGGACGACCGCAAGTCCCGCCGCCGCTAAGAGCCGCCGAGAGCTGAGTAGAGAGAACTGAGGGATAGCGATGGCATCCACATTGAGTGGGGGCAGGCCCGACAGCGCCGTTGCGCGCGTCCGGCACCTGCGAATCGCGCCGATGAAGACCCGTCGTGTCGTCGACATGATCCGCGGGCTGCCGGCCGCCGAGGCGCAGGCACTGCTCGCGTTCTCGCCGCAGGCCGCGAGCGAGCCGGTCGGCAAGGTGCTCGCCAGCGCCATCGCCAACGCGCAGAACAACTTCAACCTCGACCCGCGCACGCTGGTGATCAGCGAGGCGTACGTGGACGAGGGCCCGACGATGAAGCGGTTCCGTCCGCGCGCCCAGGGCCGCGCCTACCGCATCCGCAAGCGCAGCTCGCACGTGACGATCGTCGTGACGTCCACTGCGTCGAATGGCGGCTCCAAAGTCGCCGCTGGCAAGGGAGGGACCCGATAGTGGGCCAGAAGGTCAATCCGCACGGGTTCCGGCTCGGCATCACCAGCGAGTTCAAGAGCCGCTGGTACGCCGACAAGCTCTACGCGGACTACGTGAAGGAAGACGTCGCGATCCGTCGCATGCTCACCAAGGGCATGGAGCGGGCCGGGATCTCCAAGGTCGAGATCGAGCGCACCCGCGACCGGGTCCGCGTCGACATCCACACCGCGCGTCCGGGCATCGTCATCGGCCGCAAGGGCGCGGAGGCGGACAACATCCGCACCCGCCTGGAGAACCTCACCTCGAAGCAGGTTCAGCTCAACATCCTCGAGGTGAAGAACCCGGAGGTCGACGCGCAGCTCGTCGCGCAGGGCGTGGCGGAGCAGCTGGCCTCCCGTGTCGCGTTCCGCCGTGCGATGCGCAAGGCGCTGCAGTCGGCCACCAAGGCCGGCGCCAAGGGCATCCGGGTCCAGTGCTCGGGCCGCCTCGGTGGCGCCGAGATGTCGCGCTCGGAGTTCTACCGCGAGGGTCGCGTCCCGCTGCACACGCTGCGCGCGGACATCGACTACGGCTTCTTCGAGGCGCGCACGACCTTCGGCCGCATCGGCGTGAAGGTGTGGATCTACAAGGGTGACGTCACCGGCACCCGCGCCGAGCGCGAGGCCCAGCAGCGCGCTGCGGCCGCCGCCGGCGCCCGCAGCCGTCCGGACCGTCGTCCGCGGCGCGGCGAGCGCCCGGGTCGTGGCCCGGCCGTCGAGTCGGCGCCCGCCACCGAGCCCACTGCCACCACCACGGCTCCGGCCGAGGCTGCGTCCGCGCCCGAGGGCGCGGGAGGGGAGAGCTGAACCGTGCTGATCCCACGTCGCGTCAAGCACCGTAAGCAGCACCACCCGGACCGCCACGGCGCGTCCAAGGGCGGCAACACGGTCGCGTTCGGTGACTTCGGCATCCAGGCTCTCGAGCCGGCCTACGTGACCAACCGTCAGATCGAGTCGGCCCGTATCGCGATGACCCGCCACATCAAGCGTGGCGGCAAGGTCTGGATCAACATCTACCCGGACCGCCCGCTGACCAAGAAGCCTGCCGAGACCCGCATGGGTTCCGGCAAGGGTTCGCCGGAGTGGTGGGTCGCGAACATCAAGCCGGGTCGTGTGATGTTCGAACTGTCCGGCGTTCCGGAGCCCATCGCTCGCGAGGCCATGCGCCGCGCGATCCACAAGCTGCCGATGAAGTGCCGGTTCGTCACCCGCGAGGGGGTGCAGGGCTGATGGCTGAGGAGACGACGCCGGCGACCACCTCGCCGACCAACAAGGCCGCCGCTGCGCTGCGTGAGCTCGACGACGCCGAGCTGCTCAGCAAGCTCAAGGAGGCCAAGGAGGAGCTGTTCAACCTCCGCTTCCAGGCCGCCACCGGTCAGCTGGAGAGCCACGGCCGGCTGCGTGCGATCAAGAAGGAGATCGCACGGATCTACACGACGATGCGTGAGCGCGAGCTCGGCATCACGACGTTCGAGGGCGTTGCCTGATGAGTGAGTCCACCCAGCGCGGCTTCCGCAAGGTCCGTGAGGGCCTCGTGGTCAGCGACAAGATGCAGAAGACGGTCGTCGTGGCTGTCGAGGACCGGGTCAAGCACCCGCTCTACGGCAAGGTCATCCGCCGCACCAACAAGCTGAAGGCCCACAACGAGAACGACGAGGCCGGCGTCGGCGACCGCGTTCTCCTCGCCGAGACCCGGCCGCTGTCCGCCACCAAGCGGTGGCGCGTGGTCGAGATCCTCGAAAAGGCCAAGTGACCGAGAACGTCCGGAGCTACACAGTTCGGCCAGGCTCAGCCGCCACCGGCGCCCCTGAGAACCGGCACGACAACCAGGAGTAGGCAGTGATCCAGCAGGAGTCGCGACTGCGCGTCGCCGACAACACGGGTGCGAAGGAACTTCTCTGCATCCGCGTTCTCGGCGGCTCCGGTCGGCGCTACGCGGGCATCGGCGACATCATCGTCGCCACCGTCAAGGACGCGATCCCGGGCGGCGGGGTGAAGAAGGGCGAGGTCGTCAAGGCGGTCATCGTCCGGACCACCAAGGAGCGTCGCCGCGGCGACGGCTCCTACATCCGCTTCGACGAGAACGCGGCCGTGATCATCAAGGACGGCGGGGACCCGCGCGGCACGCGCATCTTCGGCCCGGTCGGCCGCGAGCTGCGGGACAAGCGCTTCATGCGCATCATCTCGCTCGCTCCGGAGGTGCTCTGACCTATGAAGATCAAGAAGGGCGACACCGTCCAGGTGATCTCCGGCAAGGACCGCGGCGTCCGCGGCCGGGTCATCCAGGCCTACCCCGAGGCTGACAAGGTCCTCGTCGAGGGCGTCAACCGGATCAAGAAGCACACCAAGGTGACCACCGGCCTCCGCGGCGCTCAGAGCGGCGGCATCGTCACCCAGGAGGCGCCGATCCACGTCTCCAACGTGATGCTCGTCGACCCCGAGGACCACCTGCCCACCCGCGTCGGCTATCGCCGCGACGAGGAGGGCCGCAAGGTCCGGGTCTCCAAGCGCACGGGGAAGGACATCTGATGACGGCCACCGAAGAGCGCGTCGAGAAGATTCCGGCCCGCCTCAAGCTGCGGTACCGCGAGGAGATCGTCCCCGCGCTGCAGAACGACTTCAACTACGCGAACGTCATGCAGATCCCGCGCCTGGTGAAGGTCGTGGTGAACATGGGCGTGGGCGAGGCGGCCCGCGACTCCAAGTTGATCGACGGCGCCGTCCGCGACCTGGAGGCCATCACCGGCCAGAAGCCGCAGGTCACCAAGGCCCGCAAGTCGATCGCGCAGTTCAAGCTCCGCGAGGGCATGCCGATCGGCGCGCACGTCACGCTGCGCGGCGACCGCATGTGGGAGTTCACCGACCGTCTGCTGTCGGTCGCGCTGCCCCGCATCCGCGACTTCCGTGGTCTCTCGCCGAAGCAGTTCGACGGCCGCGGCAACTACACGTTCGGCCTGAACGAGCAGTCGATGTTCCACGAGATCGACCAGGACAAGACCGACCGCGTTCGCGGCATGGACATCACGGTGGTCACGACGGCCACCAACGACGACGAGGGTCGCGCGCTGCTGCGTCACCTCGGCTTCCCGTTCGCCGAGACGCGGTAAGGAGACCCGACCTCATGGCCAAGAAGTCTTTGATCGCCAAGGCGGCGCGCAAGCCGAAGTTCGCCGTGCGCGCCTACACCCGGTGCCAGCGGTGCGGTCGTCCGCACTCGGTGTACCGCAAGTTCGGCCTCTGCCGCGTGTGCCTGCGCACCATGGCCCACCGCGGCGAGCTGCCCGGTGTCACGAAGAGCAGCTGGTAAGGGGGAGCCGACATGACGATGACCGATCCGATCGCGGACATGCTCGCGCGCCTGCGCAACGCGAACACCGCGTACCACGACACCGTGTCGATGCCCTACAGCAAGATCAAGTCGCACATCGCGGAGATCCTGCAGCAGCAGGGCTACATCGCCGGCTGGACCGTCGACGAGGTCGAGGGTGTCCCCGGCAAGCGCCTCACGCTCGAGCTGAAGTACGGCCCGAGCCGGGAGCGTGCCATCGCCGGCCTGCGCCGCATCTCGAAGCCGGGTCTGCGCGTTTACGCCAAGTCGACGGGCATGCCCAAGGTCCTCGGTGGCCTCGGCGTGGCCATCATTTCGACGTCGTCCGGCCTGCTGACCGACAAGCAGGCCGTCAAGCAGGGTGTGGGCGGGGAAGTCCTCGCCTACGTCTGGTAACGGGAGGAGGAGCACCACATGTCGCGAATCGGCAGGCTTCCGATCCCGATCCCGTCCGGCGTCGAGGTGACCATCGCGGGCTCGGAGATCACCGTGAAGGGCCCCAAGGGCACCCTCACGCACACCGTGGTCTCGCCCATCACGGTCGAGAAGGGTGAGGACAACGTCCTCACCGTCACGCGTCCGGACGACGACCGCGACTCGCGGTCGCGCCACGGCCTGACTCGCACGCTGATCAACAACATGGTGATCGGCGTGACCCAGGGCTACGAGAAGAAGATGGAGATCGCGGGCGTCGGCTACCGCGTCCAGCCGAAGGGCTCCGGTCTGGAGTTCGCACTGGGCTTCAGCCACCCGGTCCCCGTCGAGGCGCCTCCTGGCATCACCTTCGCCGTCGAGTCCCCGACCAGGTTCTCGGTCGCCGGGATCGACAAGCAGCTCGTCGGTGAGGTCGCCGCGAACATCCGCAAGCTGCGCAAGCCCGACCCGTACAAGGGCAAGGGTGTGCGCTACGCCGGCGAGGTCATTCGCCGCAAGGTCGGAAAGGCTGGCAAGTAGCCATGGCTGTCAGCGTCAAGATCGGCAAGGGCATCTCCCGCAAGGGGGTGGCCCGCAAGCGCCGTCACCTTCGGGTCCGCAAGAAGGTCTCCGGCACGGCGACGCGTCCGCGTCTCGTCGTGAACCGGTCCAGCCGCCACATGGTGGCGCAGGTGGTGGACGACACCGCCGGCGTGACCCTGGCGTCGGCCTCGACCATGGACGCCTCGCTGCGGACCGCAGCGGGCGACAAGACGGAAAAGGCGCGCAAGGTCGGCGAGCTCGTCGCCGAGCGTGCGAAGGCCGCGGGAGTCTCTGCGGTGGTCTTCGACCGGGGTGGCAACCGCTACCACGGCCGGATCGCCGCGCTCGCCGACGGCGCCCGCGAGTCTGGATTGGAGTTCTGATGCCCGGTCAACAGCGTCGAGGCCCCGGTGGCGGGGCCGGCGGCGGCCAGGGCGGTGGCGGCGACCGTCGCGATCGTCGCGACGACCGTCGCGGCGGCGGCTCGCAGGAGAAGAGCGCGTTCGTCGAGCGCGTCGTCGACATCAACCGCGTCGCCAAGGTCGTGAAGGGTGGCCGGCGCTTCAGCTTCACCGCGCTGGTCGTCGTCGGCGACGGTGACGGCACCGTGGGCGTCGGCTACGGCAAGGCCAAGGAGGTGCCCGCGGCGATCGCCAAGGGTGTCGAGGAGGCCAAGAAGAACTTCTTCAAGGTCCCGCGGATCCAGGGCACCATCCCGCACCCCGTCCAGGGTGAGAAGGCCGCCGGCGTGGTCATGCTGCGCCCGGCCAGCCCGGGTACCGGCGTCATCGCCGGCGGTGCGGTCCGCGCCGTCCTGGAGTGCGCCGGCGTCCACGACATCCTGAGCAAGTCGCTGGGCTCGGACAACTCGATCAACATCGTTCACGCCACGGTCGACGCGCTGCGCCGGCTGGAGAAGCCGGAGGCGGTGGCAGCCCGTCGTGGCCTGCCCCTGGAGGACGTCGCTCCGCCGGCGATGCTCCGCGCCCGGGCGGCGGGAACGGGGGCCTGAGATGGCTCAGCTGAAGATCACCCAGGTCCGCTCCGTCATCGGCGGCAAGCAGAACCAGCGCGACACCCTGCGCTCGCTCGGCCTCCGCAAGATCTCCCAGGAGGTCATCCGCGAGGACGATCCCGTCACGCTCGGCATGATCAACGCCGTGCGGCACCTCGTCACGGTAGAGAAGGTCTAGGTCCATGACGCTCAAGGTTCACCACCTGCGCCCGGCCCCGGGTGCCCACAAGCCGAAGACCCGCGTGGGTCGCGGTGAGGGCTCCAAGGGCAAGACGGCCGGCCGCGGTACCAAGGGCACGAAGGCCCGCTACCAGGTCCCGGCCCGGTTCGAGGGTGGGCAGATGCCGCTGCACATGCGGCTGCCCAAGCTGCGCGGCTTCACCAACCCGTTCCGGACCGAGTACCAGGTTGTCAATCTCGACAAGCTGGCGGCGCTCTACCCGTCCGGCGGCGAGGTCACGGTCGACGACCTGATCGCGAAGGGCGCGGTGCGGAAGAACTCCCCGGTCAAGATCCTGGGAACAGGGGAGCTCTCCGTGGCGCTGCAGGTGACGGTGCACGCGGTCTCGGGTTCGGCTCGGGAGAAGATCACGGGCGCCGGCGGCACGGTCACGCCGCTCGCCTGAGCGGTCCGTGAGTTAGCCTCCGTACGAGTCCCGACCCCGCCAGGCCGCACACCCGCCCCGTAAGTCCGCGCAGGAGGAAACGTGCTCACCGCGTTCGCCCAGGCGTTTCGTACGCCTGACCTGCGCAAGAAGCTGTTGTTCACCCTCGGCATCATCCTGCTTTTCCGTCTGGGCTCGCAGGTGCCGACGCCGGGGGTGGACACCCAGGCCATCAACACCTGCCTGGAACCGGCGCTGGACGAGGGTGGGATCTACGGCCTGATCAACCTGTTCTCGGGCGGGGCGCTGCTCCAGCTGGCGATCTTCGCGCTCGGGATCATGCCGTACATCACGGCGAGCATCATCATTCAGCTGCTCGTCGTGGTCATTCCACGCCTGGAGACCCTCAAGAAGGAGGGCCAGGCCGGCACGGCGAAGCTGACGCAGTACACCCGGTACCTGACGATCGCGCTCGCGATCCTGCAGTCGACCGCCCTGATCGCGATCGCGCGTCAGCCCGGACGACTGCTCCAGGGCTGTGACCTGCCGCTGATCCACGAGGACATCGGCTGGTTCGGGATCGTCACGATGGTCGCCATCATGACCGCCGGCACCGGCGTGATCATGTGGATGGGCGAGATGATCACGGACAAGGGCGTCGGCAACGGCATGTCCGTCCTGATCTTCACGCAGATCGCCGCGACCTTCCCGCAGCAGCTGTGGCAGATCAAGGTCGTCGAGGGCTGGTTCGTCTTCATCTGCGTCTGCGCCGCCGGTCTCGTGCTCGTCGCCGCGGTCGTGTTCGTCGAGCAGGCGCAACGCCGCATCCCGGTGCAGTACGCCAAGCGGATGATCGGCCGCCGCATGTACGGCGGGACCAGCACCTACATCCCGCTGAAGGTCAATCAGGCCGGCATCATCCCGGTCATCTTCGCCTCGTCGCTGCTCTACCTGCCGGCGCTGGCGACCCAGATCTCGGACGACAAGAACAGTGGCTGGGCCCTCTGGATCCAGAAGTACTTCACGACCGGGGACCACCCGATCTACATGGCCTCGTTCTTCGTCCTGATCGTCTTCTTCGCCTTCTTCTACGTCGCGATCACCTTCAACCCGAAGGAGCTCGCGGACAACATGAAGAAGTACGGCGGCTTCATCCCGGGCATCCGGGCGGGCCGGCCGACCGAGGAGTACCTCGACTACGTGCTCAACCGGATCACCACCGCGGGTGCGCTCTACCTGGGCGTCATCGCGCTCATTCCGATGGTGGCGATCGGCATTCTCGGCAGCAGCGCGACGCAGCAGTTCCCGTTCGGTGGTGCGAGCATCCTCATCATCGTCGGGGTCGGCCTGGACACCGTGAAGCAGATCCAGAGCCAGCTGCAGCAGCGCAATTACGAGGGATTCCTGCGGTAGATGCGCATCGTCCTTGTGGGTCCCCCGGGCGCGGGGAAAGGTACCCAGGCGGAGTTCATCGCGGCGCACCTGTCGATCCCGAAGATCTCGACCGGTGACATCTTCCGCAAGAACGTCAGCCAGGGAACGCCGCTCGGCGCTGAGGCCAAGAAGTACATGGACGCCGGCGACCTCGTCCCGGACGAGATCACCATCGCCATGGTGAAGGACCGCATCAGCGAGCCCGACGCGGAGAACGGGTACCTGCTCGACGGGTTCCCCCGGAACGTGGCCCAGGCCAAGGTCCTCGACGCGATGCTCGACGAGATGGGCAGTGGCCTCGACATGGTCATGGAGCTCGTCGTCGACGACGAGGAGGTCGTCCGGCGTCTCGCCGGCCGGCGCACCTGCCGGGACTGCGGCCAGATCTGGCACGTCGAGTTCGACCCGACCACGGTCGAGGACGTCTGCGACCGGTGCTCGGGTGCGCTGTTCCAGCGCGACGACGACAAGGAATCGACCATCCGGCACCGGCTGGAGGTCTACAACGAGCAGACCGCGCCGATCGTCGACTACTACGCCGACCGCTCGATCCTCGTCGGGGTCGACGCGACCGGCACGGTCGAGGACGTCACCGAGCGGGCGATCGCCGCGCTGCACCGCATGGAGAGCTGAGGGGCCGACGTGTTCCGACGGCGGCGCGGGATCGAGTACAAGACGCCCGAGCAGATCGAGAAGATGCGGGTGGCCGGCCTGCTCGTGGGGGAGACCCTCGAGCTGCTGCGCACCAGCGTCGAGCCGGGCATGACCACCAAGGACCTCGACGCGATCGCGGAGAAGAACATCCGCGCCGCGGGCGGCATCCCGTCGTTCATCGGCGTCCCGGGTGGTCCGGGGGTCCAGGACTTCCCGGCGACGCTGTGCACGTCGGTCAACGACGAGGTCGTCCACGGCATCCCCGGGCCGCGGGTGATCCGGGACGGCGACGTCGTCTCGATCGACTGCGGCGCGATCGTCGACGGCTGGCACGGTGACGCGGCGCTCACGATCCCGGTCGGGAACGTGGCGCCCGAGCACCTCGAGCTGCTGCGCGTGTGCGAGGAGTCGCTGTGGCGGGGGATGGCGGCGGCCACCCTCACCGGCCGGATCAACGACATCGGTGACGCGATTCAGGCCTACGTCGAGAGCCAGGGCGACTACGGGATCGTCGAGGAGTACGTCGGGCACGGCATCGGCAGCGAGATGCACATGCCGCCGCAGGTGCCGAACTACTCGGTGGCCGACCGGCTGGAGAAGATCCGCCCGGGTCTCGTCCTCGCGGTGGAGCCCATGATCAACCTCGGGGACCGTCGGACGCGGACGCTCGCGGACGGCTGGACCGTCAGCACCGTCGACGGGAAGTTCTCCGCCCATTTCGAACACACGTTCACCGTCACCGAGGACGGGCCGTGGGTGTTGACCGCCCTCGACGGGGGGAAGGAACGAATCGGCGCAATTCGGGCAGCCGCACCGGCTTGACCCGCGGACCGGCCCGATTTCGCCCTGCCGACTCGCGTGACGTAGACTCGCCCGTCGGCCCCCGGAACGATCACTGCCGTGGGCTGTTCCATGCGTGACGCACAGTACGAGACCGAAACGCGGAGGCTATGCCGAAGAAGGATGGTGCCATCGAGATCGAGGGCACGGTTGTCGAATCGCTCCCGAACGCCATGTTCCGGGTCGAGCTGGACAACGGCCACAAGGTCCTGGCGCACATCAGCGGCAAGATGCGGATGCACTACATCCGGATCCTGCCGGACGACCGGGTTGTCGTGGAGCTCTCGCCCTACGACCTGACTCGCGGTCGGATCGTCTACCGCTACAAGTAAGCCAGCCCCGCGGCCCCAAGAGAGAAGCCATGAAGGTCAACCCGAGCGTGAAGAAGATCTGCGACAAGTGCAAGGTGATCCGCCGGCACGGTCGCGTCATGGTCATCTGCGAGAACCTGCGCCACAAGCAGCGCCAGGGCTAATGAATTTGCGCATCGACAGCGGCGCTCGCCGCTGAACCCCCGGCACGGAGGCCGGGGCCGGGACTTCTTCCCGGACCGATGTGCTCAGACCTCCGTCGAAGTTGAAGGAAGTACCTAGTGGCACGCCTCGTCGGCGTCGACCTCCCACGCGAGAAGCGTCTGGAGATCGCGCTCACCTACATCTACGGCATCGGCCGCACCCGCGCGCAGGCCACCTGCGCCGGCACGGGCATCGACCCGAACATGCGCGCCAAGGACCTCGGCGACGAGGAGCTGGTGAAGCTCCGCGACTGGATCGAGGCCAACTACAAGACCGAGGGTGACCTCCGCCGCGAGGTCGCCGCCGACATCCGTCGCAAGGTCGAGATCGGCTGCTACCAGGGGCTCCGGCACCGCCGCGGCCTGCCCGTGCACGGCCAGCGCACGCACACCAACGCCCGTACCCGTAAGGGCCCGCGCCGCGCCATCGCCGGCAAGAAGAAGCCCGGAAAGAAGTAACAGTGGGGGGCTCCGCCCCCCACGCCCCCCGGCTTCTTCAGCCTCGATTCCCAGTCCTCGTAGGAGCAGTCAGTGCCACCACAGTCACGCAAGCAGGGCGCCAAGAAGGTCCGGCGCAAGGAGAAGAAGAACGTCGCTCACGGGCATGCCCACATCAAGAGCACGTTCAACAACACGATCGTCTCGATCACCGACCCGAACGGGAACGTGATCTCGTGGGCCAGCGCCGGCCACGTGGGCTTCAAGGGCTCGCGCAAGTCGACGCCGTTCGCCGCGCAGATGGCCGCCGAGTCGGCTGCCCGTCGTGCGCAGGAGCACGGCATGCGCAAGGTCGACGTGTTCGTGAAGGGCCCGGGCTCGGGCCGCGAGACCGCGATCCGCTCCCTCCAGGCCACCGGCCTCGAGGTCGGTTCGATCCAGGACGTCACGCCGTCGCCCCACAACGGCTGCCGTCCCCCCAAGCGTCGCCGCGTCTGACAGTGGGGGCTCCGCCCCCACACCCCCAAAAGATCAACAGCGAAAAGCACAGTCGGGGGGCTCCGCCCCCCGACGACCCCCAAGAAATCAATCGAGCAACACACCCATTCCGACCGAACTCCGTTCGGTCGGTGAATCTGCAGCTTCATATAGCGGTCGCTGCGGAAAGGAATTCCCGTGCTGATTGCACAGCGCCCCACCCTGTCCGAAGAGGTCGTCTCCGAACACCGGTCCCGGTTCGTCATCGAGCCGCTGGAGCCGGGGTTCGGCTACACCCTCGGCAACTCCCTGCGCCGCACGTTGCTGTCCTCCATCCCGGGGGCGGCCGTGACGAGCATCCGCATCGACGGTGTGCTCCACGAGTTCACGACCGTGCCGGGCGTCAAGGAGGACGTCACCGACCTGATCCTGAACATCAAGGAACTGGTCGTCTCCTCCGAGCACGACGAGCCCGTCGTCATGTACCTGCGCAAGCAGGGCCCGGGTGACGTCACCGCCGGTGACATCCAGCCGCCGGCCGGCGTCGAGGTCCACAACCCCGAGCTCGCGCTCGCCACGCTGAACGGCAAGGGCAAGCTCGACATGGAGCTGACCGTCGAGCGCGGCCGTGGCTACATCTCGGCGCAGCAGAACAAGCAGGCGGGCCAGGAGATCGGCCGGATCCCGGTCGACTCGATCTACTCGCCGGTCCTCAAGGTCACCTACAAGGTCGAGGCGACCCGTGTCGAGCAGCGCACGGACTTCGACCGGCTGATCGTCGACGTCGAGACCAAGCCGTCGATGATGCCCCGCGACGCGATGGCGTCCGCCGGCAAGACCCTCGTCGAGCTGTTCGGCCTCGCCCGCGAGCTGAACGTCGACGCCGAGGGCATCGACATGGGCCCGTCCCCGACGGACGCCGCCCTGGCCGCCGACCTCGCGCTCCCGATCGAGGAGCTCGAGCTGACGGTCCGTTCGTACAACTGCCTCAAGCGCGAGGGCATCCACTCGGTCGGCGAGCTCGTCTCCCGCTCCGAGGCGGACCTCCTCGACATCCGCAACTTCGGCGCCAAGTCCATCGACGAGGTCAAGGCCAAGCTCCACGGCATGGGTCTTGCTCTCAAGGACAGTCCGCCCGGGTTCGACCCGAGCACCGTCGTCACCGACTTCTCGCTCGACGACGACGACCAGGGCTATGCGGAAACCGAGCAGTATTAGTTCGTGAAACCGGCGGGGGCCATTCGGCCCCCGCCACCCCCACGGCCCGTGGAGCGGCGTGGGGTGAACCTTCCTCCGAGTGAAAGCAGACGAAGATGCCTCAGCCCACCAAGGGTCCCCGCTTCGGCGGCAGCGCGTCGCACGAGAAGGCGCTCCTCGCGAACCTCGCGACCGCGCTGTTCGAGCACGGCCGGATCACCACCACCGAGGCGAAGGCGCGTCGGCTGCGCCCGGTCGCGGAGCGCCTGATCACCAAGGCGAAGCGCGGCGACCTGCACAACCGCCGCATCGTCATGCGCACCATCCGCGACAAGTCCGTCGCGCACGTGCTGCTCACCGAGATCGGCCCGCGCTACGAGAACCGCCCGGGTGGCTACACGCGCATCACCAAGCTCGGCCCGCGCAAGGGCGACAACGCCCCCATGGCGGTCATCGAGCTGGTCGAGCCGCTGACGGTGGCTCAGACCGCGGTCGGCGAGGCCGAGGGCGCCACCAAGCGCGCGGTCAAGGAGAAGGCGGCCCCGGCGGCCGCGTCCGCGGCGGCTCCCACGGCGGCCGACGTCGTCGAGACCTCGAGCGCCGAGCCGGTCGACGAGGCCGAGGGCACCCCCGTGGTCGAGGCCGGCGACACCCCGGCCGAGGGCGAGACCTCGGACCAGGTCGAGGCCGCGGCGCAGACGTCTCAGGCCGAGGGCGACGACGACGCCACCGCCGAGGACAAGTCCTGACCCAGACGAACGACGCCGACGCCCCCGCCCTCTCCGAGGGTGGGGGCGTTCGCGTTCGGCTCGCGATCGCCTACGACGGCACGGCCTTCGCCGGGTGGGCGGTGCAGGACGGCCAGCGCACGGTGGCGGGCGTGCTCGCCGCGGCGCTGACGACCGTGCTGCGGCTGCCGGCCGCGCCGCTGCTGACGGTCGCCGGCCGCACGGACGCGGGGGTGCATGCCCGGGGACAGGTCGCCCACGTGGACGTGCCGGTCGTGAACTGGGAGGCCGTCCCGGGCCGGATGCGCGCCACACCCGGGGAAGCCCTGGTCCGGCGCCTGGCGGGGCTCCTGCCGCGTGACGTGCGCGTCTTCGCGGCCGCGCCGGCCCCGCCCGGGTTCGACGCCCGCTTCGGCGCGCTCTCCCGCCGCTACGCCTACCGCGTCGGGGACGCCCCCGGCGGCGTCGACCCGCTGCGCCGGCTTGATGTGCTCTGGCATCCGCGCGTGCTCGACGTCGCGGCGATGGACGCTGCTGCGCGGCACCTGACGGGGGAGCACGACTTCGCCGCGTTCTGCAAGCTGCGCGAGGGCCAGTCGACGGTGCGGCGCCTGATCCGGTTCGGCTGGTCCCGGGTGACCGAGGGCCCGGAGGCGGGGCTGCTCGTCGCCGACGTCGAGGCGGACGCGTTCTGTCACCACATGGTCCGCGCGCTCGTGGGGGCCAGCTTCGCCGTGGGGGAGGGGCGCCGCCCCGTCGAGTGGCCGGCCGCGGTGCTCTCGTCGCGGGAGAAGGACTCCGCGGTCCAGGTCGTCCCGCCGCACGGGCTGACGTTGGAGGAGGTCCGCTATCCCCCCGACGCCGACCTCACCGCCCGCGTCGCAGAAACCCGTCGCCCGCGGGGCTGACGGTCCGCCAGACTGCGCGCTGTGGGCCACGTCGACGTCAGCCGCCTCCAGCACCGCCTGCCCGACGGCCGGCTGCTGCTCGACGAGGTCTCCTTCCGCGTCGGGGACGGCGCGAAGGTGGCACTGGTCGGGGCGAACGGCTCCGGCAAGACGACGCTGATGAACCTGATCGCCGGTGACCTCGACCCCCAGGCCGGGACGGTCACCCGCAGCGGCGGGCTCGGCGTGATGCGCCAGTTCATCGGCCACCGCGACAGCTCCGAGAACGGCACGGAGAACAGCTCCCAGGCCACGGTCCGGGACCTGCTGGTGTCGGTGTCCTCACCCCGGGTGCGGACGGCTGCCGGCGAGCTCGACGCCGCCGAGCTGCTGATGATGGAGCGCGACGACGAGCGGACCCAGCTCCGCTACGCCCAGGCCCTCGCGGACTGGGCCGACGCGGGCGGTTACGAGGCTGAGGTGCTCTGGGACGTCTGCACCCAGGCCGCGCTCGGGACGCCCTACGAGCGCGCGCAGTGGCGGGACCTGGTGTCCCTGTCCGGTGGGGAGCAGAAGCGCCTCGCCCTGGAGGCCCTGCTGCGCGGGCCGGACGAGGTCCTCCTGCTCGACGAGCCGGACAACTACCTCGACGTCCCCGGGAAACGCTGGCTGGAGGAACAGCTGGCCGCGACGGGAAAGACCGTCCTGTTCGTCAGCCACGACCGCGAGCTGCTGGCGCGGACGGCGAACCGGATCGTCACGGTCGAGGGTGGCTCCGCGTGGGTGCATGGCGGCGGATTCGACAGCTACCACCAGGCCCGGCTGGACCGGCATTCCCGGCTCGACGAGCTCCGTCGCCGCTGGGACGAGCAGCGCGAGCGGCTGCGGCAGCAGATGCTCTTCTACAAGAACAAGGCGGCCTACAACTCCGACATGGCCAGCCGGTACCAGGCCGCGATCAAGCGACTGGAGCGCTTCGACGCGGCCGGCCCGCCGGAGGAGCGCCCCCGCGAGCAGAACGTCACGATGCGCCTGCGCGGCGGCCGGACCGGCGTCCGCGCGGTGACGTGCGAGCGCCTCGAGCTGACCGGGCTGATGAAGCCGTTCGACGTCGAGTTCTGCTACGGCGAGCGGATCGCGGTGCTCGGGTCCAACGGGTCCGGCAAGTCGCACTTCCTGCGGCTGCTCGGCGCGTTGCCCGACGGGGACGGCGGCGTCGCGCACACCGGGGTCGCCCGGCTGGGGGCGCGGGTCGTGCCCGGCCACTTCTCACAGACGTCCGACCATCCGGAGTTCGCGGCCCGCACGCTGGTCGAGATCCTCGCCGGGCACGCCCTGCCCCGCGGCGAGGCGATGGGGGCGCTGCGCCGTTACGAGCTGCATCAGGCCGGCGACCAGCTGTTCCGGACGCTCTCCGGCGGCCAGAAGGCCCGTTTCCAGATCCTGCTGCTGGAGCTCGCCGGGGCCACCCTCCTGCTGCTCGACGAACCCACGGACAACCTGGACGTGGACTCCGCGGAGGCCCTGGAGGAGGGGCTCGCGAGCTACTCGGGCACCGTGGTGTCGGTCACGCACGACCGCTGGTTCGCCCGCTCGTTCGACCGTTTTCTGGTCTTCGGGTCGGACGGCGTCGTCTACGAGTCGGCGGAGCCGGTCTGGGACGAGACCCGGGTGGTTCGTCCCCGCTGAGCGCGGACCGATCCCCGGTTTTGCCCGGGGGGCAGGCGCCGGGTAGGCTGGCCCGTCGTTGCGGAGCGCCTGTAGTTCTCTGTGGCGCCGCACCACCGGTGGGTCCGGTAGGACCCGATTCCGAACCCCGCGAACCGAAGGCTTTTCACGTGCGCACGTACAGCCCTAAGCCCGGCGAGATCCAGCGCCAGTGGCACGTCATCGACGCCACGGACGTCGTGCTCGGCCGGCTGGCCAGCCAGACCGCCCAGCTGCTGCGCGGGAAGCACAAGCCGACCTTCGCGCCGCACGTCGACACCGGTGACTTCGTCGTGATCATCAACGCGGCGAAGGTCTCGCTGTCCGGCGACAAGCTCAACCAGAAGAAGGCGTGGCGCCACTCCGGGTACCCGGGCGGTATCCGCGGTGTCGCCTACTCCGAGCTCCTGGAGACCAGCCCCCGCAAGGCCGTTGAGAAGGCCGTCAAGGGGATGCTCCCGCACAACTCGCTGGGCCGCGCCCAGCTCCGCAAGCTGAAGGTCTACGCCGGGCCGGAGCACCCGCACCAGGCGCAGCAGCCCGTTCCGTTCGAGATCACGCAGGTGAGCCAGTGAGCACCGAAGCCGCCGAGACCCCTGAGGTCGCCGACCTCGAGGAGAACGCGCCCGAGTCCTACACGACCGAGTCCGCGCCCACGATCACCCCGGTCTCGAACATCGAGCCCGGCGCGGCGACCGGTCGTCGCAAGGAGGCGGTCGCCCGCGTCCGCATCGTGCCCGGCACCGGCAAGTGGAAGATCAACGGCCGCGAGCTCGAGAACTACTTCCCGAACAAGGTCCACCAGCAGATCGTCAAGGAGCCGCTGGTCAGCCTCGGGCTGGAGAACAGCTACGACGTCTTCGTCCGGCTGCACGGCGGCGGCGTCTCCGGCCAGGCCGGCGCGCTGCGCCTCGGCATCGCCCGGTCGCTCAACGAGGCCGACGCCGAGCACAACCGCCCGACGCTGAAGAAGGCCGGCTTCCTCACCCGTGACCCTCGCGCCACCGAGCGCAAGAAGTACGGTCTGAAGAAGGCCCGCAAGGCTCCGCAGTACTCGAAGCGGTAATTCAGCGCTTTCGTTCCGACCCGCGTCCCGTTGGGGCGCGGGTCGTGTGCGTTTTCGGCCCCCTGCGCCATCGTGTAGGCGATCATGGCCGGGTTCGGCACCAGGCACGCGCGCGATCAAGGGGTTCGACATGGGTCGGTTGTTCGGCACGGACGGCGTCCGCGGGGTCGCGAACGTCGACCTGACGGCGGAGCTGGCCCTCGACCTGTCCGCCGCGGCGGCCCGGGTGCTCTCGGCGCAGCGGACGGCGGGTGGGCGGCCCCTGGCGGTCGTCGGCCGTGACCCCCGCGCGTCGGGGGAGTTCTTGGAGGCCGCGGTCGTCGCCGGCCTCGCGAGCGCCGGGGCGGACGTCGTCCGGGTCGGCGTGCTGCCGACGCCCGGCGTCGCGCACCTGACCGCGGCGCTGGCGGCGGACCTCGGCGTCATGCTGTCCGCCTCGCACAACCCGGCGCCGGACAACGGCATCAAGTTCTTCGCGCGCGGTGGCCACAAGCTCCCCGACGCGACCGAGGACGAGATCGCCGCGCTGCTCGACGCCGACTGGACGCGGCCGACGGGCGGGGACGTCGGCCGGGTGCGTGACGAGGCGGACGCGCTGCGCCGCTACCTCGACTTCCTGCTGACCACCGCGCCGAACCGGCTCGACGGCATGACGGTCGTTCTCGACTGCGCGAACGGCGCGGCCTCCGAGGTCGCCCCGGCGCTGCTGCGCGCCGCCGGCGCCGAGGTCGTGACGCTGCACAGCGAGCCGGACGGCCTGAACATCAACGAGGCGTGCGGGTCGACCCACCCGGAGGACCTGCAGGCGGCGGTCGTCGCCCACGGCGCCGCGGCCGGGCTCGCCTTCGACGGCGACGCCGACCGGTGCCTGGCGGTCGATGCCGCGGGCAACCTCGTCGACGGCGACCAGATCCTCGCGATCCTGAGCCTGGCGATGAAGGAGGCGGGGCGCCTCGCCGACGACACCGTCGTCGTCACCGTCATGAGCAACCTCGGGTTCCGGCTGGCGATGTCCGACGCCGGGATCAAGGTCGTCGACACCGCCGTGGGGGACCGGTACGTCCTGGAGGCCATGCGCGCGGCCAACTTCACCCTCGGCGGCGAGCAGTCCGGCCACGTCGTGATGCTCGAGCACGCGACCACCGGCGACGGCGTCCTCACCGGGCTGCACCTGCTCGCCCGGGTCGCGGCCACCGGCCGGAGTCTCGCGGAGCTCGCCGCGGTGATGACCCGGCTCCCGCAGGTGCTCGTCAACGTGAAGGGCGTGAACCGGGGCGGGATCGCGGGCAGCACGGGGCTCGCCGAGGCCGTCGCGGCCGCGGAGGCCGAGCTCGGCACCAGCGGGCGCGTCCTGCTGCGCCCGAGCGGGACCGAGCCCGTCGTCCGCGTCATGGTCGAGGCCGCCTCCGCCGAGCAGGCGCAGAGCGTCGCGGACCGCCTCGCGGACGCGGTCCGGCTGCACCTGCCGCTGTCCTGACCTCAATCACTCCGACCGGTCCCCCGCCGGTCCCCCGGGCGGGCGGGACGAGTCGGGCATCCCGGACCCGAGGGGCCGCCGCGGACGGGTCGGGGACCCCGGCTGGAGTCGTTCGGCCCGTCCGGCGCGGCGTCTGCCTCTACGCTGATCATCATGTGCGGGATCGTGGGGTATGTCGGCGGCGAGACCGTCGGTCGGGATGCGCTCGACGTGGTGCTCGCCGGGCTCAAACGCCTGGAGTACCGGGGCTACGACTCGGCCGGCGTGGCCCTGGTCGCCAACGGTGAGCTGAGCGTCGCGCGCAAAGCGGGCAAGCTCGGCAATCTGGTCGGGTTGCTCGCGGAGGAGCCGCTGCCCGCGTCGCAGACCGCGATGGGTCACACCCGCTGGGCGACCCACGGCGGCCCGACGGACCGCAACGCCCACCCGCACCGCGACTGCACCGGCAGGGTCGCGGTGATCCACAACGGGATCATCGAGAACTTCGCCCAGCTCCGGGACGAGCTGGAGTCCGCCGGCTGCGAGCTCAGCTCGGACACCGACACCGAGACCGTCGCGCACCTGCTCTCGCAGGAGTTCGAGGGCGCGGGCCGCGACCTCGCCGAGGCGATGCGCCGCGTGTGCCAGCGTCTGGAGGGCGCGTTCACGCTCGTCGCCGTCCACGCGGACCTGCCGGACGTCGTCGTCGGCGCCCGCCGCAACTCCCCGCTCGTCGTCGGCCTGGGGGAAGGCGAGAACTTCCTCGCCTCCGACGTCGCCGCGTTCATCGCCTACACGCGTGAGGCGCTCGAGCTGGGCCAGGACCAGGTCGTCGAGCTGCGCCGCGAGGGCGTCTCCGTCACCAACTTCGACGGGACGCCGGCCGCCGTCCGTCAGTTCCACGTCGACTGGGACGCCGCCGCCGCCGAGAAGGGCGGCTACGACTACTTCATGCTCAAGGAGATCGCCGAGCAGCCGAAGGCGATCGCCGACACCCTGCTCGGCCGCGTCGGTCTCGACGGGCAGCTCGTCCTCGACGAGATGCGCCTGTCGGACGAGGAGCTCCGCGAGGTCGACAAGGTCGTCATCGTCTCCTGCGGGACGTCCTTCCACGCCGGCCTGATCGCCAAGTACGCGATCGAGCACTGGACGCGCATCCCCTGCGAGGTCGAGCTCGCGAGCGAGTTCCGCTACCGCGACCCGATCCTGTCCCGCTCGACGCTGGTCATCGCGATCTCGCAGTCCGGCGAGACCGCGGACACCCTGATGGCCGTGCGGCACGCCCGCGAGCAGCGCTCGCGCGTCCTCGCGATCTGCAACACCAACGGCTCGACGATCCCGCGCGAGTCCGACGCGGTCGTCTACACCCACGCCGGTCCGGAGATCGCCGTCGCCTCGACGAAGGCGTTCCTCGCGCAGATCGTCGCCTGCTACGTCGTCGGGCTCTACCTCGCGCAGGTCCGCGGTACGAAGTTCGGCGACGAGATCGCCACCGTCATGGACCAGATCAACGAGATGCCCGCCGCGGTCGAGAAGGTCCTCGAGACCATCGAGCCGGTGCGCGCCCTCGCCCGCACGCTCAAGGACAAGAAGTCCGTGCTGTTCCTCGGCCGCCACGTGGGGTACCCGGTGGCGCTCGAGGGAGCGCTCAAGCTCAAGGAGCTCGCGTACATGCACGCCGAGGGCTTCGCGGCCGGCGAGCTCAAGCACGGCCCGATCGCGCTGATCGAGGAGGGCGTGCCGGTGGTCGTCACCGTCCCGTCCCCGTCGGCGCGGCACCGCCTCCACGACAAGATCGTGTCCTCGATCCAGGAGGTCCGCGCGCGCGGCGCCCACACGATCGTCATCGCGGAGGAGGGCGACGAGGCCGTCGTCCCGTACGCGAACACCCTGATCCGGATCCCGCAGGTCCCGACGCTGCTGCAGCCGCTGGTCTCCACGGTCCCGCTGCAGGTCTTCGCCTGCGAGATGGCGACGGTCAAGGGCTACGACGTCGACCAGCCCCGCAACCTCGCGAAGTCGGTCACCGTCGAGTAGCCCGCGCCATCCCGCAGGAGCACGCCACTAGGGTTCGCGTTGTGATCGTGGGAGTCGGCATCGATGTCTGCGACATCGGCCGGTTCGCGACCGCGATGGCGCGGACGCCGGGGCTCGGGCCCCGGCTGTTCACCCCGGCCGAGCTGACGCGGGGGACCGCGTCCCTCGCGGCCCGGTTCGCCGCCAAGGAGGCGATCGCGAAGGCCCTCGGCGCCCCGAGCGGGCTCCTGTGGCACGACGCGGAGATCCTGTCCGACCGCAGCGGCCGGCCGACGCTGACGGTCCGCGGGACGGTCGCCGAGCGGGCACGGCTGCTCGGGGTCTCCGCCTGGCACATCTCGCTGTCCCACGACGCCGGGGTCGCCTCGGCGATGGTGGTCGCCGAGGGGTGGGGGACCCCGCCGATCGGCGCCGCCGCCTCCAGCGGGCTCGGGCCGCCGTTCGCGCCGCCCGCGGCCACCCCCGAGCACCAACCCCCGTCCCAGGAGTAGTCATGCGGACCGCGCACTCCGTCGCCGACGTCCGGGCCGCCGAGGCGGCCCTGATCGCCGAGCTGCGCAGGACCGGGCAGGGCGGGGACGTCCTGATGAACCGGGCCGCGACCGGCCTTGCCACCGCGTGCGCGGGCCTGCTGGGGCGGGTCTACGCCTCCCGCGTCGTCCTGCTGGTCGGCAGCGGCGACAACGGCGGGGACGCCCTCTACGCCGGCGCCCAGCTCGCCCGCCGGGGCGCGCGCGTCGACGCGCTGCTGCTTCACCCGGACCGCGCCCATGCCCGCGGGCTCGCGGCGTTCCGTGGCGCGGGCGGGCGGGTGGCTCCCGACGCGGCCGTGCTCGACCACGCCGACCTCGTCCTCGACGGGATCGTCGGCATCGGCGGGTCCGGCGGTCTGCGGCCGGGCGCGGCCGAGCTGGTTTCCCGGGCCGAGCTCGGCGGCGGGCTGATCGTGGCCGTCGACCTGCCCAGCGGCGTCGACGCGGACACCGGCGAGGTCCCCGGCGTCGCGGTGCACGCCGACGTCACCGTCACGTTCGGGACCTGGAAGCCCGGGCTGCTGATCGAACCGGGCGCGAGCCACGCCGGGGCGACGACGCTCGTCGACATCGGCCTCGGCGACCACCTGCCGGACCCGGCCGCCTGCGCGCTGCAGGACGCCGACGTCCTCGTGCCGTTCGGCTGGCTGCTCCCCACCGCCGACAAGTACCGCCGCGGTGTCGTCGGCGTCGTGGCGGGCTCGAAGACCTATCCGGGCGCCGCGGTGCTCGCGGTCGGCGGCGCCCTGCGGGCCGGCGCGGGCATGGTGCGGTTCGCCGGGCCGGGTCGCGTGGCCGACGCCGTCCGGGCGGCCTGGCCGGAGGCGGTCGTGACCGAGGGCCTGGCGAGCGACGCCGGCCGCGTCCAGGCGTGGGTCGTGGGACCCGGACTGGGCACCGGCGCGAAGGCGCGCCGCCGCCTCGACGCCGTCCTGGGCAGCGACGTCCCCGTGCTCGTCGACGCCGACGGCCTGACGCTGCTCGCCGAAGCCGGCGGCCTGGAGCGATCGGCTCCGACGCTGCTGACGCCGCACGCGGGCGAGCTCGGGCGCCTGCTGACGGCCGAGGGCGTCGCGGTCGAGGGGCCGGCGGTCGAGGCCGCCCGGCTGGCGCACGCCCGGCGCGCGGCCGAGCAGTACGGGGCGACGGTCCTGCTCAAGGGCTCGACGACCGTCGTCGTCCCGCCGGACGGTCCGGTCCGGGTCAACCCGACCGGCACCCCGCGGCTGGCGACCGCCGGGAGCGGTGACGTGCTGGCCGGCCTGGCCGGCACCTTGCTCGCGGCCGGACGGGATCCGGCCGACGCGGCGGCGACGGCCGCCTACCTGCACGGACTGGCGGCCCGCCTCGCGGCGGAGCCGGACGAGGCGGAGGCCGAGATCTCGGCCCCAGGCCCGGTCACGGCGACGGACATCGCGGCGGCCCTGCCGGCCGCCTGGCGGCACGTGGCCGGGGCCTGAACGACCCCGGCGGTGCCCGGAAGCGTTCTAGTACGGGAGCTTGCGCCCGGACGGGCTGCGGAGATCGAGCGAGCTCGGGTCGCGGCGCGACTGCTGGGCGCTGGTCCCCTTGCCCTTCTTGGCCAGGGTCTTGCGCTCGATGCGGATCTGGTTCTGCGCCATGGCCGAACCCCCTCCCCAAGGGGGCGGACGGTTACCGTCCGCTCTGTGCACCATGAGACGACATGACCTGGGTCACGGTTGCTCGGCGTTCGGATGATTTGGACATCCTTCAAACGGACGAGGGCCTCCCGTGACAGAAACGTGATGTGTTCTCGCGTTTCTGTCCGGGGATGCGGCCCGGTGTCCCGTTCGTCCCCGGCGCGTTTGTCCGGTGCGTACGCCCGGTGCGCGGCACCCGGCGTGTCGCGGTGCAAGGATGGGGAGCGATGAGCGATTCCAGCCCGCCCCTGGGGAACGCGCAGGCGCGCGTCGACCTGGCCGCCGTGCGCTCGAACGTCGTCGCGCTCCGTGGTCACGCGGGCGCGGCCGAGGTCATGGTCGTGGTCAAGGCTGACGGCTACGGCCACGGCATGGTCCCCGTCGCCCGGGCGGCGATCGCCGGCGGCGCGACCTGGCTCGGGGCGGCGGTGCTGGAGGAGGCCGTCGGTCTGCGGGCGGCCGGGATCGGCCCCGACGACGCCCGGGTGCTGTGCTGGCTGATCGCGCCGGGCGCTGACCTGGCGCCCGCGGTTGCCGCCGACGTCGACCTGTCCGCGAACGCGGTCTGGGCCGTCGAGCAGGTCGCCGCCGCCGCCGAGGCCGCGGGGCGCACGGCCCGACTCCACCTGAAGATCGACAGCGGCCTCGGCCGCGGGGGCGCCACGGCGGCCGACTGGGACGACGTCGTCGGCGCCGCCCTCAAGGAGCAGGCGGCCGGCCGTGTGCAGGTCGTCGGCATCTGGTCCCACCTCGCGTGCGCCGACGAGCCCGGGCACCCGAGCATCGCGGCTCAGGTCGAGGCGTTCACCGCGGCCGTCGCCGCGGCCGAGCGGGCGGGCGTCCGGCCGGAGGTGCGCCACCTCGCGAACTCCGCCGGTGTCGTGAACGTGCCCGAGGCCCACTTCGACCTGGTCCGCCCCGGCATCGCGGCCTACGGGTTCTCACCGATCCCGGAACTCGGCGACTCCGCGCACTACGGCCTCCGGCCGGCGATGACGCTCGCCGCGCGCCTGCTGCTCACCAAGGCGGTCCCGGCGGGCCAGGGCGTCTCCTACGGCCACACCTACGTCACCGACCGGCCGACCCGACTCGGCATCGTGCCGATCGGCTACGCCGACGGCATCCCGCGGACGGCGAGCAGCCGTGGCCCGATGCTGGTCGGCGGACGGCGCGTCACGATCGCCGGTCGCGTCTGCATGGACCAGGTCGTGCTCGACCTCGGGGACCTCGACGTGACCGCCGGCGACGAGGTGCTCGTGTTCGGCCCCGGCGACGGCGGTGAACCCACGGTGCAGGAATGGGCCGACACGATCGGCACCATCACCTACGAGGTCGTCACCGGCATCGGGGCGCGAATTCCGCGGGTGTACACCGGCGCATGAGTTCGGCCGAACCGTTCGGAGTCACCGAAGCAGCAGCTGACGCGGGGTCAGGTGCCTTGCGCTGGGCGGTCAGTGCGGGTCTGATGGCCGGCGGCGCTCTCGCCACGGCCGGGGCCCGGCGCTACGCCCGGGCGCGCGCCGCCGCCCGCCCGGACCCGTTGCGCAAGGAGCCGTTCGGCGCGCTGCACACCGACCCGATTCTCGTGACCGCGAACGACGGGGTCGAACTCGTCGTCGAGGTCGAGGAGCCGGACGGCGCTCCCGTCGGCGCCCCGACGATCGTCTTCCTCCCTGGCTTCTGCCTGCCGATGGACTGCTGGCACTTCCAACGTCGCGACCTGCGCGACCTGGGCCGGCTGGTCTTCTACGACCAGCGCGCGCACGGCCGGTCCGGGCGCGGGGCTCCCGAGCACGCCACGATCGAGCAACTTGCCGACGACCTCCACGCGGTCCTGCAGGCTGTGGCCCCGCAGGGTCCTGTGGTCCTCGTCGGGCACTCGCTCGGCGGGATGGTCGTCATGGGCTACGCCGACGCTCACCCGAAGCTCTTCGGTGACCGGATCGTCGGCGTCGCGCTGCTCACCACCTCGCCGGGCCGGCTCGCGGAGATGACCCTCGGCCTGCCCGCCGCGCTCGTGCAGCGGATGTGGCCGGTCGCGCCGACCGTCGTCAACCGCGTCGCCACCCACCCGCTCGCCGTGCGCCGCGGGATGAAGGCCGACCGCGGGATCGGGCTGATGATCACGCGCCGGCTGTCGTTCGGGCGCGCCGACGTCCCCACGTCGCTGGTGCGGTTCGCCGGTCGGCTGCTGTCGTCCACGCCGCTGGACGTCTTCGCCGAGTTCTTCGCCGAGTTCGACCGGCACGACAAGGAGGCCGCGCTCCCGGTGCTGCAGACGTGCCCCACGCTGATCGTCGCGGCCGAGCGGGACATGCTCACGCCCGCGGACCACAGCCGGGCCATGGCACGGATCCTCCCGGAGGCGGAGCTGCTGGTGCTGCCGCACTCCGGTCACCTCGTCCAGCTCGAGGATCCCGAGGAGGTCAACGCCGCGCTGCGCCGGTTGCTGGAGCGCGTGCGCCTGACCGCCGCCCCGACGGGCAAGCGGCGCAAGCCTGCGTCAGGATCGTCGTCATGACCTCCCCCTTGGTGCTGGAGATCCCGACCGCCGCCGACATGCAGGCGCTCGGCGCGCGGCTGGCGTCCGTGCTGCGCGCGGGGGATCTCCTCGTTCTCACCGGCGACCTCGGCGCGGGCAAGACGACGCTGACGCAGGGCCTCGGTGCCGCGCTCGGTGTCCGGGGTCGGGTGGCGTCGCCGACGTTCGTCATCTCCCGGGTGCACCCGGCCGACGGGGCCGGCCCCGCGCTCGTCCACGTCGACACGTACCGGATGGCCGACGCCCTCGAAGTCGCGGACCTCGACCTGGAGTACTCGCTGGCGGACTCGGTCACGGTCGTCGAGTGGGGTGCGGGGCTGGTCGAGGACCTCTCCGCCGACCGGCTGGAGATCGTGCTCACGCGGCAGGCCGAGCCGCCGCCCGGGGCGGACCCTGACGACCCGAGCGCCGCAATCCGCACGGTGACCGTCACCGCGGTGGGCGACCGGTGGGCCGGGACCGACCTCGCGGCGGCGCTGTGCGTGCCCTCCGGAGCCTGACCTACGCTTGCGCGCGTGCTGCTGCTGGCTCTGGACACCTCGACCCCCGCGGTCTCGGTCGCGCTCTGGCGGGACGGGGAGACCCTCGCGGCGGAATCCGTCGTCGACGCCCGGCGGCACAACGAGCTGCTCGCCGTCCACGTCGAGGCCGTCCTGACCCGGGCTGGTGTGAAGCCCCGTCAGCTCGACGGGGTCGCTGCGGGCGTCGGCCCCGGGCCGTACACGGGGCTACGCGTCGGTCTGATGACGGCCCGCGCCCTCTCGCACGCGCTCGGCGTCCCGGCGTACGGGATCTGCTCGCTCGACGTCCTCGCCCGTGCGGCCGCCCGCATCGTCGACGGCGAGTTCGTCGTCGCCACGGACGCCCGGCGCAAGGAGGTCTACTGGGCCGGCTACGCCGACGGGCAGCGGGTCTCCGGCCCGGCGGTCGACAAGCCGGGTGAGGTGCCCTACTCCGGCCCGGTGGTGGGCGAGGGCGGCGTGCTCTACCCGGAGGCGTTCCCCGGCGCGCGCCCGCCGCTGTACCCCGACCCGGCCGACCTGGCCGCGATCGTCGCCGAGCACCTCGCCGCCGGTCGCGAGACGCTCCCGCTGGAGCCGCTGTACCTGCGCAAGCCGGACGCCGTCGAACCCGGGGCCCGCAAGCGCGTCGGGGGCTGAGGTCCCCGTGGCGGACCTGGGGCCGATCCGCTGGTGGGACGTGGAGACGCTCACCGCGATCGAGGCCGACCTGTTCGGGGTCGACGCCTGGTCGGCGGAGACGTTCTGGGGTGAGCTCGCCGGCATCCCCGAGACCCGTTGGTACCGGGCGGCGGTGGAGGGCGAGGAGATCGTCGGCTACGTCGGGTTGGCCGCGATCGACGGCACCGGTGACGTCCAGACCGTGGCAGTCCGCCGGGACCAGCAGGGCAGCGGACTCGGAGCCCTCCTGCTCGACGCTCTGCTGGCGGAGGCTCAGAACCGCGGCTGCTCCGAGGTCCTGCTCGAGGTGCGCGCCGACAACCCGGCCGCGATCCGGTTGTACTCCAAGCGCGCCTTCGAGCGCATCGCCGAACGGCCGCGCTACTACGCCGACGGCGTCGCGGCGCTGATCATGCGCCGGGTGCTGGATCCGATAGCGGCGGACTGACCGGGCGCACCAGCAGGGCGATCCGGCCCCTGCCGTGCCGGGTGACCACCACGGTCGCCTCGGCGGAGCCGCGCGCGCCCCGCAGCAGGTCGCGGCGCAACTGCTCGGGCAGGACGTCCACCCCGCGCTTCTTCACGACCACGACACCCACCCCGCGCTCGCGCAGCACCGCGCGCAGCCGGGACACCGAGAACGGCAGGACGTCGGTGACCTCGTACGCGGTCGCGAACGGCGTGGGCACGTGGGTGTCCGCGGTGACGTAGGCGATCGTCGGGTCCAGCAGCCGGCCGTCGACCGCCTCGACGACGGCGCCGACCAGGTGGGCGCGGATCACCGCCCCGTCGGGTTCGTACAGGAACCGACCGGGGTCGCCGACCGGCGGTGGCTCCTCCTCGCTGTCGGGCCCGGCCGCGCTCAGCGTCTGCCCTCCCGGCAGGAGCGTCGCGCGCCGCCGCGCGCCGTCGGCCAGGCCGGCCGCGAGGCCCGGGGAGTACAGCGCGGCCTCCTTCACCTCGCCGCGCAGGGACACCCACTCGATCGCGACGCCCGGCTCGGGCAGGTTGTGGGGGATGCCGGGGGCCACCTTCGCCACCGTCGCCGGCCGCCGCAGCAGCTCCCGCACGAACGACCACGGTGGCGAGTACGCGTCCGGATCGAACACGCGGCCCCGCGCCGCGCGCCGGGCCGGATCCACGAACACCGCCGCGCCCCCGAGGTCGACCTCCCGGACGTCTCCCACCACGACCCCGGCAGTGGAGATGTCATCTCCAGTGCCGGGGGAGCCGAGGGTGAGGTTGGCCGCCGCCACCGCGGCGGTGAGGGTGTCGGCGTCGACGGCGGTGACGGTCAGCCCGGCGGCGCGCAGAGCGAGCGAGTCGGTCCCGATCCCGCAGCAGAGGTCGAACACCGGCGCCCCGGGGCCGAGCGCGGCGGCGACGCGGGCCGCACGGTGTGCGGCGACGACCGGGTGGGTGGCCTGCTCCAGCCCGGCGGGGGTGAACCACATCCGCGCCGCGGCCGGCCCGAACTTCGCGACGGCCCGCTCGCGCAGCCGCGCCTGGGTCAGCGCCGCCGCGACGAACTCGGCCGGATGCTCCCGCCGCAGCCGGGTCCCGAGCCGCAGCGCCGCGGCGTCGTCGAGCGGCCCCGCCCCCGCCAGCTCCGCGAGCACCGTCGCCCCGTCCGAGCCCTGCAGCGCCCGGAACACCGCTAGGTCCACAGAACCTCCGTCGTCCGCGAGGGGGTGCGGGGGGCGAAGCCCCCCGCCAGCCTTTCGCGCCTGGGCGAGCAGCCGCGATGCTTTTCGGGGGGCCGTCGGGGGGCGAAGCCCCCCGACTGTTGGCACTCAAGTTGACTGAGTGCTAACGCTTGCATAGGGTCTGCGTTGGCACTCTCCCCTGGAGTCTGCCAACACACTCGCACCCCGGCCTGACCCCCGCGACGGCAGTCCGGAACGCGTCCACTGGACACCCATTCGCATTCAGGTGACCCCACGTTCGTAAGAAGGGGAAGGTCAGCAGGAATGACCACCAAGATCACTCCGCTCGAGGACCGCGTCGTCGTCAAGCCGCTCGAGGCTGAGACCACGACCGCTTCGGGTCTCGTCATCCCGGACACCGCCAAGGAGAAGCCCCAGGAGGGCGAGGTCATCGCGGTCGGCCCGGGTCGTTTCGAGGAGGGCCAGCGCCTTCCGCTCGATGTCGCGGTCGGCGACGTCGTGCTCTACAGCAAGTACGGCGGCACCGAGGTCAAGTACGGCGGCGAGGAGTACCTGATCCTCTCCGCGCGCGACCTGCTCGCGAAGATCAGCAAGTAGTCGCAGCAAGCAGTCCGCCGAACACCCGTCCGCCCCGGTCGGCCCGTCACACCGGGCCCCGGGGCGGTCGTGTCGGACGGTCGGTCCGTTCGATCACCAGAGCCAGACGTAGTCAGAGGGGACAGTCCCGGCGATGCCGAAGATCCTGCAGTACGACGAGGCCGCACGCCGCAGCCTCGAACGGGGCGTTGACGCCCTCGCCAACGCCGTCAAGGTGACGCTCGGCCCGAAGGGCCGCAACGTCGTCATCGACAAGAAGTTCGGCGCTCCGACGATCACCAACGACGGCGTCACCGTCGCGCGTGAGGTCGAGCTCGACGACCCGTGGGAGAACCTCGGCGCGCAGCTCGCCAAGGAGGTCGCCACCAAGACCAACGACGTGGCCGGCGACGGCACGACCACGGCGACCGTGCTCGCGCAGGCGATGGTGCACGAGGGCCTGCGCACGGTCGCGGCCGGCGTGAACCCGATGAGCCTGAAGAAGGGCATCGACGCGGCGACGAAGGCGCTCTCGGAGCGTCTGCTCGAGAACTCGCGCAGCGTCGACACCCGCGACGACATGGCCAACGTGGCCACGATCTCCGCGCAGGACCGCAGCGTCGGTGACCTGATCGCCGACGCGTTCGACAAGGTCGGCAAGGACGGTGTCATCACCGTCGAGGAGTCGAACACGATGGGCGTGGACCTCGAGTTCACCGAGGGCATGCAGTTCGACAAGGGCTACCTGTCGCCGTACTTCGTCACCGACGCGGAGCGCATGGAGACCGTCCTCGAGGACGCTTACATCCTGCTGAACTCCGGCAAGATCTCCTCGATCGCGGACCTGCTCCCGATCCTCGAGAAGGTCGCGCAGGCCGGTAAGCCGCTGGTGATCGTGGCCGAGGACGTCGAGGGCGAGGCCCTGTCGACGCTCGTCGTCAACAAGATCCGCGGCACGTTCACCTCGGTCGCCGTCAAGGCCCCCGGTTTCGGTGACCGCCGCAAGGCGATGCTCGAGGACATCGCGGTGCTCACCGGCGCCGAGGTCGTCAGCCCCGAGCTCGGGCTCAAGCTGGACCAGGTCGGCCTCGAGGTGCTCGGCCAGGCCCGCCGCGTCGTGGTGACCAAGGAGGACACCACGATCGTCGAGGGTCAGGGCAACCAGGACGACATCGCCGCCCGGGTCTCGCAGATCCGTGCGGAGATCGAGAACACCGACTCCGACTGGGACCGCGAGAAGCTCCAGGAGCGCCTCGCGAAGCTCGCCGGCGGCGTCTGCGTCGTCAAGGTCGGCGCGGCCACCGAGGTCGAGCTCAAGGAGCGCAAGCACCGCATCGAGGACGCCGTCTCCGCGACGCGCGCCGCGATCGAGGAGGGCATCATCTCCGGCGGTGGCGCGGCCCTGGTGACCGCATCCACGGTGCTCGACGACAACCTCGGCCTGACCGGTGACGAGGCCACCGGCGTCCAGGTGGTCCGCCGCGCGGTCGACGAGCCGCTGCGCTGGATCGCCGAGAACGCCGGCTTCGAGGGCTACGTCGTCGTCGCCAAGGTCCGGGAGTCCGGCAAGGGCTTCAACGCCGCCACCGGCGAGTACGGCGACCTGGTCGCGCAGGGCGTCATCGACCCGGTCAAGGTCACCCGCTCCGCGGTCCAGAACGCCGCCTCGATCGCCAGCATGCTGCTGACGACCGAGACCCTCGTCGCGGAGAAGCCGGCCGAGGAGGCCCCCGACGCCGGTGGCCACGGCCACGGTCACGGCCACTGATCGACGCACCGTCAGGCACCACCCACGCACCAGCCACGACCCGGTCCCCGCACGGGGGCCGGGTCGCCTGCGTTAAGTCCGGACTCTCCCGATTCCAGACGCGAGTTTGTCCGGATTCACCCGGAGTTGTCCCGATCCTCGATGGCGGAGCGCGAAACACCCCTTAACCGGAATGGCGCAATAGCCCGTGTCCCGGGGGAAGCGGGCGATACGTTCCGCCGAGGAGGTGCCATGTCGACGGTCCTGGTGTGTGACGGTTCCCCGCTGATCCGCGAGCAGCTGCGGCGCGCGGTGAACGGGGTTCAGGGTGTGGAGAAGGTGGTCATGGCGGCCACCGAGGACGAGGCGATCGAGCACGTCCGGGCGCAGCCGCCGGACCTCGTCCTCGTGGACGCGGCGCTGACACAGCGCGGGGGAGCGGGTGCGGTGCGCCGGATCCGCGCGGCCGATCCCTCCGCGCGCGTGCTGCTGCTGACGCGGCCCGAGGACCCGGACGCCACGGTCGTCGCGGCGGTGGCCGCGGGGGCCCGCGGCTATCTGCGGAAGGACGCCACGCGGGCCGAGGTGCGGGTCGCGGTCGGCCAGGCATTGACCGAGCCGCACAGCAACGGCAGCGGGACGGACAGCGACGGTGATCACAGTCCGCCACCGGCGTTGACGGAACGTGAGCTGGAGGTCCTCGCCGGGATGTGCGAGGGGCAGTCCAACGCGGAGATCGGCCGCGGACTTTATTTGTCCGAGGACACCGTGAAGACGCACGCCAGAAGGCTTTTCCGCAAGCTCGGGGCCGCGGATCGGGCCCACGCTGTGGCCATCGCGCTGCGCCGAGGGCTCGTGAGGTAGCAAAATGGTCACATGGCGGTCGCCGGCGTAACGCCGTCCGATCCGGATCCGATGGGAAGTCGGACGGATCGGATCGATCTGCGCGACCTGGCAGCGGCCGCCATTGCGGGAGACCGCGGCGCCATGGACGCGCTGCTCGCGACGATCCGCCCGATGGTGCTCCGGTACTGCAGGGGACGACTCGGTCGCCTGCCCGGCGCCGAGTACGCCGCGGACGACGCGGCACAGGAGGCTTGCATCGCCGTGCTGACCGCACTGCCGCGCTACCGGGACGAGGGCCGCCCGTTCGAGGCCTTCGTCTTCGGCATCGCCGCACGCAAGGTCGCCGACGTCCAGCGGGCCGCGATGCGTGCCGCCACCCCCACGGCCGACGTTCCCGAGCGCACCGACACCGCGCTCGGGCCCGAGGAGGCGGCGCTGGCGGCCGCCGACGCCGCCCACGCCCGCGACCTGCTCTCGCGCCTGCCCGAGAACCTCCAGGAACTGCTCGTGCTGCGCGTCGCGGTGGGACTCTCCGCCGAGGAGACCGGCCGTGCGCTCGGGATGACGCCCGGCGCCGTCCGGGTCGCTCAGCACCGCGCCCTCAACCGACTGCGCGCCCTGGCGGCCGAGGAAGCCGCCAACGCCGCTGAGGAGGCCACGGCCTGATGTCCGAGGAACTGAAGTTCGCGGCTCTGCACGCCGACGACCTGTTGCTCGACGCCCTGGGTGCCCGGCAGCGCGTCGACACTGCGGACGACCCCATCGCGGGGCTTCTCGCGGCCTACGTCAGCGAGATCGACGCCCGCCCCGGCCCGCTCACGACTCTGCTCGAGGAGACCCCGGCGTACGCCGAGGAGATCTTCGCCGCCGGACCTGCCCTCGTGCCGGCGCCCCCGATCGCCGAGCCGCTCGTCCTGCCGCGCCGGAGTGCGGGCCGCGCGAGGTTCCTCGTCGCTCACCGGGCGGCCGCGGTCGTCACCGTCGGTTCGCTCGTCCTCGGGCTCGGCGGGGTGTCCGCCGCGGTCACCGGCGACGGTGGCCCGCTGGAGAACATCCGCCGTGTCGTCGGCTCGGTGACCGAGCAGGTCACGCCGCAGCGCTCGGACTCCGAGCGGATCTCGCGCATGCTCACCGACGCCGACAAGGCGCTGGCCGACCACGACCTGCGCGAGGCCCGTGAGCTGTTGGAGAAGGCCCGGACGGGCATCGAGGGCGCCGGGGACCCGCAGAAGTTCTCGTCGCTGCGCGCCAACCTGATCGAGCTGCGCGACCGCTGGCACCAGGCATTTTCCGACGAGTCCGACGAGGCCGTCGCGGCGCCGGAGTCCGAGGGCGGCGACCGCGTCGACGTCGTTCCGGGCGAGGGCATGTTCACGCCGGACAAGAAGCCGAGCGAGGTCCTCGATCCGCGGGTGAACCCGACCGACAAGCTGCCGACGTCCCCGAAGGACGACCTGAAGCAGGCCAAGGACAAGGTCGCCGACCGCGCCGAGCAGAAGCTCGAGCCGCTGCCGGACCTCCCGATCGAGGAGATGCGCGCGCCGACGTGGGCGCCGATCCTCGACGAGATCCTCGGCGGGGACAAGTAAGTAGCCCGTAAGGCAGGGCACACCGCGCGCGGCCGGGCGGACAAATCCGCGCGGGTAGCATGAAGGGCACTCCCCGCTGCGAGTGAGAAGGTGCCCACCACGTGACCTCCCCCTCGGACCCCTCGACGCAGTACCCGGCCAAGTTCGCGCGCTTGGGCCTCACCTTCGACGACGTCCTGCTCCTGCCCGGTGCCTCCGACGTCCTGCCGAACGACGTCGACACCACCAGTCGGCTCTCGCGGCGGATCTCGCTCAAGGTGCCGCTGATCTCCTCGGCGATGGACACCGTCACCGAGGCGCGCATGGCGATCGCGATGGCCCGTCAGGGCGGCGTCGGCGTGCTGCACCGCAACCTCTCGATCAGCGATCAGGCCGAGCAGGTCGACGTCGTGAAGCGCTCCGAGGCCGGCATGGTCGCGCAGCCGATCACGATCAGCCCGGACGCCACGATCGGTGACGTCGACGTGCTGTGCGGCCGGTACCGCATCTCCGGCGTCCCCGTCGTCGACGGGGACGGCGTGCTGCTCGGCATCGTGACCAACCGCGACATCCGGTTCGAGAGCGACTCCTCGCGCATCGTCCGCGATGTGATGACGAAGGCCCCGCTGATCACGGCCCCAGTCGGGACCGATCGGCAGGAGGCGTTCGCGCTGCTGCGCGAGCACAAGATCGAGAAGCTCCCGCTGATCGACGACTCCGGTCGCCTCAAGGGCCTGATCACCGTCAAGGACTTCGCGAAGACCGAGAAGTACCCGCACGCCACGAAGGACGCCTCCGGCCGCCTCGTCGTCGGGGCCGCGGTGGGTGTCGGTGAGGACTCGTACAAGCGCGCGATGGCGCTCGTCGAGGCCGGCGTCGACCTCCTCGTCGTGGACTCGGCGCACGGGCACTCCCGCGCGGTCCTGGAGATGGTCGCCCGGCTGCGCCGCGAGCTCGACGCGAACGGCACGGAGATCGACGTCGTCGGCGGCAACGTCGCCACCCGCGAGGGTGCGCAGGCGCTCATCGACGCCGGTGCGGACGGCATCAAGGTCGGCATCGGCCCGGGTTCGATCTGCACGACCCGCGTCGTCGCCGGCATCGGCGTCCCGCAGGTGACCGCGATCTACGAGGCCTCGCTCGCCGCCCGGCCGGCGGGCGTGCCGCTGATCGGCGACGGTGGCCTCCAGTACTCCGGCGACATCGCCAAGGCGATGGTGGCCGGCGCCGACACCGTGATGCTCGGGAGCCTGCTCGCGGGTGTCGAGGAGAGCCCCGGCGAGCTGCTGTTCATCAACGGCAAGCAGTACAAGTCCTACCGCGGCATGGGGTCGCTCGGCGCCATGCAGACGCGCGGCGCGACTCGGTCCTACTCGAAGGACCGGTACTTCCAGGACGACGTGCACTCCGACGACAAGCTCGTCCCCGAGGGCGTCGAGGGCCAGGTGCCCTACCGCGGCCCGCTCGAGGCCGTCGTGCACCAGCTCGCCGGTGGCCTGCGGACGTCGATGGGGTACGTCGGTGCGCGTACGGTGTCCGAGCTGCACGAGCGCGGGACGTTCGTGCGGATCACCTCCGCCGGTCTGAAGGAAAGCCACGCCCACGACGTGCAGATGACCGTCGAGGCTCCCAACTACCACTCACGGTGACCTGTGACTGAGATTGAGATCGGCCGCGGGAAGCGCGGCCGGGTGGCCTACGGCCTGGACCAGGTCGCGATCGTGCCGAGCCGGCGTACCCGTGATCCGGAAGAGGTCTCGGTCGCCTGGCAGATCGACGCGTACCACTTCGACCTGCCGATCATGGTCGCGCCGATGGACTCGGTGGTCTCCCCGGAGACCGCGATCGGGATCGGCAACCTCGGCGGCCTCGCCGTGCTCGACCTCGAAGGTCTGTGGACGCGGTACGACGACCCGGCCGCGCTGCTGGCCGAGATCGTCTCGCTGCCCGACCACGCGGCGACCGCGCGGTTGCAGCAGATCTACGCGGAGCCGATCAAGGAGGAGCTGATCGGCGCCCGCATCAAGACGATGCGCGACGCGGGCATCACTACCGCGGCCGCGCTCTCGCCGCAACGCACCGCGCAGTACTGGCGCGCGGTCGTCGACGCCGGGGTCGACCTGTTCGTCATCCGCGGCACGACGGTCTCGGCCGAGCACGTCTCGCACCGGGCCGAGCCGCTGAACCTCAAGCAGTTCATCTACGAGCTCGACGTGCCCGTCATCGTCGGTGGCTGCGCGACCTACCAGGCCGCGCTGCACCTGATGCGGACCGGCGCCGCCGGTGTGCTCGTCGGCTTCGGGGGCGGGTCCGCGCACACGACCGCGGAGGTGCTCGGCATCTCGGTGCCGATGGCGTCCGCGATCGCCGACGTCGCCGCCGCCCGCCGCGACTACCTCGACGAGTCCGGCGGCCGCTACGTCCACGTCATCGCGGACGGCGGCATGACGAGCTCGGGCGAGATCACCAAGGCGCTCGCGCTCGGCGCGGACGCGGTGATGATCGGCTCTCCGCTCGCCCGCGCCGTCGAGGCCCCGGGGCAGGGCTGGCACTGGGGCGCCGAGGCCCACCACGCCGCTCTCCCGCGCGGCACCCGCATGCACGTCGGCACCATCGGGACCTTCGAGGAGATCCTCCAGGGCCCCGCCCGTCAGCCCGACGGTTCGATGAACCTCGTCGGCGCTCTCCGCCGCGCCATGGCCACCACCGGCTACTCCGAGCTCAAGGAGTTTCAGCGCGTCGAGGTCGTCGTCACTTCCTGACGACGGGTCAGGTCCGCGTCGGTCTCGGCATCAGTTCGGCAAGCGGCCGAGGCGGAGCTCCCCGAGCTGCTCGCGGAGCCAGAGCCGCTGGGCCCGCCACAGGCCGGTACCGAGGGAGATCCGGGCCGCGCCGGCGGCGCGGGCGGCGTCCGGCGGGAACGTCATGGGGTGCGCGAGCAGGTTCACCGGGGCGCCGACGGCGCTGACGAACTGCGCCGCCAGGTCGGCGGACCGGACGAGGATCGGGTACACGCAGTCCGCGCCGGCGTCGAGGTAGGCCGCCGCGCGGTCGAGCGCCTCGTCGAGGAACTCGGCCTGGTCCGCACCGGGGTCCGGGAAGCTCGCGACGAAGACGTCGATTCGGGCGTTGAGCACGAGCGCCCGGCCGGCGGTCCGGCGGACGGCGCGCAGGAACGCCGCCTGCTCGGTGATCGGGCGCAGCGTGCCGGTCTTGTGGTCGGTGTCCTCGAGGTTGCACCCGGCGGCGCCGAGGGTGAGCAGGCGGTCGGCGAGGACGTCCGGCTCCAGCCCGTACCCGGCCTCGGCGTCCACGGTGACCGGGACGTCGACCGCGGCCGTGATCCGGCCGGCGGCGTCGAGCATGGCGTCGGCGGGGGCCGCCTCGTGGTCGGAGCACCCGAGGGCGGCCGCGACGGCCCCGGAGCTCGTCGCGACCGCGGGGTAGCCCGCCTCGACGACCAGTCGGGCCGTGTCCGCGTCCCAGGCGTTCGGGAGCAGGAGCGGGTCGCCGGGACGGTGCAGCGCGCGCAGCGTCCGGGCGTGCTCGGGGGTCATGGGCGTCCACGCTAGATCCTTCGGCTGGGAACGTCGGAGTGCTCCTCCGCGGTGGCGGCCGTCCACCGCCTACGCTGAGCGGGTGGGGACTCCGACTTTCGGGCCGGCCGAGCGCGCGGCGGCCTGCTCGGCGCTGGCCGGACGGGAACTGGACCTGCTCGTCGTCGGGGCCGGCATCGTCGGCGCGGGGACGGCGCTGGACGCGGTCACGCGCGGGCTCGACGTCGGGCTCGTCGACGTGCGCGACTTCGGTGCCGGGACGTCGAGCCGTTCGAGCAAGCTGATCCACGGCGGGCTGCGCTACCTGGAGATGCTCGACTTCCGCCTGGTGCGCGAGGCGCTGCTGGAGCGGTCGCTGCTGCTCACCGAGATCGCGCCGCACCTCGTGCGCCCGGTGCCGTTCCTGTACCCGCTGACGAAGCACTGGGAGCGGCCGTACGTCGGCGCGGGCATCGCGTTGTACGACACGCTGGCGGCCGTCGCCCCGGGGGAGACCGGCGTCCCGCGGCACCGTCACCTGACGCGGCGTCAGGCTCTGCGCGCGGCTCCGTCACTGCGGTCCGACGCGCTGGTCGGTGCCATCCAGTACTGGGACGCCCAGGTCGACGACGCCCGGTACGTCGTGAACCTCGTCCGGACCGCGGCCGCCTACGGCGCGCACTGCGCGTCACGGGTGCGGGTCGTCGGCTTCCTGCGCGAGGGGGAGCGGGTCGTCGGGGCCCGGGTGCGCGACACCGAGTCCGGGTTGGAGTGGAAGGTCCGCGCCAAGCAGGTCGTCAACGCCACCGGGGTCTGGACCGACGAGACCCAGGCGATGGTCGGAGAGCGCGGGCAGTTCCACGTCCGCGCGTCCAAGGGCGTTCACCTCGTGGTGCCGCGGGACCGCATCCACTCCTCGACCGGGATCATCGCCCGCACCGCGAACAGCGTCCTGTTCATCATTCCGTGGAAGCGGCACTGGATCATCGGGACGACCGACACCGACTGGGCCCTCGACAAGGCCCACCCGGCCGCCAGTCGCGGCGACATCGACTACCTGCTCGCCGAGGCCAACAAGTGGCTGACGACGCCCTTGCAGCGCGCCGACGTCCAGGGTGTCTACGCCGGGCTGCGGCCGCTGCTGTCGGGGGAGTCGGAGAACACCTCCGCGCTGTCGCGGGAGCACGTCGTCGCGCACCCGGTGCCGGGCCTGGTCGTCGTCGCCGGCGGCAAGTACACGACCTACCGGGTGATGGCCCGCGACGCCGTCGACGCCGCGGTGCACGCCCTCGACGAGCGCGTGCCGCCGTCGTGCACCGAGCGGATCCCGCTGCTCGGGGCCGCGGGCTACCAGGCGGCGTGGAACTCCCGCGAGCGCATCGCGACCGCGGCGGGCCTGCACGTGGCCCGCGTCGAGCACCTGCTGCGCCGCTACGGCTCCGACGTTCTGTCGGTCCTCGCGCTCGCCGACGCCGATCCGTCGCTGGCTGAACCGATCGGCGGTGCCGACGAGCACCTGCGCGCCGAGGTCGTCCACGCCGTCCGCTACGAGGGGGCGCGTCACCTCGACGACGTCCTCACCCGGCGGACGCGGATCTCCGTCGAGACCTTCGACCGCGGCCTGAGCGCCGCCGAGGAGTGTGCCGCCCTGATGGCGCCGGACCTCGGTTGGACCCCGGAACAGACCGCGGTCGAGGTCGCGTACTACGCCGCTCGGGTGGCCGCCGAGCGCGAGTCCCAGGACCAACCCGACGATCACACCGCCGACGCCGCCCGCATGGGTGCCCCGGACATCGTCCCGGTGCGCTGACCCCGGACGCACTTCTGCGGCGCGGCGCGCCCATCCGGAGGACGGGAAGGGCGCGCCACGCCGCAGAAGTTGGGCCTCACATGCGGGAGCCGGTCTCCAGCAGCGACTTGAGGTCGGAGAGGACCCAGGGCCAGCCGCCGCCGCCCTGGTCCGGCGGGGCCTCGTTCAGGCCGCTCACCATGCGCAGCGTGGCCGGGTGGGCCGGGCACTCGTGGATCAGCGTGAGCGAGCAGTACCCCGCCGAGAGCTGCTCGATCTCGTAGGTGAGGGTCGTGAAGCCCTCGTCGAGGGTCGTGGAGTCCATGATCATGCGCCAGCTCTGCTTGAGCAGCGTGTACGGGTTGGCCTCGATCACCTCGCCGTCGACGATGACGTCGGGGATCGCGAAGCCCATCTCCTTGCCGGCGGCGAGCATCTCCTCGTCGGGCCGGACGGAGTAGGCGCCGCCGGGCTGAAGGTCGTAGCTGACGTAACCCCCGTAGCCGTACTTGACGCTCCACTCGGGGTCGGTGATCGCGGTCCAGATCGCTTCCGGGGTCGCGCGGATGTAGACCTTGAAGACGCCGGTCGTCTCGGTCGCAGTGGTCATGTGGGTCGCTCCAGTGAGGTCTTGAGGTCGAGGAGCGCGGTCACGCTCTGCTTGGTGAACTTGTCGATCCAGCGGTCGTGGATCTGACGGATCGGCACCGGGTTGAGGAAGTGCAGCTTTTCCCGGCCGGAGCGCCGCGTCACCACGAGGTTGGCGTCCTCGAGCACCTTGAGGTGCTTCATGACGCCGAAGCGCGTCATCTCCAACTCGGACTCCAGCTCCGTGAGCGTGCGGCCGTCGCGCGCGAAGAGGAGGTCGAGCAGGAATCGCCGGGTCGGGTCGGCCAGCGCCTTGAAGACGCTGCCCAACTCGTCGTCGGCCATGGCTCGAAGATAGGTAACCAAAAGGTCACATGTCAACGGGATCGCGGCGGCGGAGTTCACGCAGTCGTTTCCGTGCGGCTCTTTTGTCCGGACCTGATGCGGGTGAATGATCTTGGGGCGCACCGAACCCGAGTCGAGATCAGGAGCCTGCCGATGACCGCGGTGTCCGAACCCCGCGCCCTTTCCGACTCCGCCGCTCGGCAGCTCGCGAATGCGACCAAGACGCCGGCGCAGATGGACCTCATCACGCCGCGGTGGCTCGTCCACCTGCTGCAGTGGGTCCCGGTCGAGGCGGGCATCTACCGACTCAACCGCGTCCGGAACACCGACGAGACCGTCAACGTCGCCTGCCCCGGACGTGACGAGTCGGAGCTTCCGCAGTCGTTCGTCGACTACGACGAGAACGCGCGGGAGTACTTCCTCAACTCGGTCGCGACCGTGCTGGACGTCCACACGCGCGTCTCCGACCTGTACTCGAGCCCGTACGACCAGATCGCCGAGCAGCTCCGCCTCACCATCGAGGCCATCAAGGAGCGCCAGGAGGGCGAGCTGATCAACAACCCGGACTACGGGTTGCTCACCAACTGTGCGCCGCACCAGCGGATCACCTCGCGGAACGGGACGCCGACCCCCGACGACCTCGACGAGCTGCTCGTCAAGGTCTGGAAGGAGCCGTCGTTCTTCCTCGCGCATCCGCGGACGATCGCGGCCTTCGGGCGTGAGTGCACCCGGCGCGGGACGAACTCGCCGACGATCTCGATGTTCGGCTCGCAGTTCCTGACGTGGCGCGGCCTGCCGCTCGTGCCGTCGGACAAGGTGCCGATCGCGGCCGACGGCACGAGCTCGATCCTGCTGCTCCGAGTGGGTGAGCGGCGCCAGGGCGTCGTCGGGCTGTATCAGCCAGGCCTCACCGGCGAACAGAGCCCGGGCCTGTCGGTGCGATTCATGGGCATCACCCGTGACGCGATCGCCTCGTACCTGATCTCGCTGTACTGCTCGCTCGCGGTTCTGACCGAGAGCGCGCTCGGCGTGCTCGACGGCGTCGCGGTCGACAAGTACCACGCGTACGACGACAAGTACGCCAAGAAGTGACCGCCGGTCTGGGGGATCTCCCCGGTCCCGTGCCGGCCGGCCTGCCCGACGAGGCGACGCTGACCCGGATGGCCGCCGAGTTCTTTGGTGCACTCGGCGGCACCGCCGGAGCGCCCGGTGCGCCGGACGGCCTCCTGGCTGAGGCTCCGTCAGAAGTCAACGCCCTCGGGCCGACCCCGGCCGCGTTGGACACCCCGAGCGCGGCCGGGCTGCCCAGCCCGCCGCGCCTGGACCCGCCGGGTGCGGGTGGTGCCTCGACGACCGGCGCCGCGCAGTACGCGTCGGTCCCGCTCGCGCACGGGGAGTACACCCCGCCGTGGCTGTCGCCGGTCCCGCCGCCCGTCGAGGCGGTCCCCGTCGGTGGTCCGGCGTTACCGGGCAGTGCGATGGCGTCCGTCCCGCCGGCGGCGACGAAGCCCGGCACCACGGGCGGTTCGACGACCGGTGGGACGCAGTACGCCGACTCCGCGGTGCACCGCCAGGGCAACCCGTTCGGGGACACCGACGTGGAGGTCCCAGGCCTGCCGGACGTCCCGAGCCTCGCGGCCCTCGCCGCTCGGGCGCTCGGGCAGCCGGCCCCGGCCCCGGCGTCGGAAGCCCAGCCGCAGACCCCGGCCGCGCCGGGCTCGGCGGACTTCCCGGCCCCCGAGCTCTCCGACGGGCGCGCCCCGAACTCGCGCGCCGGGGACGGGCGTCCGCACGCCCTCGAGCCGGCTCCCGAGTTCGCCTCGCCGTTCGGCGCGACGAACGTCGTCGTGCCTTCCTTGCCGGAGATTCCCGCGCCGTCGACGCCGTACTCGTTCCTGGGCGAGGCCTCGGGTTATCCGTCGGCAGCCGGTGCGCCGCTCGCGTACACCGCGCCCCGGGCCGAGGGTGGTCGGCCGGTCCCGCACCCCGGCCACGGCGAGTTCGACGTCGAGGCGGTCCGGCGGGACTTCCCGATCCTGTCCGAGACCGTGAACGGCCGGCCGTTGGTCTGGTTCGACAACGCGGCGACGACGCAGAAGCCGCAGGCGGTCATCGACCGGCTCGCGTACTTCTACGCGCACGAGAACTCGAACATCCACCGGGCGGCGCACGAGCTCGCGGCGCGGTCGACCGATGCGTACGAGGGCGCGCGCGACAAGGTGGCCCGGTTCCTCGGGGCCTCCTCGAGCGACGAGATCGTGTTCGTCCGCGGGGCGACCGAGGCCATCAACCTGGTCGCGGCGGCCTGGGGCCGCAGGCACGTCGGCGCCGGGGACGAGATCGTGATCTCCCACCTGGAGCACCACGCGAACATCGTCCCGTGGCAGGAGCTGGTCAAGCAGACCGGCGCCGTGCTGAAGGTGATCCCGGTCGACTCCGCCGGCCAGATTCTGATGGACCGTTACACCGATCTGCTCTCGGACCGGACCAAGCTCGTCGCGATCACGCAGGTCTCGAACGCGCTGGGCACCGTGGTCCCCGTCAAGGAGGTCGCGGAACTCGCCCACCGCGCGGGAGCCAAGGTGCTCGTCGACGGTGCGCAGTCGGTGCCGCATCTGCGGGTGAACGTTCAGGACCTCGGCGCGGACTTCTTCGCGTTCTCGGGCCACAAGATCTTCGCCCCGACCGGCGTCGGCGCGCTCTACGTCCGTGACGACGTCGCGGAGGAGATGGGTGCGTACCAGACCGGCGGCAACATGATCCGCGACGTCACGCTCGAGCGGTCGCTGTTCCACCACGCCCCGATGAAGTTCGAGGCCGGCACCGGCACGATCGCCGACGCGGTCGGGCTCGGTGCGGCGCTGGACTACCTGGAGCGCATCGGGTTCGAGAACGCCGCGTCCTACGAGCACTCGCTGCTCGAGTACGGCCTGCGGCTGCTCAAGGACGTCCCCGGGCTGACTCTGATCGGGACGGCGCCGCACAAGGCGAGCGTGATGTCGTTCGTACTCGACGGTTACACCCCGGAGCAGGTCGGTTCCGCCCTGAACGCCGAGGGCATCGCGGTGCGGTCGGGCCACCACTGCGCGCAGCCGATCCTGCGTCGGTACGGCCTGGAGGCGACGGTCCGGCCGTCGCTCGCGTTCTACAACACGTGCGCCGAGATCGATCACCTGGTGACGGTCCTGCACCGGCTCGCCGCCGACGGCGGCGGCGCGTCCCGCCGCGGTCAGGCGACGACCGACCCGGCGCCCTGAGCCGGCCGTCGCCCGGACCGCAAAGCACGAGGTGCCCGCCCCCGGTTTGGACGGGGTCGGGCACCTCCTTGCGGCGGCGGGCGCTCACCGAAGCGCCTGCGCGCGCGGAGCGCGCGGCGCGCGAGCTGCTCTCGCCGCCGGTCGCCGGGCGTCACCGTGAGGTGTCGCTGCCGGCGATCGTGATCAGTGCAACGAGCCAGGCGCGAAAAGGTCACGCCGGGCGATCTCCCGCGCGTGTCGCGCTCAGCTCGCCGACGTAGGCTCGGCCGCAGCCGAGAGGAGTGAGCGATGGCCGGCAGGACGCGCACGGTGCGGTGGGCCGCACCGGCGATCGCGACGGCGCTGCTGCTGGCCGCGTGCGGGGACGACGCCGACGAGGCCAGCGACCGTACGTCCGGCATGCCCACGGCCGCGGCCATCGTCGACCCGGCGACCGGGCCGATGACGACCGCGCCGGAAGCCGAGACCGGTTCCCGGACGAACACGGCGCTGCCTGCGGTCGACGTCGTGCGCGTGGCGCGCAACGAGAAGGTCGCACTGCGCAGCCTCGCCCCGGCCGGAAAGCCGATGCTGCTGTGGTTCTGGGCCCCGCACTGCACGTTCTGTCGCGGTGAGGCACCGGACCTGATCGCGTTCGAGCAGGAGTACGGCGACCGCATCACGGTGCTCGGCCTCGGGGCCCAGGACGACGTCGACCAGGCACGGGGCTTCCTCGCCGACACCGGCACCGAAGGCCTCGAGATGGTGTGGGACGCGAGCGGCAAGACCTGGCTGCACTACAAGGTGACGAACCAGCCGACCGTCCTCGTCGTCGACGCGCAGGGCAAGGTCAGCCGGAAGTGGTTCCGGGACTTCGACGCCGACGCCATTCTGCGCGCCGCCCGGCTCACCTGAGGGCCGGTCGGACGTGCTCGACGCCCCGGTCGGGTTCGCCTTCAGCGCCGGTACCGTCGCGGCGTTCAACCCCTGCGGCTTCGCCCTGCTGCCGGCGTACCTGTCGGTGTTCCTCGCGGGGCCGGGTGACGCCGAGAACGCCGACGGGGCAAGGGAATCCGGCCGGCCCACGCTCGCCCGCGCGGCCGTCGTCGCGGCGGTGGTGGCGGCGGGTTTCGCGCTGGTGTTCGGGATCGCGGGACTGCTGATCTCGCAGACCGCGGTCACCGTCCAGCGGTGGACGCCGTGGCTGAGCGTCGGGATCGGGTTCGCGCTCGTGCCGGCCGGAATCGCGATGATGCGCGGCTGGAGCCCCAAGCTTCGCCTGCCCGCCGTGCGGGGCGTGCGCGCGGACGGCGGGATCCCCGCGATGTTCGCCTTCGGCGTCTCCTACGCCGTCGTCTCGCTCTCGTGCACGATCCCGGCGTTCCTGGTCTCGGTCGTCGGCACGTTCTCCGACGACGACCTCGTCGGCGGACTCGTCGTGTTCGGCGCCTACACGGCGGGTATGGCGTCGGTGCTCGTCGTGCTGACCGTCGTCGTCGCGCTCGCGCGACAGACGATGCTGGCGCGGATCCGCCGCGTCCTGCCGTACGTGAACCTCGCCGCCGGGGCGCTGGCGGTGCTCGCGGGGGCGTACGTCGCGTACTACGGCTGGTACGAGATCCGCATCGAGCAGGGTGCGGACCCGCCCGAGGGGCCCATCGCGCTGGTGGGGGACTGGTCGGGCTCGGTCACCACCTGGGTGTCCGACGCGGGGAACGCGGCGGTCCTGGCGGGCGCGGGTGTGGCGCTGGTCGCGGTGGTGGCCGTCGCGGTCCGCTCCCGGCGCGCTGTGGAAGGATCGCGTCAGTAGTTTCGTGGGAGGACCGGGGTTTTGGACTCATCGATCGGTGTCGCGGAAAGTCCGGTCCTGGTGGTCGACTACGGCGCGCAGTACGCCCAGTTGATCGCGCGCCGGGTGCGCGAGGCGCGCGTCTACTCCGAGATCGTGCCCCACTCCATGCCGGTCGAGCAGATGCTCGCGAAGAAGCCGGCCGCGATCGTGCTCTCCGGAGGTCCGTCGTCGGTCTACGCCGAGGGCGCGCCCGGGGTGGACCCGGCGCTGTTCGACGCCGGCGTCCCCGTCTTCGGCATCTGCTACGGCTTCCAGGCGATGGCCCAAGCCCTCGGTGGCACCGTCGCGCGGACCGGCCTGTCGGAGTTCGGTGGGACGCCGCTGCGCGTCACCGCCCCCGGCGACCTGCTCGTGGGCCAGCCCGAGGAGCAGACCGTCTGGATGAGCCACGGCGACGCCGTTCACGAGGCCCCGGCCGGGTTCGAGGTGCTCGCGACCTCCGCCGGGGCGCCGGTCGCGGCGTTCGAGGACCGGGCCCGGCGCCTCGCCGGCGTCCAGTACCACCCCGAGGTCGTCCACACCGCCCACGGGCAGGGAGTGCTCGAGCGGTTCCTGCACGACGTCGCCGGCATCCGCCCGACGTGGACGATGGTGAACATCGTCGACGAGACCGTCGCCGCGATCCGCGAGAAGGTCGGGTCCGGGCGTCTCGTCTGCGGCCTGTCCGGCGGAGTCGACTCCGCCGTCGCCGCCGCGCTCGTGCAGCGCGCGGTGGGGGACCAGCTCACGTGCGTCTTCGTCGACCACGGGCTGTTGCGCAAGGGCGAGGCCGAGCAGGTCGAGCGCGACTTCGTCGCCGCCACCGGGGTTTCGCTGAAGGTCGTCGACGCGCAGAAGCGGTTCCTCGACGCCCTCGCCGGGGTTCACGACCCCGAGGAGAAGCGCAAGATCATCGGGCGCGAGTTCATCCGCGTCTTCGAGCAGGCCGCGCGGGAGGTCGTCGCCGACGCCGGTGCGCACGGCGAGACCGTCGAGTTCCTCGTGCAGGGGACGCTCTACCCCGACGTCGTCGAGTCCGGCGGCGGCGAGGGCGCGGCGAACATCAAGAGCCACCACAACGTCGGCGGGCTTCCGGACGACCTGCAGTTCCAGCTCGTCGAGCCCCTGCGCGCGCTGTTCAAGGACGAGGTGCGCCGGGTCGGCGAGGAGCTCGGCCTGCCGGCGGAGATCGTGTGGCGTCAGCCGTTCCCCGGCCCGGGCCTCGGGATCCGGATCATCGGCGAGGTCACGGCGGAGCGGCTCGACATCCTCCGCGAGGCCGACGCGATCGCCCGCGAGGAGCTCACCCTCGCCGGCCTGGACCGCGACATCTGGCAGTGCCCGGTCGTGCTGCTCGCGGACGTCCGCTCCGTCGGCGTCCAGGGCGACGGCCGGACCTACGGCCACCCCGTCGTCCTGCGGCCGGTCAGCTCCGAGGACGCCATGACGGCGGACTGGTCGAGGGTGCCCTACGACGTCCTGGCGAAGATCTCGACGCGCATCACCAACGAGGTGCGGGAGATCAACCGCGTCGTCCTCGACGTGACCAGCAAGCCGCCGGGCACGATCGAGTGGGAGTGAGCCGCTGAGCGGCTGAGCCACTTACCGTTCGGCCATCGTACGAACGGATGAGGGCAAAGTCGGACATACCGACGGTTCGCGGACGATCACGGAACCGGCCCGCTTCCGGCCCCGTCACAGTGCCATTCGCCGACAGGAAGTCGGCAGTGGGACAGGGGCAGTCATGGGCACGATCACCAGCATCGTCGCGGGGTGGAACGACTTCGCCACGGAGAACGGCACCGTGCACGACAACAGCACGCTGGTGCTGCAGGGTGGCGCGATCCTCATTCTGGTGCTGAGCCTCTACGCGGCCTACAACGTCGCCGCCGTGATGGTGAACGCCGCCAAGCGCGCCGTCCGCGGCACCGTCTCCGGCGTCACGAGCGTCGGCCGGACGGTCGCCCGCACCGCCGGCCGCAAGCCCGAGGTCGCGGTCCCGACCGTCGCCGTCCCGGTCCCGCGCATCGCGGTCGACCTCGGCACCGGCCGCCCGATCGTCCACCGCGAGGTCGCGAAGGTCGGCTGAGCCCGCAGGGTTCGCAGCAGAGGGTTCGCAGCAAGAATTTCGCCGGAGGGGTCACCGTGGGGGGCGGTGGCCCCTTCGGCGTTAAAGCCGAAACCCCTTTCTTGGAGATGTCATCTCCAGTGCAGATGTCATCTCCAGTGCAGATGTCATCTTCACGTGCAGGGGTCAGGCGGCCTGGTCGGCGAACTGGGTGCGGTAGAGCTCGGCGTAGCGGCCGCCGGCGGCGAGGAGGCGGGCGTGGGGGCCGCGTTCGACGACGCGGCCCTCCTCGACGACGAGGATCTCGTCGGCGGCGCGGATCGTGGAGAGCCGGTGGGCGATGATGATCGCGGTCCGGCCGGCGAGGGCCTCGCCGAGGGCGGCCTGGACCGCGGCCTCGGAGGTCGAGTCGAGGTGGGCCGTCGCCTCGTCGAGGATCACGATGCGGGGCTGGGCGAGCAGGAGCCGCGCGATCGTCAGGCGCTGGCGCTCACCGCCGGAGAGGCGGTAGCCGCGCTCGCCGACGACGGTGTCGAGGCCGTCGGGCAGGGCGCGGACCAGGTCGGAAAGGCGAGCGCGGTCGAGGGCCGCCCACAACTCGTCCTCGGTCGCCTCCGGGCGGGCGAGGAGCAGGTTCGCGCGGATGCTGTCGTGGAACAGGTGCCCGTCCTGGGTGACCATGCCGAGAGCGCCGCGCAGGTCGGCGGCGGCGACGTCCCGGACGTCGACGCCACCGATGCGCACCGACCCCGCGTCGACGTCGTACAGCCGCGGGATCAGGCTCGCGATCGTCGACTTGCCGGCGCCCGAGGAGCCGACGAGCGCGACCATCGCGCCGGGCTCGACGGAGAACGAGACGCCGTGGAGTACCTCGACGCCGCCGCGGGTGTCGAGGACCGCGACCTCCTCCAACGAGGCGAGTGAGACCTTGTCGGCGGCCGGGTAGGCGAAGTGGACGTCGGACAGCTCCACCGACAGGGGACCGTCCGGCAGGGGCTTCGGGTCGTCCGGTTCGGCGATCAGCGGCGGGAGGTCGAGAACCTCGAAGACGCGCTCGAAGCTCACGAGCGCGCTCATGATGTCCACGCGGGCCGAGGCCAGGGCGGTCAACGGCGCGTAGAGCCGGGTGAGCAGCAGCGCGAGGGTGACGACGGCGCCGGCCTCCAGATCACCCCGGAGCGCGAACCAGCCCCCGAGGCCGTAGACCAGGGCCAGGGCCAGGGCCGAGACCAGCGTCAGCGCGCTGACGAAGATCCACTGCGCCATCGCTGACTTCACACCGATGTCGCGCACCCGACCGGCGCGGGCGGCGAACTCCGCGGACTCCACGTGCGGACGCCCGAACAGCTTCACGAGCGTCGCGCCCGGGGCGGAGAAACGCTCGGTCATCTGAGTGGTCATCGCGGCGTTGTGCGCGGCGGCCTCGCGCTGCATGGCCGCGAGCCGGCGCCCGACGTGCCGTGCGGGCAGGACGAACGCGGGCAGCAGCACCAGCGCCAGCACCGTCACCTGCCACGACAACCGGGCCATGACGACGACGGTCAGCAGCAGCGTCACGGTGTTGGCGACGACACCGGACAGCACGGTGGAGAAGGCGCGCTGCGCGCCGATGACGTCGTTGTTCAGGCGGCTGACCAGCGCCCCGGTGCGGGTGCGGGTGAAGAACGCGACCGGCATGCGTTGCACGTGGTCGAAGACCGCGGTGCGCAGGTGGAAGATCAGGCCCTCGCCGATCCGAGCCGACAGCAGGCGGTTCACGACGCCCAGTACGGCCTCGGCGACCGCGATGCCCGCGATCACGGCCGCCAGGCCGACGACGACGCCGGTCGAGCGCTTCTCGATGATCGCGTCGACGACGTAGCCGGCGAGCAGTGGCGTCGCGACCGTCAACAGGGCGAGCACCACCGACAGCGCGAGAAAGCCCATCAGGGCCCGCCGGTGCGGGCGCGCGAAGCCGAGGATGCGCCGCGCGGTGGCCCGCGAGAACGTCCGCGGCTGCTGACCGTCCGTGTTCGCCGCGCGCCAGGCCGAGGTCCAGGCGGCCATCTCCATGCTCATGCCGAGCTCCCTGCGTCTCCGACCCCGGGCGGGGGGTCCTGGGCAACGTAACGCCGGGAAGCGGCCTGACACTCCCGAATTACGGCGTCAGCGCAGGCGGAGCTGCTCGTAGACGACCGCGGCGCGGGCGAGCTCGTGAAAGTACTTGATCAACGTGACGCAGAACCCGACGCCCCCGGCCCCGACGACCAGGACCCCGGCGGAGGCCCACAGCGTCGCGATCGAGCGCACGGGCGGGAGGGGACGGGTCGCGAGCCGGGTGCCGCCGGCACCGTCGGACACGTCGACCGGCGCGGTGCCCTCGGGGAGGACCTCCTCGTCGAGCCAGTCCGCCTCGTCGGACTCGGCGCCCTCGACCGGGCCCCCGGCCGCCTCGGAGAGCTGCGCCGCGCGACTGCCCTCCAGCGCGAGGATCAGCGAGGCGCCGCCCATCAGCAGGAAGAGCGCGATCTTGCCGTAGAGCGCGTAGTAGTACGGCAGTCCGTACGGCTGCGCCTCCAGGCCGTTGAAGTCGCCGCCGGAGAACGGCGGGTCGTAGATCGCGTGCTGGAAGAGCAGGTAGGTGCCGGTCCCCAGCGTGAGGACGAACGTCGCCCACAGGACGCCGAACACGAGCTCCCGGCGGACCTGGAGCTCGTGCAGGAACGACGCGGACGGGACCTTGCGCAGCGCCGGGACGGCCAGGAAGGCGACCAGCACGCAACTGATCAGCCAGAACACCGCCGTGAGAACGTGGGCCTGGAGCAGAAGGACGTCGAGGACGTTGCCGTCGGCCTGCGGAATTAGGTCGGACGGACCGGTCGCCGCCGCGATTCGGGCGTGCACAGGTGGAACTCCTGCCGCAAGGAGGCCGCCCCGGGACGGCGGCCGCTCCCCAGCAACCTACGACTGTGCCTCGGGGCTGTCCACGACGCTCACGTCCGCATCAGGCTCCGGCGCGAGGTCCGCCGGGACGGTCCGGGCGCGGTCGCGGAGGAGAGAGATCGCGGTGCCCGCGGCACCGGCGATCAGCAGCAGGCCGGTGTAGAACCAGCGCAGGTCCTCCACCTCGATCGCGTCGCTCCGGACGGCCAGCCACCCGGCGGCGACGCCGACGAACAACAGCCCGAAGGTCAGCGAGACCGGGTCCAGGTCATGCCGCCGCACGGTGCACCTCCACGTGTCCGATGCCCTGCTCGATCTCGACGGTCAGCAGACCGCCGCCGGGGCCGTCCGGGCCGTCGTCGCGGCCGGAGCGCGAGACGCCGAACCCGCTGTTCTCGGAGTCGAAGATCTCGGCCGACCCGATGCCCAGCTCCACGTCGGTCACGACGTCGACGTTCGGCGGGAGGATCAGTTCGACGTCGCCCACGCCCACCTCGATGTGCGTGGACACGTTCTGGCCGGCGAAGTCGACCTGCGTGAAGTCGAACCGCACGCGGCCGCCGCGGTACTCGTACTCGGGGGCGATCTCGCTCGCCGACAGCGGCACGATCGCGCGCTCGTCCTGGTCGACCCAGCCGCCGCGGTAGGCGTCGACGAAGACCGCCGGCGGCAGCGCGAGGGCGCCCACGACGCCGAGCGCGATCAGCCAGCGGCCGCGGCCGTAGCGGGTGCCGATCAGCAGACCGGCGCCGGCGCCGGCGAGCACGAGGGCCGGATAGGCGGCCGCGGGCACGTCGGCCCCCGCGAGGTCCGCGATCCCCAGCGCGCCGAGGGCGACCAGCACCAGGCAGAACGTCAGCCGGCCGAGGATCGACCGTTCCCGGGGAGCGCTCGGCGGGGCCGGGGGCGCCGGTGCGAGCGGGGGCAGCGGTGCGGTCGGCGCCCAGCCGGTGGCCGGGGCGGCGTACGCGGGACCCCACCCGGTGGGGGAGGACGGCTCGGGGTCGGGCGTCGGACCGGCCGGTGCCGAAGCGGCGGGCGGGGCGGCCGCGGCGGGCGGGGTCTCGCGGCGGGCGAGGACGACCGCGGTGATCACGAACAGCGCGATCAGCAGGAGCCCCCGGTCGTCGACGACCCAGCCGAGGCTGAGCACCGCGGCCAGGCCGAGCACCGCGGCGAGCAGGAGCACCGGCCACGGGTTGTTGCCGCCGCGGGCGAGAACGCGCTCGGCGAGGGAGGTCTCGCGGTCGTCCTCCGGCATCAGCAGCCAGCAGGCGAGGTAGACGATCAGTCCCGCGCCGCCGAAGAAGGTCAGCACGACCATCAGGACGCGGACGATGACCGGGTCCAGCGCGAGCGACTCGGCGAGGCCGCCGCAGACGCCGGCGAGCACGCGGTCGGACCGGCTGCGGCGGAACCGGCGCGGGCCCGACGGCGGAGGTGGCGCCGACGCGGTCGGCGGAGGCAGCGGGGAGGCCGTGGGGCCCAGGTGTTCGGTCATGACATCGAGCATGTTCTCCCGGCTCGCGTGCGGGTATCCGGAACTGCCCGGACCCGACCCGGAGTTTCGCCCGGGTGACGGGCCCGCGGGTCCGTGGGCGACCCGGGTGCGTCCCGGATACCCGGACCCGCCCGCGCGTGTGACGATCATCGACGTGGACACGAGCACCCTCGGCCTGGACACCAGCTCCCCGCTGGGTCCGGCGGCCGACGGCTCGCCCCGCACGCGCTACCGCCGCCGCCGGGAGAACCGACTCGTCGCGGGGGTCGCCGGCGGGATGGCCGACCACCTCAGCCTGGATCCGCTGCACGTCCGCGTCGCCTTCGCGGTCCTGAGCGGCATCGCCGGGTTCGGGGTCGTGCTCTACGGCGCGTTCTGGCTCGTCGTGCCGCTGGCCGAGCCGTCCGGGGCGGCGCAGCCGCCCGGCCTGGCCGCCGCGTCCCGGCGCGGGCTGCGGCGGCTGCCGGTCCGGGGTCCGGAACCGGAGTCGATCGGCCAGCTGGTCGCGCTCCTGGCCGTCGCGCTCGGTGCCGTGCTCGCGCTGCAGCAGACCGGGCTGGGCGTCGACGAGATGGTGCTCTGGCCGGCGCTGGCCGTCGTCGCCGGCCTCGCCGTCGTGTGGTGGCAGGTCGACGAGGCGGACCGGTCCGCGCGAACCGCCGACCCGGAGGCGCCGTCGTCGTGGCGGCGGCGGGTGCTCGTCGGGGTCCGGTTCGTGGCCGGGGCCGTGCTGGTCACGCTGGGTCTGGCCACCTACGTGGTGCTGGCCGGGGGTCCCGGGGGCGTCCGCCGCGGCGTGCTCGGGGCCGCGGTCCTGCTCGGCGGTGCGGCACTGCTCGTCGGGCCCTGGGTGCTGCGGACCTGGCGGTCCCTGGCCGACGAGCGCGCGGAGCGCATCCGGACCCAGATGCACGCCGACCTCGCCGCGCACCTGCACGACTCGGTCCTGCAGACCCTCGCCCTGATCCAGCGTCAGGCTCACGACCCACGCGAGGTGATCCGACTCGCGCGCGGTCAGGAGCGCGACCTCCGGGAGTTCCTCTACGGCGACCGCGACGCGGACGCGGAGGTCTCCACCCTCGCCGCCGCGCTCCGGCGGACGGCGGCGGAGGTCGAGGAGGCGCACCGGGTTCCGGTCGAGGTCGTGACCGTCGGCGACGCCGACCTCGACGGCCCGGCCGCCGAGGCGCGCCGGGCCCTGCTCGCCGCGGCCCGGGAGGCGATGGTGAACGCGGCCGTCCACGCCGGCACGACCGTCGACGTCTACGCCGAGGTCGACGGCGACACCGTTCTCGCCTACGTGCGCGACCGTGGCCCGGGCTTCGATCCGGACGCGGTCCCCGAGGACCGCGCGGGCGTCCGGCACTCGATCGTCGGGCGCATGCAGCGCCACGGCGGGCGAGCCGTCGTCCGCAGCCGGGCCGGCGAGGGGACCGAGGTCGAACTGCGGTTGGGGGAGAGCTGAGCATGAGCGGGTCGCTGCGCGTCGTGGTGGTCGACGACCACCGCATGTTCCGGACCGGGGTCCGGGCCGAGCTCGACGCCGAACGGGACGGGGCGGCCGGGGGGCCGGGGGACATCACCGTCGTCGCGGAGGCCGAGGACGTCCCCACCGCCGTCGCGGCGACGCTGGAGCACCGCCCCGACGTCGTCCTGCTCGACGTCCACCTCCCCGGCGGCGGCGGGGCCACCGTGCTGCGCGAGGTCCTCGCGCAGGCGCCGGAGATCCGCTTCCTCGCCCTCTCGGTGTCGGACGCGGCGGAGGACGTCATCGGCGTGATCCGGGCCGGGGCGCGCGGCTACGTCACGAAGTCGATCACCGGGCCCGAACTCGCGGACGCGATCCGCCGCGTGGCCGCCGGCGACGCCGTGTTCTCGCCCCGGCTCGCCGGGTTCGTCCTCGACGCGTTCGCCGGACCCGGCGCCCCCGGGCCCGCCCCGGCCGTCGACCCCGAACTCGACCTGCTCACGTCCCGCGAGCGGGAGGTGCTCCGGCTGATCGCGCGCGGATACACCTACCGCGAGATTGCCAAGGACCTGTTCATCTCCGACCGGACCGTCGAGTCCCACGTCTCCGCCGTCCTCCGCAAGCTCCAGCTCTCCAACCGCCACGAGCTCTCCCGCTGGGCGACCGACCGCCGGCTGATCTGAGGGACCGAGCTGCCTGACCGCGGTGTCGGAGCGACCGCATAGGGTCGATCGACTGCCGAGGAAGGGATTTTCGAGGTGGACGCGCTGCGGGCGATCCTCTTGGTGCTGCACGTGGGTGGCATGGCCGTGCTGCTCGCCGGCTTCCTGCTCGAGGTGATGAGCGGGAACCGCCGGTTCTCGCCGGTGATCTTCCACACCGCCGGGATCCAGTTCCTCACCGGCCTGGCGCTGGTCGGGGTCAACGAGGCTGACGACCGCGACCTGAACCACACCAAGGTCGCCGTGAAACTGCTGGTCGCGCTGACCGTCGTCGGCCTGACGCACGCGCTGCGCAAGCGGGATCCGCTCCCGCCGCCGGCGTTCTTCGCCGCGTTCGGGCTGGCCGCGGCCAACGCGATCATCGCCTACTCCTGGACCTGATCCCGCGGCCCGGTGCGGGCCCCGCCGCACCGCGCACCGCGACCTAGAGTGAGGGCAATGGACACGCTCTTCGACGACCTCCCGATGCCCGGCTCGGGAACCCCGGCCAAGCGTGTCCGGGTCGCGGCGGCGACCCCGTCGGCGGCCGACCGGAGCGAACCGGCGTCGGGTTCGGACGGGCCGGCCGCGCGCCCCGCGCCCACCGCGGAGGACCTGCTCGCCGGGCTGAACCCCGAGCAGCGCGCGGCGGTGGAGCACTCCGGCGGACCGCTGCTCATCGTCGCCGGGGCCGGGTCGGGCAAGACCCGCGTGCTCACGCGCCGGATCGCGTACCTGATCACGGTGCGGAAGGTCCGGCCGTCGCAGATCCTCGCGATCACCTTCACCAACAAGGCCGCGGGCGAGATGAAGCAGCGCGTGGCCGAGGCGGTCGGGTCGGCCGCGCCGAACTGGGTGTCGACGTTCCACTCGGCGTGCCTACGGATCCTGCGCTTCGAGGCGAAGCGGCTGGGGTTCACCTCCGGGTTCTCCGTCTACGACGACACCGACCAGCAGCGCCTGCTGCGCATGATCGTGCGCGACCTCAACCTCGACCCGAAGCGCTTCACGCCGCGGGCGATCGGCAACGCGATCAGCGGTCTGAAGAACGAACTGATCGACCCGGACACCTACAGCTCCACCGCGACCGGCCCGGTCGAGACCACGTACGCCGAGTGCTACCGGATGTACCAGGAGCGCCTGCGCGCCGCGAACGCGCTGGACTTCGACGACCTGATCATGACGACGGTCAACCTGCTGCAGGCGTTCCCCGACGTCGCGGAGCACTACCGGCGCCGGTTCCGCCACGTGCTGGTCGACGAGTACCAGGACACCAACCACGCGCAGTACGTCCTCGTCCGCGAACTCGTCGGCGGGACCGAGGCGCTGGACGGACATGACGTCCCGTCAGAACTTCCCCCGGCCGAGCTCTGCGTCGTCGGCGACGCGGACCAGTCGATCTACGCCTTCCGCGGCGCGACGATCCGGAACATCCACGAGTTCGAGCGGGACTACCCGAACGCGCGCGTGATCCTGCTGGAGCAGAACTACCGCTCCACGCAGACGATCCTGTCCGCGGCGAACGCCGTCATCGCGCGCAACCCGGACCGCAAGCCGAAGAACCTGTGGACCGACGCCGGTGACGGGGAGAAGATCGTCGGCTGGGTCGCCGAGGACGAGCACGCGGAGGCGTCCTTCGTCGCGGCCGAGGTCGATCGGCTCGCCGACGCGGGGCTCGCGAAGCCCAAGGACGTCGCGGTGTTCTACCGGACGAATGCGGCCTCCCGCGTGTTCGAGGAGGTCTTCATCCGGGTCGGCCTGCCGTACCGGGTCGTCGGGGGTGTGCGCTTCTACGAGCGCAAGGAGGTTCGGGACGCCCTCGCGTACCTGCGGGTGCTGGCCAATCCCGAGGACGTCGTCAGCCTGCGCCGGATCCTCAACGTCCCGAAGCGGGGGATCGGGGACCGCGCCGAGGCCTGCATCGACGCCCTGTCGAGCCGGGAGCGCATCACGTTCCCGGCGGCGCTGCGCCGGTGCGAGGAGGCCTACGGCATCGCGACCCGGTCGCTGACCCAGGTGAAGGCGTTCAACGAGCTGATGGACCAGCTCGCGACGCTGGTGGAGGCCGGGACGGGGCCGTCCACGGTGCTGGAGGCGATCCTCGAGCAGACCGGCTACCTGCACGAGCTGGAGACCTCGACCGACCCGCAGGACGAGACCCGCATCGAGAACCTCGGCGAGCTCATCGCGGTCGCGCGCGAGTACGAAGAGGCGAACCCGGACGGCTCGGTCGCCGGCTTCCTCGAGCGGGTCGCCCTGGTCGCGGACTCCGACCAGCTGCCGGACGCCGACGCCGAGGGTGAGGGCGAGGACGGTGGCCAGGTCACGCTGATGACGCTGCACACCGCCAAGGGCCTGGAGTTCCCGGTCGTGTTCCTGACCGGGTGCGAGGACGGGATCTTCCCCCACATGCGCTCGCTCGGGGACCCGGTCGAACTGGCCGAGGAGCGCCGGCTCGCCTACGTCGGCCTGACCCGCGCGCAGGAGCGGCTCTACGTCACCCGGGCCGAGGTCCGCAGTGCCTGGGGCGCCCCGCAGTGGTACCCGCCGTCGCGGTTCCTGGAGGAGATCCCGCCGAACCTGGTCGACTGGCGGCGCACCGCGAACCGCAGCCCGCTGCAGGCCCTGGCGTCGGGCTCGCCGCGGCCGGCCACCCGGCCCGCCGGGCGCGCCCAGGCGGGCCCGAGCAAGCCGATCGTCGCGCTGTCGGTGGGGGACCGGGTCACCCACGACACGTTCGGGCTGGGCACGGTGGTCGCCACCGCCGGCGTCGCCGACAAGGCCGAGGCGACCATCGATTTCGGCGACGGGGCGCCCAAGCGTCTGCTGCTCCGCTACGCCCCGGTCGAGAAGCTCTGAGCTCCCGCCGCGTCAGTCGTTGAGAGTCTGAGCTCAGTCGCGGCCGCAGTCGCCCTCGGCGAGCTTGGCCTCGAGGTCGTCGAGGATCGCCGTCGCGCCGATCAGGCCGATGCCGACCATCCAGGTGTCGTCGTCGACGTCGAACTGGCAGCCGTTCTGCACGGCCTGCAGCTGGTCCCACAGCGGCGTGACCTCGCCGCGGGTGGTCTCGTCCTCGGCCCCGTAGGTGGTGGTGAAGAGGATGTCCGCGTCGGCGCTCGTGAGCTCCTCGGTGCTGAGCCGGGCGATCGCGAACTGGTCGTAGGCCAGGTCCGGCGCCCCGAGGCCGATGGCCCGCAGGACACTGCCGGAGAAGCTCTCCGGCCCGTACACCCGGGTCTCGCCGGGCAGGAACCGCATGATCGTCGCGTCGGCGTCCGTCAGCCCCAACCGCTCGCCGAGCTCGGACGCGCGCCGATCGAAGTCGGCCAGCGCGTCCCGGGCCTCCGAACCGCGGTTCAGGGCCTCGCCGACGAGCAGGAAGTCCTCCCGCCACTCGGTACCGGGACCGTTCGTGAAGACGGTCGGGGCGATCGCGGAGAGCTTGTCGTAGAGGGCGTCGTCGCGCAGCGTCGAGGACAGGATCAGGTCGGGCTGCAGCGCCGCGATCGCCTCCAGGTTCGGCTTCGCGATCTCCCCGACGATCTCGACGCCCTCGGTCCGGTCGGCGAGGTACTCGGGCAGGCCGGTGTCGACGCTCGTGCGCACCGCGCCGACCGGCTTGAGGCCGAGGAAGATCGTGGCGTCGAGGATCGGCGAGTCGAGGGTGACGATCCGCTGCGGGGCGGCCGGGACCTCGGTGGACCCCTTCGCGTGCGAGACGGTGCGGGTTCCCGAGGTCTGCGAGGTGGCCGCGGGGGAGGCGGACTCCGCCGGGGCCTCGACGCTGCCCCGCGGGCCGTCGAGCAGCGTGTTGCTCTCGTCCGAGCAGGCGGCGAGCGGAAGGGCGAGCAGAGCGAGGGTGGCGACGAGCGTGCGGGCGCGCACAGAGAACTCCCGGTGACGAAGGCGGACGGATCGGTCGACGTCGGTCGACATCGGTTGACATTGACCGTTTCTCAGGTTCCCCTTAGCCTCCGAGTTCACCGCTCCCCTGCCGAGCGAGCGGCTGCTCCCGAGTGAGGCCCCCATGAATTCTCGCTGGTCCCGTCGTGGCCTGCTCACCGGGCTGGTCGCCGCCCTGCTCGCCGCCGGTCTGCCGACGACCGCTGCCGACGCCGCAGACGGTGCTGCCGCCGCCGAGGACATCGCCGAACGCGTCTGTCGCACCAGCCGCGTCCCGCTCAGCTTCACCTCCGTGCCGTACGTGCCGGGGGCGTCCGAGCCGGCCGTCACGACGCTGGAGAACCAGCAGATCTTCGTGCGGTTCTGTCAGCCGAAGGACTCCCCGTCCCGGACCGTCCAGGTCCTCGTGCACGGCATCACCTACGACCACCGCTACTGGAACCTGCCCGACCCCGACGGCTCCGAGCGGTACTCGTGGGAGGCCGCCGCGGTGAAGGCCGGCTACGCGACGCTCGCGATCGACCGGCTCGGGGCGGGGGAGAGCTCGCACCCGCCGAGCTTCCAGGTCGACGTCAACTCCAACGCCGCGGCCGTCCGCGCCCTGATCTCGGCGCTCCGGGCCGGCAAGGTGCAGGCGCCGGTGAAGAACGTGCCGGTCGAGAAGGTCGTGCTCGTCGGCCATTCGTACGGTTCGATCACGAGCTGGTTCGCCGCCTCGGCCAACCCCGAGGTCGACGCCGTCGTGCTGACCGGAGCGACCCACAGCATCCGCGAGTTCCACACGCCGCTGATCGTGTCGGCGCCGCTCTACCCGTCGTTCCTCGACCCGGCATACGCCCAGAAGGGTTACGACCCCGGCTATCTGACGGACCGTCCGGGAACCCGGTACGACACCTACTACGCGCCGGACACGAATGTCGACGACCGCATGCTGGCCGCCGACGAGGCCACCAAAGGCACCGTCACTTTCTCCGAGCTGAACAACTACCCGCTGTTCTTCCGGGCCCCGCTCGACATCCGCGTGCCGGTGTTCCTGCTGATCGGCACCAACGACGCGCTGTTCTGCTCCCTGGAGTCCGGGGACCTCGGGGCGCCGTGCGACACGGCGGAGAACCTCGTCGCGAGCGAGGCCCCGAAGCTGGGTCCGAACGTGCCGTCGGTCGACGCCTACGTCGTCAAGGGCGCCGGCCACGCGCTCAACGCCGTCCGGTCCTCGCAGGAGTCGTTCGCCGCCGCGCAGCGCTGGATCCACACCACCGTGAGCGGCGGGCAGCACCGGCACTGAGTGCCGGCGCGGGGTGCGCTACGGGCGCAGACCCTTCGAGCGGAGCCAGTTGTAGGGGTTGACCGGCCGGTCGTTGACCCGGATCTCCAGGTGCAGGTGCGGCCCGGAGGTGTTGCCGGTCATCCCGACGCGGCCGATAACCTGGCCGGCGACGACCTGGCCGCGGCGGACCAGGATCTGCGACTGGTGGGCGTACCAGCTCTCGGTGCCGTCGAGGTGCCGGATCACGGTCTTGTAGCCGTAGGCACCGTCGTAGCCGGCGAAGATCACGGTCCCGGCCGCGACGGCGCGGATCGGGCTGCCGTAGCCGCAGGCGAAGTCGAGGCCGGTGTGCCCGGCGGCCCAGCGGTAACCGCCGGCGCCGAAGGTCGCGGTGAGGTGGTAGCCCCGGACCGGCAGGCTGTAGTTCTTCGCCATCAGCGCGAGCTGCTGGGCGCGAGCCTTCGCGGCGGCCAGGGCGCGGGCCGCCGCCTCCTGCTTCTGCTTCAGCTCCTCGGCGGCGCGGATGCGGTCGGCGAGGGCGTCGCGGGCGCGCTCGCGGCTGGCGCGGGCCTGCTCGCGGTTCACCGAGGCGGACTCGACCAGCGAGCCGCTCTCGGTCACCCCGAGGGCCGAGGCGCCGGTCATCGTGGCGCTGGTGTCGGCGTCGCCGCCGCCGGCCTTCACCGCGCCGACCACGCCGGCCGCGGCGACCGCGACCGCGGCGGCGCCGGCGATCAGCGACGTCCCGCTCGGCGTACCGGCCGGGAGGACGACGACCTTGCGGCGGCTGGACGCGTGGGTCCGGGCGCTGCGCTTGGCGTGCTTACGGGCCGCCTCGCGACGCTCGGCGCGGGTGGCCAGTTCGACGACCGGCTCGAGGATCTGCTCGGCGGGAATCTGCCCGGCGGGGATCTCCAGCGCGAGCTCAAGGACCGGCGGCGCGACGACGACCGGGGCGGGGGCCGCGGTGAAGATCGTGGGCTCGACCACCGGAGCCGGCGCGGCCGTGGTCCGGCGGCGGCGGCCCGTGCCGGGCGCGACGGCGACCTCGGGGACCGGCAGCGCGGCGACGGCGGGAATCTCGGCAAGGCTCTCGACCGGGGCCGCGGCCTTGCGGCGGCGGCCGGTGGGGGCCGGCAGCGGCTGGGCGGCCAGAGCCTCCGGGAGCGCCTCGGAGCGGGCCGCAGTGGCGGGCACGGTCTCCGGCGCCGGGGGAACGCGCCGGCGACGGCCGGATCCGGCCGGGACGATGTCTTCAACTGCCCCGGAACGGGGTACCTCGGTAACGAGAGCGGCCGGCTCCGCGATCTCCTTGCGGCGCCGCCCGGTCGGAACCGGCATTTCGGGCGCCGGCACCGAGAGCGGAGCCGAGGCGTCTAGGTCGAGCTGCGCGTCGAGGTGCTCAGCACCACGCGCATGTCGGCCGTTGGCCACGGAGGCATCTCCCGGTCACTCGGTGTTGGTACTCGTGCCGCTGAAGCGCAGTGCTGCGACTCCAGCAGTCCCGAACGGTAACGGTCACGCGGTCATGCACCCACGGCCACCCGGCAAAGAACGCTCAAAGTGACCAGGGGCCGGTGCTGAAGTTACCCGATGTGACTACCGGGGCCCCAGTCATGACCGTGTGGTGTGGACATGACGTGCAGAAGAGCAAAATCCACCCGTTCCGACACGCCGAGCTACCGTGAAATCTACCCACGTTCCGTAGCCGGCGACGGTCACTCTCTGCTTTCCGTGCCGATCCGAATCCGATCTGTGACCACCGTCCGCGGCCGGCGTCAACGCCGCTCCAACTCGCCCCGCGCGTCCTCTTGACTTCGCGTCCGGGTACGTCCCGGAGCGCCGGTTTCCTGTGGAAAGACCGTGGAGATCGCTCAGAGCCTTGACCCCGCCCCCGCGCCGGACGAACCTGCTGGCGCGGGGAGGCTCAGCCCGCCAGCGACCTTCGCTCGTGGCGCCGTTCACCGGCCGTCAAGGGCACAGGGACTCCTCCCCGCCCAAACACCTTCTGCGCGGCCGCCGGCCGCGGAGCGCTCGCAGCCGCGCGGCTCGCGCTCACGTCGCGACACCGCCGTTGTGCGGCGGTGATTCGGGTCTCTCCGCGGAACCCTGTGCGCGTCGGGTTCGTTAGGGGCGGCTAGTCTCGCGGCGGATTTGCCCCGAATACGTGAAGGAAGGGCCCCGCCGTGGACCTGTTCGAGTACCAGGCGCGCGACCTGTTCGCCAAGCACGGAGTACCGGTGCTGGGCGGCTTGGTCGCCGAGACCCCCGCGGAGGCCCGCGCCGCGGCCGAGAAGCTGGGCGGCCGCGTGGTCGTCAAGGCCCAGGTGAAGGTCGGTGGCCGCGGCAAGGCCGGCGGCGTCAAGCTCGCGGAGACCGCGGAGGAGGCCGAGCAGCTCGCCGAGCAGATCCTCGGCATGGACATCAAGGGCCACACCGTGCGCCGCGTGATGCTCGCCCAGACCGCGGACATCGAGACGGAGTTCTACTGCTCCTTCCTCCTCGACCGCACCAACCGCACCTTCCTGGCGATGGCCACGACGCAGGGCGGCATGGACGTCGAGCAGGTCGCCGCCGAGACCCCCCACCTGCTGGCCAAGATCCCGGTCGACGCGAACGTCGGCTGCGACGCGGCCAAGGCCGCCGAGATCGTCCAGGCCGCCGGCTTCCCGGCCGAGGTCGCGCCGGACGTCGAGGCCGTGCTGCAGAAGCTCTGGACCGTCTTCCGCTCCGAGGACGCGACGCTGGTCGAGGTCAACCCGCTCGTGAAGACCACCGAGGGCGTCATCATGGCGCTCGACGGCAAGGTCTCCCTCGACGAGAACGCCGGCTTCCGCCACGCCGACCACGAGGCGCTCGAGGACAAGAGCGCGGTCGACCCGCTGGAGCAGAAGGCCAAGGAGAAGGACCTCAACTACGTCAAGCTCGACGGCGAGATCGGGATCATCGGCAACGGTGCGGGCCTGGTCATGTCGACCCTCGACGTCGTCGCCTACGCGGGCGAGGCCCACGGCGGCGTGAAGCCGGCGAACTTCCTCGACATCGGCGGTGGCGCCTCGGCCGAGGTCATGGCGAACGGCCTCGACATCATCCTGGGCGACCCGGCCGTGAAGAGCGTCTTCGTCAACGTCTTCGGCGGCATCACCGCCTGCGACGCGGTCGCCAACGGCATCGTCCAGGCCATCGCGCTCCTCGAGGGCCAGGGCCAGACCGTGAACAAGCCGCTCGTCGTGCGCCTCGACGGCAACAACGCCGAAGAGGGTCGCCGCATCCTCAACGACGCGAACCTGTCCGTGGTCGAGATGGTCGACACGATGGACGGCGCTGCCGCCCGCGTGGCCGAGCTCGCCGCCCGCTGACGATCCCTCAGATCTAAGGACCTAGCTGTGGCAATCTTCCTCAACGAAAACAGCAAGATCGTCGTTCAGGGCATGACGGGTTCCGAGGGGCGCAAGCACACCCAGCGGATGCTCGACTCCGGCTCGAACATCGTCGGCGGCGTCACCCCCGGCAAGGGCGGTCAGAAGGTCGAGTTCAACGGCGCGGCGCTGCCCGTCTACAACTCGGTCGCCGAGGCGGTCTCCGACGGCGGCGCGAACGTCTCCGTCGTCTTCGTCCCGCCGAAGTTCACCAAGGGCGCGGTCATCGAGGCGATCGACGCGGGCGTCCCGCTGATCGTCGTCATCACCGAGGGTGTGCCGGTCCACGACACCGCCAGCTTCCACGCCTACAACCAGAGCAAGGGCGCCGCGTCGCGGATCATCGGCCCGAACTGCCCGGGGATCATCTCGCCCGGGAAGTCGAACGCCGGCATCATCCCGGCCGACATCACCAAGGCCGGTCGCATCGGTCTCGTGTCGAAGTCCGGCACGCTGACCTACCAGATGATGTACGAGCTCCGGGACATCGGCTTCACCACCTGCGTCGGCATCGGTGGCGACCCGGTCATCGGCACCACGCACATCGACTGCCTCGCCGCCTTCCAGGCCGACCCCGACACCGACGCCATCGTGATGATCGGCGAGATCGGTGGCGACGCCGAGGAGCGCGCCGCGGACTTCATCGCCGCCAACGTGACCAAGCCGGTCGTCGCCTACGTCGCGGGCTTCACCGCCCCCGAGGGCAAGACCATGGGCCACGCCGGCGCGATCGTCTCCGGTTCCTCCGGCACCGCCCAGGCGAAGAAGGAGGCCCTCGAGGCCATCGGCGTCAAGGTCGGCAAGACCCCGTCCGAGACCGCCCGCCTCATGCGCGAGGCCGTCGCCACGCTGTGACATCGGCGCGCTCCGCGCCCGTCAGCCGCAGAGCACTGAGCCCCGGTTCCCTCGAGGGAACCGGGGCTCACGCGCGTTCCAGGCCGCAGGGGGTGGCCGGGGCGTCAGTTCGCGGGGCGGACGACGTACCAGTTGCCCTTGAGGTGGTCGAACGAGGCGCCGGGGTTGGCAGCGCGGATCTCATCGGTGGGCCCGTCGACGAGGTAGGTGAACGCGGCGCCGGTGGTGCCGCCGAACGGGCCGGCCAGGTGGAACTGGGCGGCGCCGGCGCTGTCGCGGGTGACGCCGTCGACCCAGTAGGAGCCGATGCGGCCCGGGGTCAGACCGTCGGCGACGCCCTGGTCCCACTTCTTGGCCGTCGGGAGGGCACGCAGGGTCGACTCGAAGCCGCCCTCGGCCTGCATCCACCGCAGCTCCTGCGGGAGCTCCTCGTACTCGAGGCCGACCACGGCCGCGACCATCAGCGGCACACCGAGGAACGCGGTGGTCAAGGTGCGCCGCGAGACCGCGGCCACGAACCGGGCGAGGAACGCCACCAGGCAGGCGAGGCCCACCCAGGCGAACGGGTCCCCGGTCAGGTCGAGGCCGGTCGGGGAGCTGGCGGCCCAGATCACGCTGAGCGTGCCGGCGCCGCAGATCGCGGAGAAGGTCCAGCCCGGGGCGCCCAGCAGGCGCTCGGCGAGCGTGGGCTCGCGGTCGACGTCCTCCTCGACGACGAAGCTGGCCACCGGCGGGCGGGCCGGGGCGCTCAGCGCGGAGGACAGCGCTGGGGAGGTGGCATCGATGACATGGTCCACGCTTCCATTGAAGGCACCGGTGACGGGCGGTGAGGGGCGATCGTCGGAACGTCCCCCAAGGTCACAGATGTCCGTTCCGCAGGACGCGTGCGGTGATCACCGAGCGCGTAGTACGGAACACGTGGTGTCGGTGCGTGATCTTCACATCCGCGACGGTCACAGTGGACGAATGGTCAGTCTCGACGCCGGGCCGCGGCTTCGTTCCGCCCGTCCCGGATCCGGTCGGGAGACGCCCCGCCCGCGTTGGCTGCTCGCCGCGGGGGCCGGGGCCGCTGCCCTGGGGGCCGCGGTGGGGACCGCGCTGCTCTCGGCGATCACCGTCCTGCTCTGGGCGGCCGGGCCGATCGTCTCCGACGGCGTCAGTGCCGCGCCCTTCCGCGGGGCCGCCACGCTCTGGCTGATGGGTCAGCGCGCCCCCATCGAGAGCGGCACCTACGAGCTCGTGCTGCCGCCGCTGCTGATCACCGCGGTCGTGGTCGTGCTGACGGTCCGCCTGGCCGGCTGGGCCGCCCGCGCCACCGCGGCCCACGAGCTCGCCCCCGCGGCGATGGTCGGGGGCGGCGTCCTGCTCGGGCACGCCACCGCGGCCGGGGTCGCGGCCTGGGTGAGCGCCCGGGCCGGCGCCGGGGTCGACCTGTCCGACGCACTGCGGGCCGCGCTGATCCTCGGCGTCCCGTGCGTGATCGCCGGCGTTGTGCCGCAGACCTGGCCCTGGGCCATCGCCGTTGCCCGCGTCGGGGACCGGGTGCGCACCGCCGCCCGGGCCGCGGGATTCGGCGCGCTGGCTCTCGCCGCGGGTGGCGCCGCGGCACTGGTGCTCTCGCTGATCGTCCACGCCGGTGAGTTCTCGGACGTGCTGGGCCTCGTCGGCGGCGGCGTGAACGGCGGCGTCGGCGTCGTGCTGCTCTGCCTGGCGCTGCTGCCCAACGCCGTGCTGTGGGTGATCTCGCTGGCCGCCGGCCCCGGGTTCGCGCTCGGCGCCGACGGCGGGCTCAGTCTCACCGGGGAGATGCACGGCGACGCGCTGCCCGCCCTGCCGCTGCTCGCCGCCCTGCCGGGCGCGGGCCCGCTGCCGGGGTACGCGTGGCTGCTGGTGGCGGTCCCGGTCGGCGCCGGCGGCGTCGTCGGCTGGTTCGCCCGTCCGGCGGGTGGCCGGCGCCGGGGGTGGCGCGAGGAGCTCGCGACCGCCGCGGTGGCCGGGGTCGTCCTCGGCCTGGGCGCCGGCGTGCTGGCGGGCTTCTCCGCCGGTGGCGCCGGGGGCCGCCTCGACGAGTTCGGCCCGAACGGGCTGCTCGTCGGCGTCCTGCTCGCCGCGCAGCTCGCCGCCGCGGCCGTGGTCCTCGCCGCGGGCCGCATCGGCTGGGAGCACTACCGGCAGCCGATCGAGCGCGTCGCGGGCCGCACGATGATGCCGATGCCGCGGATCCCGACCCAGAAGCAGCCGGCCCAGAAGCAGCCGGCCCACAAGCAGCCGGCCCAGAAGAAGCCCGGGGCCGAGCCGAAGCCCGCGGCCGAGCCGAAGCCGACGGTGGAGCGCACCGCGGACGGCTCGGCCGGGACCCCGATCGAGGTCGTGGCGGCTGCTGACGTCGACGACCTGGCGGACGACGACGGCGCCGGACCGCAGTCCGACGCCGTCGAGGCCAATCCCGAGGACCAGCCCCGCGGCGACTAGCCCGCCGCCACCACGTCGGCCATGCAGTGCATGCCCTCGGCGACGGTGTGGGTGTCCTGGACGCAGTTCTGAAAGTCGGTCGCGGAGTACGCGGTGAACAGCCAGGCGGCGGCCGCGGTCCAGACCGTCGCGAGGATCAGGGCGATCACCCCGAGCGCGAAGCCGCCGCCGGCGCTGCCGGGGTTGCTGGCGAAGCCGTAGCGGGCGCGCAGGCGGCCCTTGCGACCGAGCACGATGGCGAGGACCGCGAACAGGAACGCCAGCGGGAACAGCGGGAACAGGACGCTGGTGAACAGGATGCTCAGGACGCCGAAGACCATCGCCATCCGCCCGGCGACGTTGCGCATCGGGTAGAGCGCGCCGGTCTCGGTCAGGGGCAGGCCGGTGACCGGGTCGTAGGTGGTGACGTCGGCGATGCCGGGCGCCGGGGCGGCCGCGAACGTCTGGGTCGCCTCCGGGCTGTAGGCCGGGGCGTAGGCCGACTCGTACGTGGTCGCCTCGTAGGTGGCGGCGGCCGGGGGAGCCGGCGGGGCCGCGGTGTAGCTGTCGTAACCCGTGGGCGCCAGCGGGTACGCCGGCGTGGGGATCGGCGCGGTGTGCTGGGGCGCATACGCCGGGGCCGGGGGAGTCGCCTCACCCGACGGGGACCGGTACCAGACGTGGTCCGAGCCGTTGGCCGAGCCGTTCAGCCGGGTGTCGCCCCCGGCGGTGGAGCCGCCGGAGTTCCACGCGCCGGATCCGTAGGAGTCGTTCCAGGAGTTCGATCCGCGCTCGTACATCGCCGAGTCCTTCCGCTGCCGCCGCTGCGTGTGTGTCGCGACCCGGAGGGAGGCCGCGATCATCCTGGCGGCGTCAGTGTGCGCCGATTCGGCCCGTTCCGTCCGGCGCTTTGCCATGGAGGTGAATTCCTCCTACCGGGGGCGGATATCGTGACCGGCGTCCGGAACGTGGAGTTCGCACCCCCGATGGCAGGAGCAGTCGCGCAGGTGGGAGTCTCGGCGTCCGGCTCTACCCCGGGGGCAGCCCGCCTCGTCGTGCTGGTCAGCGGGTCCGGCACCAATCTGCAGGCGCTGCTCGATGCCTGCGCCGACCCGGCGTACGGCGCCACCGTGGTGGCGGTGGGCGCGGACCGGACCGACATCGAGGGTCTGCGCCGGGCGGAGAAGGTCGGCGTGCCGACGTTCGTCTGCCGCGTCGGTGATCACCCCACGCGGTCGGACTGGGACGCTGCGTTGACCGCCGCGGTCGCGGCGCACGAGCCGGACCTCGTCGTGTCCGCCGGCTTCATGAAGATCCTGGGCGCGACGTTCCTGGACCGGTTCTCCGGTCGCTGCGTGAACACGCACCCCGCGCTGCTGCCGGCGTTCCCCGGCGCCCACGGGGTCCGGGACGCCCTCGCCTACGGTGTCCGGGTGACCGGGTGCACCGTGCACCTCGTCGACGCGGGCGTCGACACCGGCCCGATCGTGGCCCAGGCCGCGGTCGAGGTCCTCGACGACGACGACGAGGACTCGCTGCACGAACGCATCAAGACCGTCGAGCGCGGCCTGCTGGTCGAGATCGTCGGTCGCATGGCCCGCGAAGGATTCGTGCTGGACGGCCGCCGGGTGCGGTTCGGCACGGCAGCATCGAACTGATTGAAAACTGATGGAGACTCAGATGAGTGACGGACGGCGGCCGGTTCGACGGGCCTTGATCAGCGTCTACGACAAGACCGGTCTGACCGAGCTGGCCCAGGGGCTGCACGCGGCCGGGGTCTCCATCGTGTCGACCGGGTCGACCGGGTCGAGGATCGCCGAGGCCGGCGTCCCGGTGACGAAGGTCGAGGAGCTCACCGGGTTCCCGGAGTGCCTCGACGGCCGGGTGAAGACGCTGCACCCGCGCGTCCACGCGGGCATCCTCGCCGACCTCCGGCTCGAGGCCCACGCCGCGCAGCTCGGCGAGCTCGGCGTGGAGCCGTTCGAGCTCGTCGTCGTGAACCTGTACCCGTTCCAGGCCACGGTCGCCTCCGGCGCGAGCCCCGACGAGTGCGTCGAGCAGATCGACATCGGTGGCCCGTCGATGGTCCGCGCCGCGGCGAAGAACCACCCGAGCGTCGCGGTCGTCGTCGACCCGAAGCGCTACACCGACGTGCTGGCGGCCGTCGCCGAGGGCGGCTTCACGCTCGAGGCGCGCCGGCTGCTGGCCGTCGCCGCGTTCCAGCACACCGCCGAGTACGACGTCGCCGTCGCCTCGTGGCTGGGTTCGCAGTACAAGGAGGACCCGGAGTCCCCGTGGCCGAACTGGGCCGGCGCGACCTGGACCCGCTCCGCCGTCCTGCGCTACGGCGAGAACCCGCACCAGCAGGCCGCGCTGTACGCCTCCGACGCCGGTGGCCTTGCCGTCGCCGAGCAGCTGCACGGCAAGGAGATGTCCTACAACAACTACGTCGACACCGACGCGGCCCGCCGCGCGGCGTACGACTTCGCCGACCCCTGCGTCGCGATCATCAAGCACGCCAACCCGTGCGGCATCGCGATCGGCGCGGACGTCGCCGAGGCGCATCGCAAGGCGCACGAGTGCGACCCGGTCTCCGCGTTCGGCGGCGTGATCGCCACCAACGTCCCGGTCACCGCGGCGATGGCCGAGCAGGTCGCCGAGATCTTCACCGAGGTGATCTGCGCGCCCGACTTCGAACCGGCCGCTCTGGACATCCTGCGGTCGAAGAAGAACCTCCGCCTCCTCAAGGCCGCGCCGATCCAGCCGGGCCGCGCCGCGGAGTTCCGGCCGATCTCCGGCGGCGTGCTGCTGCAGACCATGGACAAGCTCGACGCCCCCGGCGACGCCCCGGCCAACTGGACGCTGGCGTGCGGCGAGCCCGCCTCGCCGGAGCAGCTGGTCGACCTCGCCTTCGCGTGGCGGGCGATCCGCTCGGTGAAGTCCAACGCGATCCTGCTCGCCAAGGGCGGCGCCACCGTCGGCGTCGGCATGGGCCAGGTCAACCGCGTCGACTCCGCCCGGCTGTCCGTCGCCCGCGCCGGGGAGCGCGCCGCCGGCTCCGTCGCCGCCTCCGACGCGTTCTTCCCGTTCCCCGACGGTCTCCAGGTGCTGATCGACGCCGGCGTCGCCGCCGTCGTCCAGCCCGGCGGCTCGGTCCGGGACGAGGAGGTCATCACCGCCGCCCGGGCCGCCGGGATCACGATGTACCTCACCGGGACGCGCCACTTCGCCCACTGACCGCGCCTTCCCAACCCCCACTGAAGATGTCATCTCCAGTGGGGGTTGGGAGGTCGTCACGGACGGTGACCGGCGAGGTCCGGCCGGTGGGGCCGTCCGGGGAACCGCGCCGGGACGGGTTCCGGGCCGTTCGTCGCCGCGGAAGGGACGGGGTGGCCCGGAGGGGTCGTCCGTTTTGTCCCCCCGACTAGGACGAACCGCTCGTCTTGCATCCTCCGTTCGTTCCATTCCGGCATGGCTGTCTTGCCGTCCGGCTACCTGGGCGTTTGTATGCGAATAGGACGCCGGGTGGGGAACTGCGGCGGGGGAGGAACGCGTGAGCAACGAGCGGTCGGAGCGCCGAGCCATCGTGACGGGGAGTACCGGAAACGGTGCGCTCGCGGGTGCGGTCGCGGGAGCGATCGACACCGCGGTCGACCCGGCGGCCGACGAGGCCGAGCGGCTCTTCGACTTCGGCCCGGACGTCGAGCTCCCGGAGACCGGCCCCCAGGCCACGCTCCCGCCCTGGATGGCCGACCCGGCCCAGGCCGGTCCGGAGGGCGCGCTGCCGTTCGCCGGCCAGACGATCTCGGCCCGGCTCGCGCCCGCCGCCCCGGACGTCCCGGCGGTCACCGCTGCGGCCGCCACGGCGGCTGAGACCGTCGAGGACCGGACCCCGGAGCCCGTCGCCGTCCCCACCTTCGCGCAGAGCGTGCCGGCCCCGCGCCGGCGCCGGAAGCCGCTGCCCGCCGACCGCGTCGTGATCGCGGCCCCGGCCGTGGTCGACGGCTCGCCCGTCGCCGCGGCGCCGGTGTCGGTGGCCCCGGTCGGCCCGGCTCCGCTGGTCCCGGCGCAGCGCACCGACGCGACGACGACCGCCCCTGCGGGCGGCGCCGACGCGCCGGCCGAGCCTCCGGCGAAGAGCACGGACGAGACCGAGGCGGAGCGCAAGCGTCGCCGCCGCCGGTGGATCGGGCTCGCGCAGGCGACCGCGATCATCGCCGTGGGCGCGACCGTCGGCACCTACGCCGCCGGTGGGCTCGGGTTCCTGGAGAACCGCGTCAAGGAGAACCCGCCGACCGCGGAGGCGAGCGCCTGGGTGCTCAACAACCTCGCCGGCGCCGGGTCGGTCGCGGTCCCGGCCTCGCTGGTCGACACGCTGATCCAGAACGGCCAGGACTCCGACGCACTGACGACCTACCCGGACGAGAGCACCGCGCCGCTCGACCTGGGCAAGAACTGCTGCTCGTTCCTCGTGCTGGTCGGTGGCCCGGGCGAGGAGCCGGGGGCCGGCGTGCCGGACTCGGTGCGTGCGTTGTACGACCGCTCGCGCCCGGCCGCGGTGTTCACCACCGACGGCGGCTGGACGCAGGTCCGCCAGGTGCTGCCCGGCTCGGCGGCGAAGGTCGCGGCCGACCTCAAGGCCGACCACGACGCGCTCGTCGCCACCGGCAAGTCGCTGATCGCGTCCGGGAAGGTCGGACTGTCCGACGCCGCCAAGACGCAACTGCAGAACGGCGAGGTCGACGCCCGCGTCCTGCTCGCGGTCGTCGCGGTCGCGCTGAAGCACAAGATCACGATCGCCTCGTTCCCGGCGTTGCCGGGTGAGACGGACGCCGGCATCCTGCACCGCTCGGTCGCGATCTCGAAGATCGACGGCGTCGCGGTCTCGGACGGGTCGAAGGGCGTGAAGTCCGTCAAGGACCTGCTCGCCGCGTCCACCGGGGTGTACCGCCCGGACGGGGCCGGGGTGCACGCAGTCGACGGCGTTCCTGCGCTCGAGCTCCGCTTCGACGCGCCGAGCCCGTTCGGCCTGCTGACGCTCGACGCCAAGAAGAGCTGACGCGGGCGGCGCCCCTAGGATCGAGGCCGTGACGGCGAAGATCCTGGACGGTAAGGCAACCGCGGCGGCGATCCGGGCGGAGCTCACCCAGCGGGTGGCGAAGCTTGCGGAGAACGGCATCACGCCCGGACTCGGCACGGTGCTGGTCGGCGACGACCCGGGCAGCCATTCGTACGTGGCGGGCAAGCACCGCGACTGCGCGGAGATCGGCATCGCCAGCATCCGCCGCGACCTGCCCGCGACCGCGACGCAGGCCGAGGTGGAGCAGGCCGTCGCGGAGCTGAACGCCGACCCGGCGTGCACCGGCTTCATCGTCCAGCTGCCGCTGCCGAAGGGTCTGGACGCGAACCGGGTGCTCGGTCTGATCGACCCGGACAAGGACGCCGACGGCCTGCACCCGGTGAACCTCGGCAAGCTCGTGCTGGGCGAACCGGCGCCGCTGCCGTGCACGCCGCGCGGCATCGTCGAGCTGCTCACGCGCTACGTCATCCCGATCGCCGGTGCCGAGGTCGTCGTGGTCGGCCGTGGTGTCACGGTCGGCCGGCCGCTCGGGCTGCTGCTGACCCGCAAGTCCGAGAACGCGACCGTGACCCTGTGCCACACGGGCACCCGCGACCTGGCCGCCCACGTGCGCCGGGGCGACATCGTCGTGGCCGCCGCCGGCGTCCGGGGCCTGGTCACCGCCGACATGCTGAAGCCGGGCGCGGTCGTGCTCGACGTCGGCACCTCCCGCTCGGAGGACGGCAAGCTCGTCGGTGACGTCGACCCCGCCGCGACCGAGGTCGCCGGCTGGATCGCTCCGATGCCCGGCGGCGTCGGCCCGATGACGCGCGCGATGCTCGTGGACAACGTCGTGCTCGCCGCGGAGCAGTCGGTTTCGCAGCGCGCCGCCGGGATCTGAGCCGACGGGCGTGAGCACCCCCGGCCGTCCGAGTCCGCGCCCGGTGCCGCGGTCCGTCGTGCGCCGGGTCGTGGCGGCGGAGTGGCCGCTGGTGTGCGTGCTCGCCGTCTGCACCGCGGGCGTGCTCGTCGTCCTCTCCGAGCACTTCCGGCGGGGGACGGTCCTGTTCGCCGGGGGACTGGTCCTCGCGGCCGGGCTGCGGGCTCTGCTCCCGTCCGAGTCGGCCGGGCTGCTCGTGGTCCGCGGCCGGCTCGTCGACGTCATCACCCTCGCGGCGTTGGGCCTCGGCGTCCTCCTCGCGGCGCTGGTGGTCCCGCCCCCCGCCTGAGGGGTCACCTGATCGCCGGGCTAGGGTTTTCCCGAGCAATCTCTTGACGCCAAGACAATAAGTGTGGGCGTCGTCGAGTGCTGTCCCCGAAGTTGTCGCCCCCGTTTGATGAAGGAGTGCTGGTCATGGCGCGCAAGGGCAAGGTCACTGTCGTCGGAGCCGGCTTCTACGGATCGACCACCGCGCTCCGCCTCGCGGAGTACGACATCTTCGACGAGGTCGTGCTCACCGACATCGTCGAGGGCAAGCCCGAGGGCCTCGCGCTCGACATGAACCAGTCCCGGCCGATCGAGGGCTTCGAGACCAAGCTGACCGGTGCCACCACCACCGCGGACGGCGACGGCTACGAGAAGACCGCCGGCTCGGACATCGTCGTCATCACCGCGGGCCTGCCCCGCAAGCCCGGCATGAGCCGCATGGACCTCATCGAGGTCAACGCGAAGATCGTGCGCGGCGTCGCGGAGAACATCGTCAAGCACTCGCCCGACGCCGTCATCGTCGTCGTCTCGAACCCGCTCGACGAGATGACCGCGCTGACCCAGCTCGCCTCGGGTCTGCCGAAGAACAAGGTCATCGGCCAGGCCGGCATGCTCGACACCGCGCGCTTCACGAACTTCGTCGCCGAGAAGCTCGGCGTCGAGGTCGGCGCGGTCACCACGCTGACCCTCGGCTCGCACGGCGACACGATGGTCCCGGTCCCGAGCGCCTGCACCGTCAACGGCAAGCCGCTCTCGGAGCTGCTCTCCGCCGAGGAGATCGAGGACCTCGTCGTGCGCACCCGCAACGGCGGCGCCGAGGTCGTCGCGCTGCTCAAGACCGGCTCGGCGTACTACGCCCCGTCGGCCGCCGCGGCCCGCATGGTCAAGGCCATCGCCGAGGACTCCGGCGCGGTCATGCCGGTCTGCTGCTGGGTCGACGGGGAGTACGGCATCTCCGGCGTGTACCTCGGCGTCGAGGCCGAGCTCGGTGCCGGCGGCATCAAGAAGGTCGTCGAGCGCGACCTCACCGAGACCGAGCTCGCCGCGCTGAAGGAGGCCGCCGAGGCCGTCCGCGCCAAGCAGGGCGACGTCGCGAACCTCTAGTCACCCCACAACGTCCGAAGAAGTGGCTGCAATTGCAGCCACTTCTTCGGACGTAAGGCTTTAAAGGCCGGCCAGGGCCTCGTTGAACGTGGCCGACGGACGCATCACCGCGGAGGCCTTGGCGTCGTCGGGGCGGTAGTAGCCGCCGATGTCGGCCGGGGAGCCCTGGACCGCGAGCAGCTCGGAGTTGATCGTCTCCTCCGAGCTCGCCAGGGTCTCGGCGAGGCCCTTGAACGCCGCGGCCAGTTCGGCGTCCTCGCTCTGGTTCGCGAGCTCCTGCGCCCAGTACAGCGCGAGGTAGAAGTGGCTGCCGCGGTTGTCGATCGAGCCGACCTTGCGGGCCGGGGACTTGTTCTCGTCGAGGAACGTCCCGGTGGCGCGGTCGAGGGTGTCGGCCAGGATCTGCGCGCGCGCATTGCCCGTCACGTTCGCGAGGTGCTCGAAGCTGACGGCGAGGGCGAGGAACTCACCCAGGCTGTCCCAGCGCAGGTAGTTCTCCTTGACCAGCTGCTGCACGTGCTTCGGGGCCGAGCCGCCGGCGCCGGTCTCGAACAGGCCGCCGCCGTTGATCAGCGGCACGACCGAGAGCATCTTGGCCGAGGTGCCCAGCTCGAGGATCGGGAACAGATCGGTCAGGTAGTCACGCAGCACGTTGCCGGTGACGCTGATGGTGTCCTCGCCCTTGCGGAGCCGCTCGAGGCTGAAGGCGATCGCGTCGACCGGCGCGAGGATCTTGATCTCCAGGCCCGCGGTGTCGTGCTCGGGCAGGTAGGCCTGCACCTTCTCGATGAGCTGGGCGTCGTGCGCCCGGTTCTCGTCGAGCCAGAACACCGCCGGCGCACCGGTGGCGCGGGCGCGGGTCACGGCGAGCTTCACCCAGTCGCGGATCGGGACGTCCTTGGTCTGGCAGGCGCGCCAGATGTCGCCGGCGCTGACCTCGTGCTCGATCAGCGTCTCTCCCGCGCTGTTCTTGACGCGGACGGTGCCGTCGGTCGGGATCTCGAAGGTCTTGTCGTGGCTGCCGTACTCCTCGGCGGCCTGTGCCATCAGGCCCACGTTCGGCACCGAGCCCATGGTGGCCGGGTCGTAGGCACCGTTCGCGCGGCAGTCGTCGATGACGACCTGGTAGATCCCGGCGTAGCTGCTGTCGGGGAGGACGGCGAGGGTGTCGTGCTCGTTGCCGTCGGGGCCCCACATGTGGCCGGAGGTCCGGATCATCGCCGGCATCGAGGCGTCCACGATGATGTCGCTCGGCACGTGCAGATTGGTGATGCCGCGGTCGGAGTCGACCATCGCGAGGTCGGGACCGTCGGCGAGCGCCGCGTCGAACGCGGCGCGGATCTCGGCGCCGTTGCTGAGCTTGTCCAGCCCGGCGTAGATGCCGCCGAGACCGTCGTTCGGGCTCAGGCCGGCCGCCGCCAGGTCGTCGCCGTACCGGGCGAACACGTCGGCGAAGTAGGCCTTCACCACGTGGCCGAAGATGATCGGGTCGGAGACCTTCATCATCGTCGCCTTGAGGTGGGCCGAGAACAGCACGCCCTCGTCCTTGGCGCGCTGCACCTGCGCGGTCAGGAACTCGCGCAGCGCGGCGACCCGCAGAACGGTGCCGTCCACGACCTCGCCGGCGAGGACGTTGAGACCCTGCTTGAGCACGGTGACCGAGCCGTCGGCGCCGTGAAGCTCGATCGTCAGGGTGTCGTCGGCCGGGAGCACGACGGACTTCTCGTTCGAACGGAAGTCGTCGGCGCTCATGGTGGCCACGTTGGTCTTGGAGTCCGAGCTCCACGCGCCCATGCGGTGCGGGTGCTTACGGGCGTAGTTCTTCACCGACGCGGGCGCGCGGCGGTCGGAGTTGCCCTCGCGCAGGACCGGGTTGACCGCGCTGCCCTTGACCTTGTCGTACGCGGCCCGGACGGCCTTCTCCTCGTCGGTCTTCGGATCGTCGGGGTAGTCCGGCAGGTTGTAGCCCTTGCCCTGCAGCTCGGCGATCGCGGCCTTCAGCTGCGGGATCGACGCCGAGATGTTCGGCAGCTTGATGATATTCGCGGCCGGCGTCTTGGCCAGCTCGCCGAGCTCGGAGAGCGCGTCCCCGATGCGCTGGTCCTCGGTCAGGCGGTCCGGGAACTGCGCGAGGATCCGGCCGGCGAGGGAGATGTCCCGCGTCTCGACCTCGACGCCCGCCTTGGACGCGTAAGCCTGGATGATCGGCAGGAACGAGTAGGTCGCCAGCAGCGGCGCCTCGTCGGTCTGGGTGTAGATGATCGTGGCCATGGGTGCGGAGCGCCTCCTGCGGTCGCCGACGTGCGTGCTGAACTTCCAATTAGCTTGAGGTCAAGATACCTGGGCGAGCGCCGGATCTGCGCACGGCCCGGTCAGGGCGGCACTTCCGACGTCCGAAGATGTGGCCGCTATCGCGACCACATCTTCGGACGTCGCGATCACGTGCGGCGCCCGGGGGACGACGGGACCGTTTCCCGGTCGGGATCGATCAGCATCGCTCCGGAGGGGACCGTCACGGACACCTCGGTCTGGAAGTCGGTCAGGTTGCTCTCGAAGCGTGCCCCCGCCGCTCGGTCGAGAAAGCCAGGCGGAAGGGCACCCGGGTCATCGAATTTCAGGCTGTCACCTGCCAAGCGGATCGCACGGGGCCGCCGCTCGGTGTCCAGATCCACCGTCAGCGTTGCCTCTCCGGGAACGGTCCAGGGATCGACGCCGACGTCGATCAGCACCCAACCGAGGTTGAGCAGCCGGAGCGCGACCGGCGCGGGGACGGTCGCGGTGACGGCATGGCCCGGAGTGATTGCACCACGATCGCGCGCCGACGTCGCTTGAGCTTCCCTCAGGGCCTCGAGCATGGGCGGAAACTTCTCGTCCGCGCTGCCTGGGTAGGTGTCATCCTCCGCGAGCCACCGGCCGCTCAACCGAGCCGGCCACTGAAACACCGAGGTGTAGAGGACTCCTTCGCTGAAGCGCAGATCCGCTGATACGGGCTTCCCGATCTTGCCGTCCGCAGTTCCGGAGCGCATCGTCGAGTCGGCCTCCCAGCGTCCTTGGCGCGCGTTGTAGAAGCCGCGCAGGTACCACCCGGCGATCTCGGATCCGAACCGCTGCGACACGGTCGTCTGAAACTGCGCAGTGCGGTTGCTCGTCGCCACCGCCAGGGCCTCGTCCAACAACGCCTGGGCCGTTCCGGGATCAATCGACGTCGTATCGGGAGTCGAGGACGGCGCCTGGGCCTGAGCGGGTGCTTCCGCCGGGTCGTCCGACCCGCAGCCGGCTGCGAGCACGAGGACGAGGACGAGCGTCGTGGCGCTGACGCGGCCGCGGCGGGGCATAGGGACAACCTACGCTGGGCTGGTGACACCGTTCCCCAACGGGTTCTCGCCCGCGGTGGGTGTTCTCGCGGGTCTCCGGGCCCGGATCAAGGCCGTCCCGCCCGATCCGGAGGGGCTGCAAGAATGGCGCCCATGTCGGCCCGCCGTGACACACCTCTTCGTAACGCTGATCGACCGCGGGTGCTGTCGGGGATCCAGCCGACCGCGGACTCCTTCCACCTCGGCAACTACCTCGGTGCGGTCCGCCAGTGGATCGGTCTGCAGGACACCCACGACGCGTTCTACTTCATCGCGGACCAGCACGCGATCACTGTCGAGCACGACCCGGCCCTGCTCCGGCAGCGGACACGGGTCTCGGTGGCGCAGCTGCTGGCGGCCGGCCTGGACCCGGAGCGCTGCACCGTGTTCGTCCAGAGCCACGTGCCCGAGCACTCGCAGCTCGCGTGGGTGTTCAACTGCCTGACCGGGATGGGCGAGGCCTCCCGGATGACGCAGTTCAAGGACAAGTCGGCGAAGGGCGGCACCGACCGCGCGACCGTCGGTCTGTTCACGTACCCGATCCTGCAGGCGGCGGACATCCTGCTCTACCAGGCCCACCAGGTCCCGGTGGGCGAGGACCAGCGCCAGCACCTCGAGCTCACGCGCGACCTCGCGCAGCGGTTCAACCACCGCTTCGGCGAGACCCTGCGCGTCCCGGAGCCGTACATCCTGAAGGCGACCGCGAAGATCACCGACCTGCAGGACCCGACGGCGAAGATGAGCAAGTCGTCCTCCTCGCCGGGCGGCATCGTCGAGTTGCTCGACGAGCCGAAGGTCTCCGAGAAGAAGGTGAAGAGCGCGGTCACCGACTCCGAGCGGGAGATCCGCTTCGACGAGGAGAACAAGCCCGGCATCTCGAACCTGCTGACGATCGCGTCCGCGCTGACCGGGACGCCGATCCCGGACCTGGTCGCGTCCTTCGAGGGCCGTGGCTACGGGGACCTGAAGAAGGAGGTCGCGGGCGCCGTCGTGGACTTCGTGACGCCGTTCCGCGAGCGCACCCACGGTTTCCTCGACGACATGGCGGGCCTCGACGCGATCCTGGCCGAGGGCGCCGAGAAGGCCCGGGCCGTCGCCGCCGAGACGCTGGCGCAGGTCTACGAGCGCGTCGGTTTCGTCCCGGCGAAGCACTGACGGCGGCCCGCATGAGTGCGAACTCCTCGCCGGTCGTCCGCACCATCGGCGTCGCGATCGCGATCCCCGAGCCGCACGGCTCGGAGCTCCAGGACTGGCGCGAGCACTTCGGTGACCCGCTGGCGCGCTCGATCCCGACGCACGTGACGCTGCTGCCGCCGACGCCGATCACGGAGGAGGACCTGCCGGGGGTCGAGTCGCACCTGCGGTCGATCGCGGCCGGCTTCTCCCCGTTCGGCATCCTGCTGCGCGGCACCGGGACCTTCCGGCCGGCGTCCCCGGTGGTCTTCGTGACCCTCGCCGAGGGCATCTCCGACTGCGAACTCCTCGAGCAGCAGGTCCGCAGCGGCCCGCTCGGGCACCGCGAGCTCGAGTTCGTCTACCACCCGCACGTGACGGTCGCCCACCACATCTCGGACGAGGCGCTGTCCCACGCGTTCGAGAAGCTCGCCCAGTACGAGGCCCGCTTCACCGTGTGGGGGTTCAGCCTTTTCGAACACGGCGCGGACGGGGTCTGGCGTCCGTTCCTCGACTTCGCGTTCGGAAGCTGACGCCGGTCAGTACCGGTAGGCGCCGTAGCGGCGGTACCGGCGGCGGTTCGAGAAGAACCGGGCCGCGCCGAGCATCATCAGGACCGCGACGAGCGCGGAGCCGGCGACCGCGGACCACCGCAGCGAGTCCTCGCGGGAGACGGGGGAGCTGTCGATGCTCGTGCTGCCGCCGCTGCCCGCTCGGCCACCGCTGGCCTCGCCCCGGTCGCCGCTGCCGACGACCGCGGGGCCCGGGTTGGAACCGACGGAGGTGAAGCCCTCGTCCTCGGGGGAGACGACCGATGGCGAGATCGGGTCGACGAGCTGGCCGACCGGCTCGATCTTCCCGGCGACGTCGAAGCCGTAGTTCAGCAGCGCGCCGGCTTCCTTGGTGATCTGGCCGAACGGCGTGTACATCAGCGAGGCGACGATGGTCTTCCCGTCGCGCTGGGCCGCGGCGATGATCGTGTTCTGCGCCAGCGTCGTGTAACCGGTCTTGACGCCGATCGCGCCCTCGAAGCCCTGCAGGAGCAGGCGGTTCTCGGTGTAGACCCAGAAGTCCTTCTTGGTCTTCGGGGTCGCGCTCGCCGTGCGGTTGCCCGGGAAGACGTGGCGCACCGAGGAGACGTAGTTCCGGATGTCGCGGCGCTGCAGCGCCGCGCGACCCCAGAGCGCGAGGTCGTAGGCCGAGGAGAACTGCCCGTCGGCGTCGAGGCCGCTCGGGTTCACGACGGTGGTGTCCATGGCCTGCAGGCGCCGGGCCTCGGCCTGCATCATCGCGACGCCGCGCTCGACGGTGCCGCCGCCGGCGCGGGCCAGCGCGTTCGCGGCGTCGTTGCCGGAGCGCAGCAGCAGCCCGTACCAGAGGTCGTCGACCTTGTACTCCTGCGGCGCGACCAGGCCGACGCGGGTGCCCTCCTGGGCCTCATCGGTGTGGTCGGCCTTCACCGTGGAGTTCGGGTCCAGGCGCGGGGCCATCGTCAGTGCGAGCAGCGTCTTGAGCGTGCTGGCCGGGCGATAGCGGCCGTGGGGGTTCTTGGCGGCAAGTACCTGGCCGGTGTCGGCGTCGGCGACGACCCAGGCGGCGGCGGTGGTCGCGGGGACGGCCGGGGCGCCCGGAGCCGCGACGATGCCGCGCTCGGTCATCCGCGGGCCGCCGATCGAGTTGGTCGCCGGGGGCTGCGGGGTCGGGGTCGGGGCGCCCTCGGGGGCGCCGATGGTGCCGGCGGTGGGGAGCGGGTTCGGGTCGGCGGCGACCCCGGTCGACGCGAGCAGCGCGGGCAGGACCAGACCGACCACGGCCGCGCTCAGGCCGAGGCGGCGACGACGGGCGGCTCTCACTTCGACTTCCCCCGAGCGGTGGCATGGTGCGGCAGCAGGTGTTACTCCCGAGTCAGCGTAGAGTCTGGTCGCCGCTGGGGTCGGTTACTTGACGATCTACGCAGCCGTGTTCCGGATCGGAGGGCAGCACACTCCTCATGTCGGTGCGGCTCGATCCCCGGATCACCCACGGGATGCGGAACGTGCGTCGCGACCTGCACGCCCATCCCGAGCTGTCGGGCGCGGAGTTCCGCACCACGGCCCTGGTCGCCGACCGGCTGGCCGCGGCAGGCCTGGCCCCGAAGGTGCTGCCCGGCGGAACGGGGCTGGTCTGCGACCTGGCGCCCGCGGGCGCCGCTGCCGGCGAGCGTGCGGTGACGGTGCTGCGCGCCGACCTCGACGCCCTGCCGCTGCCGGACGTGAAGGACGTGCCGTACCGCTCGACGGTCCCGGACACCTGCCACGCCTGCGGGCACGACCTGCACACCGCTGTCCTCCTCGGGGCCGGCCTCGTCCTCGCCGAGGAGCTGGCGGCCGGGGCGCTCCTGCGCCCCGTCCGGCTCGTGTTCCAGCCCGCGGAGGAGGCGATGTGGGGCGCCCGGGCAGCGATCGAGGCCGGGGCGCTCGACGGCGTCGGCCGCGCGGTCGCGCTGCACGCCGACCCGCGGCTCGACGTGGGGCGCGTGGGCCTGCGGGCGGGCGCGATCACCGGCGCCGCGGACTTCGTCCTCGTCCGCCTGACCGGGCCCGGCGGGCACACCGCGCGGCCGCACCTGACGGCCGACCTCGTCCACGCCCTCGGGGTCGTCGCGACGCAGACACCGGCGCTGCTCGCGCGGCGTTTCGACCCGCGGGCGGGGCTGCGGCTGGTCTGGGGCCGGGTCGCGGCGGGGTCGGCGGCGAACGCGATCCCGGCCGCGGGTGAGCTCGCCGGCACCGTCCGGTGCCTGGACACCGCGACCTGGGACGCCGCGCCCGACCTGCTCACCGGGATCGTGACCGCGCTCGCCGAGCAGCACGGCGTGACGGCCGAGGTCGAGGTCACCCGCGGCGTGCCGCCGTGCGTCAACGACGCCGACGTGGTGGCGGACCTCGAGTCCGTGCTGGCCGCCGAGCTCGGCGCGGACGCGGTTCTGGCGACCGAGCAGAGCCTCGGCGGCGAGGACTTCGCCTGGTTCACCCGGGCGGTGCCCGGCGCGCTCGTCCGCCTCGGCACCCGCGGCCCGGGCGCCCCGGCGACCGACCTGCACACCTCGACCTTCGACGTCGACGAGGGCGCTCTGGAGGTCGGGATCCGCACGCTGGTCGCGGTGGCGACCGCGCCTCCCGGATCGGGGGCGACCGCATGAGCGTCGACTGGGGGGCGTTGCGTGCGGCGGCGCACGCCACGGCGTCGGCGGCGTACGCGCCGTACTCCGGTCTGCAGGTCGGGGCGGCCGGGCTGACCGAGGACGGCCGGGTGGTCGTCGGCGTCAACGTCGAGAACGCCTCGTACGGGCTGACGCTGTGCGCGGAGTGCGGGATGGTCTCGGCGCTGGTCGCGGGCGGGCGCGCGCGGCTGCGGGCGGTTGCGGTCCGGAACGCCGCGGGGGACGTCCTCACACCCTGTGGGCGCTGCCGGCAGGTGCTGCTGGAGCACGGCGGGCCGGAGTGCCTGGTCGACACCGCCGGGGGCCCGCGACCCCTCGGTGATCTGCTGCCGGACTCCTTCGGCTCGGCGGACCTCCCGCGATGACGGCACCGGACGCGGTCTCGGTCATCCGCGCGAAGCGGGACGGCGGTGCGCTGACCGACGCTCAGATCGACTGGGTGCTCGACGCCTACGTTCGCGGCGAGGTCGCCGAGGAGCAGATGGCGGCGCTCGCGATGGCGATCTGCTGGCGAGGGATGGACCGGCGCGAGATCGCGCGCTGGACGGCGGCGATGATCGACTCCGGTCGTCGCGTCACGCTCCCGGGCCTGGACCGGCCGACGGTCGACAAGCACTCGACGGGCGGGGTGGGCGACAAGATCACGCTCGTGCTGACTCCGCTGGTGGCCGCGTGCGGGGCGGCGGTGCCGCAGCTGTCCGGCCGCGGCCTCGGGCACACCGGCGGGACGTTGGACAAGCTGGAGGCAATTCCCGGCTGGCGCTCTGATCTGACGAAGGATCAGTTCGAGGCCCAGCTGCGGGAGGTCGGCGCCGTCGTCGCCGCCGCCGGGCCGGACCTCGCCCCGGCAGACGCCCGGCTGTACGCGTTGCGGGACGTCACCGGCACGGTCGAGTCGATCCCGCTCATCGCCGCGTCGATTCTGAGCAAGAAGATCGCCGAGGGCACCGGTGCGCTCGTGCTCGACGTGAAGGTCGGGTCCGGAGCGTTCATGAAGACCGAGGATTCGGCCCGCGAACTGGCCGAGACGATGGTCGCGCTCGGCACGGACTCCGGCGTGCGCACCTCCGCGCTGCTCACCGACATGTCCGCGCCGCTCGGGCGAACCGCGGGCAACGCCCTCGAGGTCGCCGAGGCCGTCGAGGTCCTGGCCGGGGGCGGACCGGCGGACGTCGTCGAGCTCACGTTGGCGCTGGCGCGGGAGATGCTCGCGCTGGTCGGCCTCGACCGCGTGGATCCCGCCGACGTCCTCGCCGACGGGCGCGCGATGGATGTGTGGCGCCGGATGGTTGCCGCCCAGGGCGGGGATCCGGACGCCCCGCTGCCCGGCGCCGCCGAGCACCACGAGATCCGGGCCGGCCGGGCCGGTGTGCTGACCGGCGTCGACGCCTTCGACGTCGGGATCGCGGCCTGGCGCCTCGGGGCGGGGCGCGCCCGCAAGGAGGACCCGGTCTCGGCCGCGGCCGGAGTGACGCTGCGTCAGCGACGCGGCGACCAGGTGCGCGCCGGTGACGTGCTGGCCGTCCTCGCGACCGACGACGCCGCCCGGATCCCCGGCGCCGTCGACGCGCTCGCCGAGGCGTTCACGATCGACCCGGGCCCGGACCCGGGGCCGGCGCCGCCGCTGGTCCGCGGCCGGGTCGGGTAGTCCAGCGCCGAATTCTCGCGAACGCCGGATTCTCCCGAACGCCGGATCGAACGGCCCCGCACGACGTAACGTGAGTCATGGCAGCACGACACTCCGCGCAGTCGGGTGCGGCCTGGGACGACGACGTCGTCCGGCGCGCCCCGAAGGTCCTTCTGCACGACCACCTCGACGGCGGCCTGCGCCCCGCGACGATGCTCGAGCTGGCCGACGCCTGCGGGTATCCCGACCTCCCGCACTCCGAGCCCGAGGCCCTGGGGCGCTGGTTCGTCGACGCCGCGAACTCCGGGTCGCTGGAGCGGTACCTGGAGACGTTCGGGCACACCGTCGCGGTGATGCAGACGGCCGCGTCGCTGCACCGCATCGCCGCCGAGTGCGCCGAGGACCTCGCGGCCGACGGCGTCGTGTACGCCGAGATCCGCTACGCGCCCGAGCAGCACCTCGCCGAGGGCCTGACGCTGGACGAGGTCGTCGAGGCGACGCTCGACGGCTTCCGGGCGGGGGAGCGCGCGGCGGCCGCGGCGGGTCGGCGCATCCGCGTCGGTGCGCTACTCACCGCGATGCGGCACCAGGCGCGTTCGCAGGAGATCGCCGAGCTCGCGATCCGGCACCGCGACCACGGCGTGGTCGGGTTCGACATCGCCGGGGCCGAGGCCGGCTTCCCGCCCACCCGGCACCTCGACGCGTTCGAGTACCTGCAGCGCGAGAACTTTCACTTCACGATCCACGCCGGCGAGGCCTTCGGTCTGCCGTCGATCTGGCAGGCGATCCAGTGGTGCGGCGCCGACCGGCTCGGGCACGGTGTGCGGATCGTGGACGACATCGCCGGCGGCCGCGACGGTGAACCGATCAAGCTCGGGCGGCTCGCGGCGTACGTGCGGGACAAGCGAATCCCGCTGGAGATGTGCCCGTCGAGCAATGTCCAGACCGGCGCGGCCCCGTCGATCGCCGCGCACCCGATCGGGTTGCTGCGCGAGCTGAAGTTTCGCGTCACCGTGAACACCGACAACCGGTTGCTCGGCGGGACGACTCTGAGCCGCGAGTTCGGCCTGCTCGTCGAGGAGTTCGGCTACGGGCTGACGGACATCGAGTGGTTCACGATCAACGCGATGAAGTCTTCGTTCCTGCCGTTCGACGACCGCCTGCTCCTGATCAACGAGGTCATCAAACCCGGCTTCGCGGCCCTGCGCGCGGAGGCGGCGATGACGCGGGTGACCGGGCTAGGCTGAGCTCGCCGGACATCCGGTGACCCGCACGGCCGGGACCGAAGCGACGCAGGAGGCCCGATGGGCGAGCCGCGGAAGATGCCCGGTGGTGACCTGATCCGCAAGGCCACCCGCGTGACCACCGACACCGCCGTCGCCGCGACCGAGGTGCTCTCGATGTCGCTGCGGATGACCGGCCGCCTCGTCCGCAAGGTCGTCCCCCGCCGCGACGGCGACAGCGGCGACAGCAATCCGAGCCGCCCCGGCTGCTGACCTCGTAAAAAAAGGGTGACACCCCTTACTGCGCAGTAAGGGGTGTCACCCTTTCTTGACAAGGTGCGGCGTCAGGGGCGCCGGGCGGTGACGAGGGCGGTGACGAGGGCGTCGACGAGGGCGGAGGCGCCGATCCGGAACGTCGCGGGGGTCGCGGCGGCGCCGAGGGCGGTCTCGGCCTGCTCGAGGTAGGTGAGGGCGTCCGCGGGGGTCCGAACGCCGCCGGAGACCTTCACGCCGACGCGGCGGCCGCGGCGGACGGCGTACTCGCTCGCGGCGGTCCAGAGGATGCCGGCGGCCTCGGGAGAGGCGCCGGGGTGGCCCTTGCCGGTCGAGGTCTTCAGCAGGTCGGCGCCGGCGTCGAGGGCGAGGTCCGCGGCCCGGCGGATGCGCTCCGGGGCGCCGAGCGCACCGGTCTCCAGGATCACCTTGAGCCGGACGCCGGCGGACGCCGCGCGCACGGCCGCGACCTCCTCGAACAGCGCCTGCTCGGCGCCGCTCGCGAAGGCGACATGGTCGACGACGAGGTCGATCTCGGTCGCGCCGTCGGCGATCGCCTGCTCGGTCTCCGCGACCTTCTCGGCGATCGTGGCCACGCCGGTGGGGAAGTTGCCCGCGACGCTCGCGACCGCGACCGACGTCCCGGCGACCTCGGCGGCAGCGACCTTCACCAGCCACGGGTAGACGCACACCGCGGCCACCGGCGGGACGCCGGAGTCCGTGGGGTCCGGCCGCCGCGCGCGGGCGCACAGGGCGGCGATCGTCTCGGGGGTGTCGGTGAGCTCGAGGCTCGTGAGGTCGGTCAGGGTCAGCAGCTGGACGAGGCGCTCGCGGGGAAGGGACACCCGACGGATCCTAGGCCTGGCCGCTCGACTCGACCGTGTGCTGCGCGGGGGCCGGCTGCTCCTCGCTCGGGAAGTCCTCGAGCGTGCCGAGCCGGGTGGTGTCCCAGTCGGCGAACGTGAGGTCGGACTGCAGGTACAGCGCCGTCAGCTCCGCGACGCTGCGGATCGCGCTGAGCGTCGTCCGCTCGTGGCCGTGGGTGGCGTCGGTGCCGAACCCGATCAGCGCCGCGCGCATCTCCGCCCCGGCCTCGATGGCCGCGGCGACGTCCGAGCGGTAGTGGTGGAAGACGTCGCGCCGGTGTTCGAGCCCGTGCTCGGCGCAGAGGGCGAGCAGCTTGCGGGTCAGGTGGAAGTCGAACGGACCGGTCATGTCCTGCATCGCGACGGTCACGCCCGTCTCGATCGACTCCTGGACCGGGGCGACGACGGCCGAGTCGATCGACACCATCTCGGCGACGTCCGCGTGCAGGCCGTGGCTCGCGCCGTGGCCGACCTCCTCGGCGATCGTGATCAGCAGCCGCGCCGTGACGGGGATGTCGACCTTGGCGTCGCGGACGGCCTTGAACGCTGCCAGCGCGGCCGCGACCCCGGCCTTGTCGTCGAGGTGACGGGATTTCACGTACCCGTTGGGCGTGATCTCCGGCAGTGCGTGGTGCGCGACGAAGTCGCCGACCTGGATGCCGAGTGCTGCGAGGTCCGCCTTCGAGTGGACGGGCTCGTCGACGCGGACCTCGACGTGGTCCCAGCCGACGCCCTGCGTGTCGACCTCGTCGTCGTAGGCGTGCCCGCTCGCCTTGAGCGGGAGCACCGTGCCCGAGTAGGACACCTGCGGGTCGTCGGTGAAGATCGTGACCCGCGCGCCCTCGGAGAACCGCGCGCTGTGCGTGCCGATCGGCACGACCTGCAGGCGCCCGTTCGGCTTGAGGTGGCGGACCGCCATCCCGATCGTGTCGGAGTGGACCACGACGGCGCGTGACGGCGCGTGTCGCTGGCCGCGCAAGGTCGCGAGCAGGGCGCCACGACGGGTGAGCTCGAACGGAATCTCGAGCTCGGTGAGCACCTCGCCCAGGCAGTGCATGATCTGGTCGGTGCGCCCGGTCGGGCTCGGGATCAACAGGAGCTTGAGCATCAGCTCGCGCATCCACTCGTCGTCGATCGGGAGCACCTTGGGTGTCGGCGCGGACGCCGTCATACGTCGCTCCGCGCGGGCGTCGGCACCCACGGGCCCGGGAGCGGGCGCGTTGCCGGGAACAGCAGGTCGATGAACCGCTGGGCGGTCGGCTGGGGCTCGTGGTTGGCGAGCCCGGGCCGTTCGTTGGCCTCGATCACGTGATAGTCCGGTCCGTCGACGGCAGGAACCATGAAGTCCATGCCTACCACGGGGATGTCGAGAGCCTGGCTCGCCAGCACCGCCGCCGCGGCGAGTTCCGGGTGCAACTGCGCGGTGACGTCGTGGATCGTGCCGCCGGTGTGCAGGTTCGCCGTGCGCCGCACCTGGAGCTCGACGTCGACCGGCAGGACGTCGTCGAGGTCGTAACCAGCTTCCCGCACGATCTCGACGGTCGTGTCGTCGATCGGGATGCGGGACTCGCCGCCGGTCGCGGCGGAGCGCCGCCGGCTCTGGGCCTCGATGAGCGTGCGGATCGTGTGCTCGCCGGTGCCGATGACGGCGGCGGGCTTGCGGATCGCAGCGGCGACGACCTCGTGGTCGATGACGAGCACCCGTAGGTCCTGGCCGGTCACCTGCTCCTCGAGCAGGACCTCGTTGCTGATGCGTCGCGCGGCCGCGATGGCGCGCTCGAGCTCGTCCGGGTCGGTGACGCCGACGGTGATGCCCTGACCCTGCTCGCCGCGGGCGGGCTTCACGACCACGGACCCGACCTCGGCGAGGAACTCCGCGTCGGCTGCCGTCCCGTCCGCCGCGCGGCCGCGGGGCACCGAGAGACCGGCCTGCGCGAGCACCCGGCGGGTGACGCGCTTGTCGTCGCACCGGCTCATCGCGACCGCCGTGGTCAGCTCGGACAGCGACTCCCGCGTCACGACCTTGCGGCCGCCGTGCGTCAGGCGGAGCTCACCCCACGCGGGGTCGAGCACCTCGACGTGGATGCCGCGGCGGATCGCCTCGTCGGCGACGATGCGTGCGTACGGGTTGAGCTGCGCGAGGTCCTCGGCCGGGCTGGAGGCGAACAGCCGTTCGTTGATGGGGTTCTTGCGCTTGACGCAGAAGACGGGGTGCCGGACAAAGCCGAGCTTCTCGTACAGCCGGATCGCCGGTGAGTTGTCGTGCAGCACCGAGAGGTCGACGTAGGCCGCGCCGGCGTCGGAGAGCCGGCCGGCGAGCGAGAGCACGAGGGCCTCGCCCACGCCCGGCCGCCTGCACTGCGGGTCGACGGCCAGGCACCACAGGCTCGAACCGTGCTCAGGGTCCCCGAACGCCATGCGGTGGTCGACGCCGGTGACGGTGCCGACTATCGCGCCCGCCTCGCCGCTCGCGGTGACCTCCTCGGCGAGGAGGTAGTGGAACGCCTCGTCCTCGGAGTTGGCCAGCAGCGTGGCCGGTGGGGCGGTGAGCATGCCGCACGACGCGTACAGCCGGTTGACGGCCTCCGCGTCCGCGCGACTCGACAGGGTGCGGACGCGCACGAACGCGTCCGTGGGCGGCTCCGGGTGAGAGCCCGACAGATAGAGCCGGTACGTCACCGACGGATCTATGAACAGCTCGAACGGCGCCATGCTGACGAGCACCTGAGGCTCCGTCACGTACATGCAGATGTCGCGGCGTCCGCTGGTTTCCTCCGCCAGCACGCTGAGCAGGTGTTCGTGGTCGGCGAAGGTCTGACCCAGAATCAGCCGGCCCCACCCCAGGTCCAGCGCCACGTCCGTCTTGGCGTCGGGCGAGCGCCAGGACTGCGCCTGCCACCACTCCCGGCGCTCACCGATGGAGGTCGTCATGTCGTTGTTCCCCCAGACTTACAGGCCATGGCCCTGGAGCCACAGCTCGAGGAGCCCCAGCTGCCACAGCGGGTTACCGCGCAGCGGCGTGAGATTGCCGTTCGGATCGGCGAGCAGTCGGGACACCTCCGATTCGGCGAAAAGCCCACGTTGCCGGGCGGCCGGCGCGTGGAGGGCGTCCCGCACGAGGTCCAGGTACGGCCCCTGCAGGTGCTTGAGCGCGGGCACCGGGAAGTAGCCCTTCGGACGGTCGATGACCGCGTCCGGGATGACTCGGCGACCGGCCTCCTTCAGTACGCCCTTGCCCTCCTGTGCGAGCTTGAGCTCGGGCGGGCAGGCGGCGGCGAGCTCCACGAGCTCGTGGTCGAGGAACGGGACCCGGGCCTCCAGGCCCCACGCCATCGTCATGTTGTCGACGCGCTTGACGGGGTCGTCGACGAGCATGATCTGGGAGTCGATGCGCAGCGCCTTGTCGACGGCGGTCTCGGCCCCGGGCGCGCCGAAGTGGGCGGCGACGAACTCGGTGCTGACGTCGCGGTCGAGTCGGTAGTCCGGGGACAGCGCGGCGTTGCGGGCGGCGAGGTCGCGGTCGAAGAACGCGCGCGCGTAAGTGCCGAGCTCGTCGTTCCCGGCCTCGCGCATCGGCGGGTACCAGTGGTAACCCGCGAACACCTCGTCCGCGCCCTGACCGGACTGCACGACCTTGACGTGCTTGCTTACCTCCTCGGAGAGGAGGAAGAACGCCACCGCGTCGTGGCTGACCATCGGCTCGCTCATCGCCGCGATGGCCCGCGGCAGCGCGGGCAGCATGCGCTCGGTGGCGACGCGGATCTGGTGGTGGTCCGTGCCGAACTCGCGGGCGATGACGTCGGAGTACTTGAACTCGTCGCCCTCCTCGCCGCCGGCCGCCTCGAACCCGATGCTGAACGTGGCGAGGCCGCGCTGGCCCTCCTCGGCGAGCAGGCCGACCACCAGGCTGGAGTCGAGACCACCGGAGAGCAGCACACCGACGGGGACGTCCGCGACCAGACGTCGACGCACCGAGACGCGCAGGGCCTCGAGGACCGCATCCTCCCAGTCGCGCTCGGACCAGTGCGCCTTGCTCGCGTCGCGCTCGAACGAGGGGCGCCAGTACTCGCGCTGGTTCCGGCGGCCGTCGGGTTCGATCGTCAGCATCGTCGCGGGCGGCAGCTTCGAGACGCCGGCGAGGATCGTCCGCGGCGGCGGCACGATCGAGTGGAACGTCAGGTAGTGGTGCAACGCGACCGGGTCGATGTCGGTGTCCACCCCGCCGCCGGCGAGCAGCGCCGGCAGCGTCGAGGCGAAGCGCAGGCGGCCCGGGCGCTCGGTGAGGTAGAGCGGCTTGATGCCGAGGCGGTCGCGCGCGAACAGGACGCGGCCGCTGTCGCGCTCGACGATGCAGATCGCGAACATGCCCAACAGGTGGTCGACGAAGTCGTCGCCCCACTGCCGGTAGGCCTTCGCGATGACCTCGGTGTCCGAGGTCGAGAAGAAGCGGTAGCCGGCCTGCTGCAGTTCGGCCCGCAGTTCCGGGTAGTTGTAGATGCAGCCGTTGAACGCGACCGTCAGACCGAGTTCGGGGTCGACCATCGGCTGCGCACCGGCCTCGGAGAGGTCGATGATCTGCAATCGGCGGTGACCGAGGGCGATGCGTCCGTTGGACCAGACGCCGCTGCCGTCGGGGCCACGGTCGGACATCGTCGCTGCCATCGTGGCCACGGCAGCTACGTCGGGGGAGTCGTCTTTCAGGCAGAGTTCACCGGCAAATCCACACACGCCAGGGAACCTACCCGCGTTCTGACTCCCTCATCCCGACGAGAACGTTGCACAACTCACGGCCCGCGAGCTCGAGTTGTTCCGCAAGACCTGCGCGTTCTCGGTCCGGGTGGACGGGGGGCGATTCACCGGAAACGTACAGGTAGATCTTGAGTTTCGGCTCGGTTCCACTCGGTCGGACCACCGCGGTGATCGCCCCCGCGGTCACCCGGACCCCGGTGGTCGGAGGCAGTCCGGTGCCGGGCGCGCTGAGGTTCTGGACGTCGTCGACGGGGACCCCCGCCAGGTGCCGCGGCGGCGCGTCCCGCAGTCGCCGCAGGGCCGTGCCGGCCTGCTCGGGGTCGTCGGTGCGGATCGACCGGGGTGCGGACACATGCACGCCGTAACGCTGCGCCAGCGCGTCGAGACGCTCGCCCAGCGGGACCGCGGCTGCCATCTCCGCGATCAGCAGGGCGGCGCTGATGCCGTCCTTGTCCCGGACCCCGCCGGGGTCGACGCAGTAGCCGAGCGCCTCCTCGTAGGCGTACGCGACGCCCGGCACGCGGGCCAGCCACTTGAACCCGGTCAGCGTGCGAACGCAACGCCGGCCGTGCGCGGCGGCGATGCGGTCCAGCAGGGGTGAGGAGACGATCGTCGTCGCGAGGACGCCGTCGGGCGGGATCCGCCCGGAGCTCAGCAGGTGCTCCGCGAGCAGCGCACCGACCTCGTCGCCAGTGAGTGCCCGGTAGCCGTCGCCGTCGCGGATCATCACCGCGCAGCGGTCGCCGTCGGGGTCGTGCGCGAGGACGAGGTCCGCGTCCACCCGCGCGGCCGTCGCCGCGGCCAGGTCGAGCGCCCCGGGCTCCTCCGGATTGGGGAAGGCGACGGTCGGGAAGTCCGGGTCCGGCGCGGCCTGCTCGGCGACCTCGGCGTAGGGGGCGAAGCCGGCCCGCTCCCAGGCCTGGCGGAACGTCGCGCCCGCGACCCCGTGCAGCGGCGTGTACGCGACGCGGGGCGAGGTCCGCGGCGCGTCGGCCGGCACCAGCGACACGGTCCGGGCGAGGTAGGCCTCGACGAGGTCCTCGCGCACGAGCTCGCCCGGCGCGTCGGAGCGCGGGACGTCGGCCGGGGCCGCGGCGATCGCGGCCTCCATCGCGGCGTCGGCCGGCGGGGCGATCTGGGAACCATCGGCGAGGTAGACCTTGTAACCGTTGTCGGACGCGGGGTTGTGCGAGGCCGTGATCATCACCCCGGCCGCGGCCGCGAGCTGCCGGACGGCGAACGCGAGCACCGGGGTCGGGAGCTCGCGGGGCATCAGCAGGGTCGGCCGGCCGGCGGCGCGGAGGACCGCGGCGGCCTCAGCGGCGAAGCGCGCCGACCCGTGCCGGGCGTCGAAGCCGACGACGACCGGGCCCAGAATCTGATTCTCCGTCAGGTAAGTGGCGAGGCCGTAGCTCGCCCGAGCGACGAGCGCGGTGTTGAACTGTCCCGGGCCGTCGCCCATCGGCGCGCGCAGACCAGCGGTGCCGAACCGGACGTCGGACATCGGGACTTCCCTACGCCGGCCAGTGCGTCAGGGTCTCGGCCAGCAGCGCGGCGAGCTCGTCCGCCGCTGCGCGACCCGCGTCGAGGACGTCGGCGTGGTCGAGGGCCGGCCCCGTCCCCGCCGCCGCGTTTGTCACCAGCGACAGGCCGAGCACGTCGAGCCCGGCCTCGCGGGCGGCGATCGTCTCCAGCGCCGTCGACATGCCGACGAGGTCGGCGCCGAGGATCCCCGCCATCCGAACCTCGGCCGGGGTCTCGTACTGCGGCCCGGCGAACTGCGCGTAGACGCCCTCCGGCAGGGCGGGCCGGATCGCGCGGGCGTGTGCGCGCAGCGTGGGGGAGTACGCGTCGGTGAGGTCGACGAACCGTGCCCCGCGCAGCGGCGAGGCGCCGGTGAGGTTGAGGTGGTCGGCGATCAGCACCGGGGTCCCGGGCGGCCACTCCGGGCGCAGGCCGCCGGCGGCGTTGGTGAGCACGACCGCTCGGGCGCCGGCCGCGGCCGCCGTCCGGACACTGTGCACCACCGCGACCGGGTCGCGGTGCTCGTAGTAATGAGTGCGGCCGGCGAGGACGAGAACCCGATGAGGCCCGGCGTCGAGGACGTGGACGCGGCCGAGATGCCCGGCCGCCGTGGGCGGGGCGAAGCCGGGGAGGTCGGCCACAGGGATGCCGTCGTCGGCTCCGCCGAGGGCGGCCACGACCCCGTTCCAGCCCGAGCCGAGAACGACGGCGAGGTCGACCGGGCCGGTGCGCCCGCGCAGCTGCTCCGCGGCCGCCGCGGCGAGCGCGTAGGGGTCGGCGTCGGGAGCTGTGCTCACGGGTCGGAGCGGCAGGGCCGCTCGCGGAGCCACTTCACGTAGTCGTCGGGGGCGCCGGCGCGCTCGGCCGCGTCCGCGATGTGGCCGATCAGCCGGGCGGAGGGCAGGCCGCCCTCGTAGCCGTCCACGACGTAGATCCAGGCCAGCTCGTCGCCGTCCATGGTCGCGACCCGGACGCGGATCTTCCGGTAGAACCCGATCGCGGTGCCCTCCCAGCCGTCGAGCTCCTGCTCGTCCGCGGGGGTGACGTCGTACAGGGCGACGAAGACCTGGTGCCCGGGGTCCTCGACGACCGTCGTGCGTGCGCCGTCGCCAGGCAGCTCCTCGCCGCCGAACGTCAGGCGCCAGTTGACCAGCCAACCGGTACCCCGCTGCGGCGAGTGCGGCGCGATGAGCGCCATCAACGCCGGGTCGAGGTTCTTGCCGTAGGCGGCGTACAGGGCCATGGGTGGTCAGCTTAGGGCGGCGCGACGCCGCTTTCCGGCAGGTCGGGGCGCAAGTCACAACGGGTCGGCGAGGCGCGGGTTCGGGTCGGGGAGCGCCGCGGGGGAGAATGAAGCCCTATGACACGCATCGTGGTGCTCGGCGGCGGTCCCGGCGGGTACGAGGCGGCCCTGGTGGCCGCGCAGCTGGGAGCCGAGATCACCGTTGTGGATTCCGACGGGATCGGCGGGTCGGCCGTGCTCACCGACTGCGTGCCGTCCAAGACCCTGATCGCGACGGCCGAGGCCGCCTGGAACGCCGCGGAGTCCCGCCGGCTGGGCGTCAAGCTCCGCGCGTCGGGTGAGGAGTTGGGCCCGTCGGCGTTCGGCGTCGACCTCTCGCGGGTGAACAACCGCGTGAAGGCGCTGGCCCAGGCGCAGTCGGTGGACATCCACAACCGCCTGGTCACGGCCGGGGTGCGCGTGCTGGCCGGCCGGGGCCGCCTGCTCTCGCCCGACGCCGTGCTCGCCGAGTGCCACGACGGCACCGAGGAGGAGCTGCCGGCCGACGGGATCCTCGTCGCCACCGGCGCGCGGCCACGCGTCCTGCCCGACGCGATGCCCGACGGCGAGCGGATCCTCACCTGGACCCAGGTCTACGGCCTCTCCGAGCTCCCCGAGCACCTGATCGTCGTCGGGTCCGGCGTCACCGGTGCCGAGTTCGCGAGCGCCTACAACTTCGGCACGAACGTCACGCTCGTGTCCTCACGCGACCGCGTGCTGCCCGGTGAGGACGCGGACGCCGCGAGCGTCCTCGAGAACGCCTTCCGCCGGCGCGGCATGAACATCCGCAGCCAATCGCGGGCCAAGCGCGTGACGCGCGAGGGCGACGTCGTGCACGTCGAGCTGTCCGACGGCGAGGTGATCACCGGCTCGCACGTGCTGATGGCGGTCGGGTCCGTGCCCAACACCGAGTACATCGGGCTGGAGGAGGCCGGCGTCCGCCTCAACTCCGGCGGCTTCGTCGAGGTCGACCGCGTCTCGCGCACCTCGGTGCGCGGCATCTACGCCGCGGGGGATTGCACCGGTGTGCTCATGCTCGCCTCGGTCGCGGCGCACCAGGGCCGCATCGCGATGCAGCACGCGCTGGGCGACGCCGTCCGCCCGCTGAACCTCAATGCGGTTGCGGCGAACGTGTTCACCGAGCCGGAGATCGCGACCGTCGGCGTCTCGCAGGACGACGTCGACCGCGGGGACGTGCCCGCGCGCACCGTCATGCTGCCGCTGGGGACGAACGCCCGGGCCAAGATGCAGGGTGTGCGCGACGGCTTCGTGAAGCTGTTCTGCCTGCCGGGGACGGGAATCATCATCGGCGGGGTCGTCGTCGCACCGCGCGCCAGCGAACTGATCTTCCCGGTCGCACTCGCCGTCGACGCCCAGCTCTCCGCGGACCAGCTCGCCCACGCGTTCACGGTCTACCCGTCGATGACCGGCTCGATCGCCGAGGCCGGGCGGCTGTTGCACCTGCCGCCGGCGTGACGGCGGGTCCGGAGGGATCCGGTCGGTAACGGGCCGCCAATCGCTGCCGCCAGCGGCGGATGGCCCCGGCGAAGTCGTAGTTCTCGGAGTCGATGGTCCAGCGGAAGCAGATTCCCAGTCCGTAACTGACGATCTGCTCAGCCTCCTGCACCGGGTCCAGACCGGGATCGATCTCGCCGTCGCGCTGGCCCTCGGTGAGGTGCTGCACCAGAGCAGCCTCGTAGTCCACCATCCAGCCCGCGTACCACTCCCGAACCGACGGGATGCCGCCCACTCCTTCGAAGATGAGCACGCAGAACGCCTTGGCCAGGTCGCGGTCCAGCTCCAGGAGTGTGACGGCGTGGTCGAGATGCCCGAGGACCCAGGCCAGGCCCGTCAACTGGTGGTCGGGAAGCAGCCGTTGCTTGATCTCGGAGTCGAACAGGGACTGCAGCAGGCCTTCCTTCGAGCCGTACCGGACGCTCACCATCGACCGGCTGTAACCCGCCCGTTCACCGATCTCCACGGCGGTGGTGCGTTCAAAACCTTGCTCGGCGATCAATTCCACACAGGCCGCGAGCAGGCGCTGGGCGGATTCGGCCCGTCGCTCGGCGTGCGAACGTCGACTCACCGTACCTCAATCAGTTGCTAGTACGCTTACAAATAAACTACCGTCCACCGGCATGACGCTGGAATCCCCGATCGTGCCGGACGGCGTGGCGGACTACGACCACACCGCGCCGGAGTTCCTCTCCCGCATGAGTGAGATAGGGGCTCGTCTGCGAGCGACGTGCCCGTTGGCGCGCGGATCGCGTTTCGGGGGGTTCTGGGTCGTGACGCGGTACGAGGACGTCGCCCGGGTGCTGCGCGACCAGCACACGTTCAGTTCTCGGGACGGTGTCGTTCTTCCCGGCCTGGACGGCGCAGCGCGTGCACTGCCCCAGGAATCTGAGGCCCCCGCGCACACGCGCTATCGCGCCGCCTTCCTACGCCATCTCGACAAGCGAGCCGTGGCCCGCCATGAAGCGGCGATCCGTGCGACCACCGCCGCCCTGTTCGATAGGATGGCCGACCAGGCCGAGCCGGATCTGGTCGCCGGCGTCGCTGTGCCTTTGCCGCTGATCGTCTCCGCCCGGGTCCTCGGCCTTCCGCCCGAGGACGAGATCCCGTTGCGCGCAGTCTTCGCGGACACCGTCGCCGCCATGAGCGCCGGTGATCCGGCAGCTCTGGCCGAGGTCCTGCCGCGGTTTGCCGGATTCCTCGGGGAGCGGCTGCAGGCGAAGGCGATCGCTGCGGACGTCGATCTGATGACCACGATCGCCGCCCCGACCAACGGCTTCACGCCTGACGAGCAGATCGCGCTCTGCATCGGATTCATCCTGGCCGGCCAGGACACCACGGCCATGGCCATCGCCAATCTCCTGTTGCTGGTGGGTACCGACGACCAGTTGCGCGCCGACCTGGTCGCGCGCCCGGACCTCCGTGCGGGCGCGATCGAGGAGAGCCTGCGGCTGTTCAGTCCGCTGCAGCATTTGGCGCGCACGGTCTCTACCGAGATCGAGCTCCACGATCGGATATTGGCGCCCGGTGATCGGATCGTGGTCAATCTCGGGGCTGCCAACGCCGACCCGGACCAGTTCCCGGCCGCCGACCTCCTCGACCCGGTGCGCGCACCGAACCGGCACCTCGCATTCGGAGTTGGAGCGCATCACTGTGCTGGGATCCACCTGGCCCGTCTGGAGCTGCGGGCCGTGCTCGACGCCTTCTGCGACCGCATGCCTCATCACTCGGTGATCGGAACCCGGTCGTTGCAGATGGGCACGATCTACGGGCCCACCCAACTGCGAGCAGTGGCGGGTCCGGCATGAGCGCCGCGGAGCGGGCGAAGGTCCGGGAGCGGTGGCGGATCCTGGTGGAGGCGCTCGCACCGCCGGCGGGAATTCCGGAGTACCGGGCCGGCTACGACCAACTCCTCGGCTCCTTCCCGATTCCCGAGGGCACCACGATCGAGCAGGCCGACGCGGGCGGGGTGCCGGCAATCCTCGTCAGTGCGCCTCACGTCGGCGGCGACCGCATCGTGCTGTGGTTGCACTCCGGCGGATTCGTTTTCGGCTCGGCGCTGGGTTACCGGTTCTTCGCCGCCGCCCTGTCCGCGGCGGCGGACGGTGCCGTGCTGCTGGTCGACTACCGCCTTGCGCCGGAACATCCCTTTCCGGCGGCGCTCGACGACGCTCGGGCGGCCTACCGATGGCTGCTCGACCAGGGCTGGCCACCGGAGCGACTGGTGGTCGCGGGGGACTCGGCCGGCGGCGGGCTCGCCCTGAGCGTCCTGCTCGCGTTGAAGGACACGGCATCGCCGTTGCCGGCCGGGGCCGTCGTGGTGTCGCCGATGGCCGATCTGACGCTGTCGGGTGAGTCGGTGCGGACGAAGGCGGATCTCGACCCCCTCGCGTCGGAACAGATGCTCGCCGCCCTCTGTGGGCTCTACGCGGGCGCCGAACGACGGGACTCGCGCTACCTGTCGCCGGCGCTGGCCGACCTGTCCGGCTTGCCGCCGCTCCTGGTTCTCGTCGGCTCCGACGAGGTGTTGTACGACGACGCGGTCCGGATCGTCCAGCACGCCCGCGCCAGCGGCGGGGCCGCTGACTTGATCGTGGGGGAGGGGCAGGCCCACGTGTGGCCGCTCTTTCACCAGGTCCTGTCGGAAGGTCAGGAGGCGCTCGACGAGATCGGGGCGTTCGTGCGAGCCCGAACGGTTGGGCGCTGATGGCTCGGCGTGCAGGCGGTCGTGGGTGGTGGCCGCTGCGCAAGCTCGCACCGGGCGTGGTGAGCCTGGCCCTCGCGGCCGGCTGCGGAAGCCATCTGACGGAGGAGGAATTGGCAGCCGCCCAGGGCGCGCTCACCAACCCCACCTCGGTGGCCGTTCCGAATGAGGTGCCCACCAGCCTTGCCGGGGTCGACACGGTCGGGACCGGCCCGGCGCGCCCGGGCCCCGCCCTCAACCCGGTCGGCGCCCCTCCGGACGGTCGACCGGCGGGGCCGCGCGCGACACCCGACCGTAACGGTGCCGGCCGGCCGGTCGCCCCCGGTGCCGGGACGGCAATCGTCGATCGGACATCGGTCGGCCCGCGCGACGAGATCGTGATGTGCTCGTTCGGGAACTCCACCGGCGTCCTCGGTGCGGTCTCCGGGCCGGCGCCGGCGGCCAATGCGGCCTGGGCGTCCTACACCAATGCCAGGGGCGGCCTGGCTGGGCACCGCGTCCGCATGATCATCGCTGACACCGGTGGCGCCGCGGCCAACGCGCAGGCGATCGCGCAGCGATGCGTGGAGCAGGAGCGCGCAGTCGCGATCTTCAACGAGTACACGTTCGGCGAGATCGACGGCGCGCTGCCGTACCTGAAAGCGAAGAAGGTCCCGGTGATCGGGTCGATTGGGGCGGCGCTCGCCAGCGACCACAACATCATGGTGTTCAACCCTTTGAACGGCGCGGACGTCGGCAACGCGTGGGGGTTCCTGAACACGATCATCGCCCAGACCGACAAACGGAAGTTGGCTGTCCTGTACTGCCAGGAGGCCGCCACGTGCGCGCAGCAGGTGGTCAGCTTCGGCAAGCTGTTGCCTTACAAGGGGCTGGAGATCGTCTACAAGGCGCAGGTCTCGCTGGTCCAGCCGGACTACACGGCACAGCTCTTGCAGGCCCGCAACGCGGGAGCCGAGATCATGGTGCTGCTGCTGGACAGCGCGAGCGTGGGCCGCGTCGCCCGGAATGCTGCTCAGCAGAACTACGCCCCGGTTCTGGCCGGCAGTTACAACCTCGGCATCCAGGCCACCCTCGACCAGGGTCCCGTGCTCAACGGGCTGATCCTGGCCAGTCGGACCCCGGCCTACTCCACGTCGCCCCTGCTCAGGGACTACCGGGACGCGATGGCGCGCTACCAGCCGGGCAAGCCTCTCGGTGACGTCGGCGCCGGAGCGTTCGTCTCTGGTGCCCTGCTGGAGAGGTACGCCTCGGCCTTCCTGGCCAAGACGTCGGTCACGAGCCAGGATCTGCTTGACCTGCTGTATTCACTGAAGAACGAGAAACTCGGCGGGCTCCTGCCCGGCATCACCTTCGCCCCCAGCGACGACCGGACGCAGACGAACCGATGTATCGCGCCCGTCCGGCTGGACAACGGTGCGTTCGTCCAGCGCGGTGGGTTCGTCTGTGCGCCCGACTGGCGGCCGGGAACCTGAAACCGGATCAGTCGGGCGCACGCATTCTGCTCGAACGTCGTCAGCCGGGTGCTGCCGCGAAGTTCACCCCGCGGCGCGCATCGGGCGCCGCGGGCGACCACCCGTCGCCCGGCGAGGCGGACGACCGCCACCACGCGGCGAGCTCTTCGGCTTCTCCGACGGCACCAGGGTGACGACGGGGATCGGCGTGCCCGACGTCCCGACCGCGACCACCTCGGGGTGACCCGGCGTCACGTCGTGACGCGTCGCGGTGATGCCGGCCTTGCGGTGCAGGTTCTCGACCTCGCGACGCTGCGCACGCTCGACGAGCGAGAGCACGGTGCCGGTGGTCCCGGCGCGCGCGGTGCGACCCGAGCGGTGCAGGTAGGCCTTCTCGTCGACCGGCGGGTCGAAGTGCACGACCAGGTCGACGTCGTCGACGTGGATGCCGCGCGCGGCAACGTCGGTGGCGACGAGGACCCGACGCGAACCGTTGGCGAAGGCGTCGAGCGCGCGCTGCCGCTGGTTCTGGTTGAGGTTGCCGTGGATCGCGCCGGCGGCGACGCCCTCGGCCTCGAGCTGACGGGCGAGCCGGTCCGCGCCGTGCTTGGTGCGGACGAAGAACAGCGTCCGCGCCGGGCGGGCGGCGATCTCCGCGGCGATCTTGACCTTGTCCTCGGAGTTCAGGTGGAACGCGAGGTGGTCCATCGTCTCGACCGGCGAGCTCGCCGACGCGACCGCGTGCACGGCCGGGTCCGGCAGGTACTCGCGGACGAGTCGGCCGACAGCCTTGTCCAGCGTCGCCGAGAAGAGCAGGCGCTGCCCGCCCTCCGGCGTCAGGCCGAGGATGCGGCGGACGTCGGGCAGGAAGCCCATGTCGGCCATGTGGTCGGCCTCGTCGAGGACGGTGATCTCGATGTCGCCGAGGGAGACCGCGCGGCGCTCGACGAGGTCGAGCAGCCGGCCCGGCGTCGCGACGACGACGTCGACACCGCCGCGCAGCGTTGCGATCTGACGGCTGATCGGGGCACCGCCGTAGACCATCGCGACGCTGAGGTCGACGGTGTGGCCGAAGGCGACGAGGTTGTCCGCGACCTGGCGCGCAAGCTCGCGCGTCGGGACGAGGACGAGGCCCCGCGGCGTGCGGCCCTTGCGGGAACGGTTCGGGGACGCCGTCGCGGCGAGGCGCGCCAACATCGGCAGGCCGAACGCCAGCGTCTTGCCCGAGCCGGTCGCGGCCCGGCCGAGGACGTCACGACCGGCGAGCGCGTCCGGGAGGGCGCGGGACTGGATCGCGAACGGCGCGTCGATACCGCGGCGGCTCAGGGCGAGCACCATCGGCTTCGGGAGCCCGAGCTCGGCGAACGTGCGGGTGGGGGGCTCGGGCGCCGCGAGCGCCTCGTCGAGCTTGAGATCGAGGTCCGACTTGACCGGCGCAGGCGCCGGCCGCGGGGTCCGCGGCGAGCTGCTGCGGGGCTTCGAGCCGCGCGGGTCGCTGCTGCGGGAGTCGCTGCGGGGGTTGCCGTACGAGCTCTTGCTGTGACCGGCGGTGCGGGCGTGCGGGGCGCGCCGGGGCGCGCGGGAATTCGAGGCGTGCTGTGACAAGGGTGAGAACTCTCCGTTCGGGTCCAAGCGGACCCGTTTCGGCCACGAGGCACGCTCGAGGCACTCCGGAGAACGGGGAACCACACGTGCCGAGCTTTCGCTGCTCGCGGCGGCGGGCGGCTCGCCCGCGTAAGACGTCGGCGACGAAATGCAGCCGACCTGAGCTGAGCTTATCAGCGCAACCACCCCGTCCCCGACCAGATCGGGGTGCCGCTGGTCACGGGGAGACCGGGAATGCGCATTTGTTCGCCCCGAGAGTGGGGGTGGGAGGGCGTCAACGAGGCATGCCGAACGTTACGGATGAGGCACCCGCAGCGCACCAGCCGCCCCACGAGTTGCAATTGGGATGCCTGGTTCACCCACCGGCGCGCTCGAAGATGTCGGCTCGCCGCGTCAGACGCCGCGGAAGGCGGGGGCGCGCTTCTCGGTGCGGGCGGTGCGGGCCTCGACGAGGTCCTCGCTGGACCAGCACCGGTCGAAGGCGGCGACGAGGTCGGGCTCGGGGACCGGGGCGGCGAGGGCGTTCAGGACCTGCTTGTTGTACGAGATCGTCAGGGGGGCGAGGGCGGCGAGCTCCTGCGCCCAGGCGACAGCGGCGTCGAGGTCGCCCTCCCGGTCGGCGAGGCCGTGGTCCAGAGCCTCGGTCGCCGTGAGCTGCTCGCACGCGAGGAGGAGGCGCCGGGCCGGGCCGCCGCCGGCGAGGTCGGCGATGCGGCGGATCGTCCACGGGTCGACGGCGAGGGCGAGCTTCGCGGTCGGGATCGCGAACACCGCAGCGGGGGCGACGACGCGGAGGTCGGCCGCGATCGCGAGCTGCGTGCCGCCGCCGATCGCCGGACCGTTGACCGCCGCGACGACGGGCACCGGCGCGTTCGTGACGGCCTGCAGCATCCCGTAGAGCGAGGCGCGGAAGTCGCCGGTGTAGACCTCGCCGAAGTCGGCGCCGGAGCAGAAGCTCGAGCCCGTGCCGGTGAGCACCAGCGCGCGGGCACCGGCGGCGACGGCGTCGGTCACCGCGGCCGTCAACCGGTCGCACACCTCGATGTTGAGGGCGTTCCGCTTGTCGGGGCGGTGAATGGTCACGACGGTGACCCGGTCGTGGGTCGTGCTCTCGATCAAGCGGGGCTCCTCGAAACTCACAGCCGGGGGCGTTCAGGTGTACGCGACCCGCACGGTCTTCACCGAGTCGCCGGTCCCGCTCGCGGAGCGGGTCCCGGAGTGCAGTCGGCCGGAGACCTTCATCGTCGCCCGTTGGTCTCCGAGACAGGACCACGGGACGTGGATGTCGACGCGGTCCCGGGTGTCGTCCCAGGTCGAGACGAACTCCGCGCACGTCCGCGCCGGCTTCTTGCCCGAGCGGTCCCGGGTCACCAGGTAGACCTGCTTGCCGCCCTTGGTGCGGGTGGTCGAGACGCGGAAGACCTGCTCCGACCGCGGGAAGGTCAGGGTGAACCCGACGGTGGCCGTGCGCAGCTTGAGGTCGCGCACGGACAGCCGCGCGGAGAACCCGTCGGCGTCGCTGACGTACCGCGCCCCCGTCAGGTCCACGAAGGCCGGGAGATGACTCTCCGAGCCCTCGGAGACCAGGACCGTGTCGGCGCCGGCGGACGAGGTGACGAGCAGCCCGACCGCCAGGCTGCCGGCGACGACCGGCAGCCCGAGCACGGCCGGCAGCGACCTGCTGGGCCGGGGGAGCGGCCGGGCGATGACCTCAGTCCTTGATCTCGCAGAGCACCGATCCGCTGGTCACGGTGGCGCCGACCTCGGCGGAGAGCCCGGTGACCGTGCCGGCCTTGTGCGCGTTGAGCGGCTGCTCCATCTTCATCGCCTCGAGGACGACGATGAGGTCGCCCTCGGCGACCGTCTGGCCCTCCTCGACGGCGACCTTGACGATCGTGCCCTGCATCGGCGAGGTGAGCGAGTCGCCCGACGCCGCGGCGCCGGCCTTCTTGCCCCCGGCCTTGCGGGCCTTCTTGGCCGGGCCTGCACCGGCGGCCGGGCCGGCCGCGGCGAGACCCGCGGGCAGCACGACCTCGAGGCGACGGCCGCCGACCTCGACGGTGACGCTCTGGCGCTCCTCGGCCTCGGGGGCCTCGGCGCCGGCGCCCGCGTACGGGGTCAGCTGGTTGTCGTACTCGGTCTCGATCCAGCGGGTGTGGACCGTGAACGCGTTGCCGTCGGTCGGCGCGAACGCCGGGTCGGAGACGACCGAGAGGTGGAACGGGATCACCGTCGGCATGCCGTCGACGACGAACTCGGACAGCGCCCGGCGCGAACGCTCCAGCGCCTGCTGCCGGGTCGCGCCGGTGACGATGAGCTTCGCGACCAGCGAGTCGAACATCCCGGGGATGGTCTCGCCGACCTCGTAGCCGGAGTCCAGGCGGATGCCCGGGCCGGACGGCGGCTTCCACGCGGTCAGGGTGCCGGGGGCCGGGAGGAAGTTGCGCCCGCCGTCCTCGGCGTTGATGCGGAACTCGATCGAGTGGCCGCGGATCTCGGGGTCGTCGTAGCCGAGCGCCTCGCCGTCCGCGATGCGGAACATCTCGCGGACGAGGTCGATGCCGGTGACCTCCTCGGACACGCAGTGCTCGACCTGCAGGCGGGTGTTGACCTCGAGGAAGGAGATCGTGCCGTCCTGGCCGACGAGGAACTCGCAGGTGCCGGCTCCGACGTAGCCCGCCTCCTTGAGGATGGCCTTCGAGGAGCGGTAGAGCTCATCGACCTGAGCCTGCGTCAGGTAGGGCGCGGGCGCCTCCTCCACCAGCTTCTGGTGGCGACGCTGCAGCGAGCAGTCACGGGTCGAGACGACGACGACGTTGCCGTGCGAGTCGGCGAGGCACTGGGTCTCGACGTGACGCGGACGGTCCAGGTAGCGCTCGACGAAGCACTCGCCGCGGCCGAAGGCGGCGACCGCCTCGCGGACCGCCGACTCGTAGAGCTCGGGGACCTCTTCGAGGGTGCGGGCGACCTTGAGGCCGCGACCGCCACCACCGAAGGCGGCCTTGATCGCGATCGGGAGGCCGTGCTCCTTCGCGAAGGCGACGACCTCGTCGGCGCCCGAGACCGGGTCCGGGGTGCCGGCGACCAGCGGGGCGCCCGCCTTCTGCGCGATGTGGCGCGCCTTGACCTTGTCGCCGAGGCCGACGATCGCGGACGGCGGCGGACCGATCCAGGTCAGCCCGGCGTCGATCACCGCCTGGGCGAAGTCGGCGTTCTCGGCGAGGAAGCCGTAGCCGGGGTGGACCGCGTCGGCGCCGGACTTGCGTGCGGCGTCGAGGATCTTGTCGATCACCAGGTAGCTGTCACCCGGGGTCGACCCCCCGAGGGCGAAGGCCTCGTCGGCCACCCGGACGTGCAACGCGTCCCGGTCGGGCTCGGCGTAGACCGCCACGCTCCCGATCCCGGCGTCCTTGCACGCACGTGCCACGCGCACAGCGATCTCGCCGCGGTTGGCGATCAGAACCTTCTGCACCGTCGTTCCTCCTCAGACCGGACGGAGTCTATTGAGCGCCCCGGGGACGTCCGCGCGACGGTCGGCGCTGACCGTCCGAACGACCGTGCGATTGAGCGTGTGAGCGGGCCTGCGAGTGCTTCTGCGCCGGAGTCCGAGGTCGACCTTCCCCGGAATCGTCGCTGTGACCCGTGCGGCCGGAGAGGCGGGCGAGGTCCGCCCGGACCTTGGCCTCGACGCGGTCGAGTTCCTCCAGGCTCTCCTCGATGTCGCGGCGGCGTGCCTCGAGGTCGACGCGCCGGGCGTCGAGTTGTTCGAGCAGGTAATGGAGCTGGCCGACCTCGCCGGGCTCGGCGTCGTACATGTCGATGATCGTGCGGATCTCGTCGAGCGACATGCCGAGCCGGCGGCCGCGGAGGATCAGCTTCAGGCGCACCCGGTCGCGGCTGCGGAAGACCCGCGAGGTGCCGCGGCGCTCGGGGGAGATCAGGCCGAGGTCCTCGTAGAAGCGGATCGTGCGCAACGTCACGTCGAACTCGGCCGCGAGTTCCGTGATCGTCCACTCCCGCCCGGGGGAGAGCTCTTGCGCCGCCTCACTCACGCCGCTTACGTTAACGTAAGCGTCAGCTGCTCCGCCAGCCCGAACTCCGTCCGCCTTTCCGGTGACCCGAGGTGATCCGCCCCATGTCCTTCGCCCTTTCCGAGGACCACGAGTCGTTCCGCAAGGTCGTCCGCGACTTCGCCGAGAAGGCGCTCGCGCCGAACATCGAGCGCTGGGAGGCCGAGGGCAAGGGCCTGCCCACCGAGGCCGTTCAGGGGATGGCCGAGCTCGGTCTGTTCGGGCTGACGGCCGAGGAGGAGTACGGGGGTGCCGGCGCCGATCTGACGACGCTCTGCGTCGCGATCGAGGAGATCGGCCGCGTCGACCAGTCGCTGGGGATCACGCTCGAGGCCGCGGTCGGGCTCGGCATCAACCCGATCGCGACGTACGGCACCGCCGAGCAGAAGGCGCAGTGGCTGCCCGACCTCGTCGCGGGTCGCGCGCTCGCGGGCTTCGGCCTGACCGAGCCGGAGGCCGGCTCCGACGCCGGCGGCACCCGGACGAAGGCCGTGCTCACCGACGGCGAGTGGGTCATCGACGGCTCCAAGGCCTTCATCACGAACTCCGGCCACGAGATGACCTCCGTCGTCACCGTGACCGCACGCACCGGCACGACGGCCGACGGCAACGCCGAGATCTCGGCGATCATGGTGCCGACGAACACGCCCGGCTTCACGGCCGAGCCGGCGTACCGGAAGCTCGGCTGGCACCTGTCGGACACGCATCCGCTGACCTACGACAACGTCCGCGTTCCCGAGGCCAACCTGCTCGGGGAGCGGGGCCGTGGCTTCGCCCAGTTCCTCAACATCCTCGACGACGGCCGCATCGCGATCTCCGCGCTCGCCGTCGGTCTCGCGCAGGCTTGTCTCGACCACTCGGTGGCCTACGCCCTGGAGCGCAAGGCGTTCGGCCAGCCGATCGGCAAGAAGCAGGGCGTCGCGTTCCAGCTCGCGGACCTGCAGGTCGCCGTCGAGGCCTCCCGGCTGCTCACCTACAAGGCCGCGTGGCTCAAGGACTCCGGCCGGCCGGTTCAGGAGGTCAAGCAGGCCGCCTCGATCGCGAAGCTCTACTCCAGCGAGGCCGCGGTCAGCGCCACCCGCACCGCCGCTCAGATCTTCGGGGGCTACGGCTTCATGGAGGAGTACCCGATCGCGCGCTTCTACCGGGACGCGAAGATCCTGGAGATCGGCGAGGGCACCTCCGAGGTCCAGCGCATCCTGATCAGCCGCGGCCTCGGCCTCCCGGTCGAGTAACCCGGCGCACCCGCCCGACCCGTTCGCTGCCGGCGAGATCGAAGGACCCGCATGACCGAGGACATGGCCAAGGCGGTCGCCGCCGCGCGTGAGGCGACGCTCGTCCCCGGCGCCTCCGCGCTGAAGAAGCTCGAGGCGCAGAACAAGCTGCACGTCCGCGCGCGGCTCGACCTGCTCTTCGACTCCGGGACGTTCGTCGAGGACGGCCAGCTCGCCAACGCCCTCGCGGTCGGCCTGCCCGCCGACGGCGTCGTCACCGGCCGCGGTCTGGTCGAGGGCCGGCCCGCGCTGGTCGTCGCCAACGACCCGGCGGTCAAGGCCGGTTCCTGGGGGGCCCGCACGGTCGAGAAGATCGTGCGGCTCACCGAGACCGCGCTGCGCGAGGAGCTGCCGGTCTTCTGGCTGATCGACTCCGCCGGTGCCCGCATCACCGACCAGGTCGAGATGTTCCCCGGTCGTCGCGGTGCCGGGCGGATCTTCCACAACCAGGTCGCGCTGTCCGGCCGCGTCCCGCAGATCTGTTGCCTGTTCGGCCCGTCGGCCGCGGGTGGTGCCTACATCCCGGCGTTCTGCGACCTCGTGATCATGGTCGACGGCAACGCCTCGATGTACCTCGGGTCGCCGCGCATGGCCGAGATGGTCGTCGGGGAGAAGGTCTCCCTGGAGGAGATGGGCGGCGCGCGGATGCACGTCTCCGTCTCCGGGTGCGGTGACCAGCTCGCGGTCGACGACGAAGATGCGATCGACCAGGCGAAGGCCTACTTCTCCTACCTGCCGACCTGCTGGCGTGAGCAGCCGCCGGAGTTCGCGCCGGAGGAGTCCTCCCGGCCGCTGACCGCCGAGCTCGTCCCGGCCAAGGAGAGCCAGCCGTTCGACGTCCACGACCTGCTGGACGCCCTCCTCGACGCCGACTCCTTCTTCGAGGTCAAGCCGATGTTCGCGGCTGAGCTCGTCGTCGGCTTCGGCCGGCTCGACGGCAAGGTCGTCGGCGTTCTCGCGAACAACTCGGCGGTCAAGGGCGGGGTGCTGTTCACCGACTCCGCCGACAAGGCCGCCCGGTTCATCTGGTGCTGCGACGCCTTCAACATCCCGCTGCTGTACCTGGCCGACGTCCCCGGCTTCATGATCGGCTCCGAGGTCGAGCGGCAGGGCATCATCCGCCACGGCGCGAAGATGATCACCGCCGTCTCCGAGGCGACGGTCCCTCAGATCTCTGTGATCGTGCGGAAGGCGTACGGCGCCGGCCTCTACGCGATGTGCGGCCCGGGATTCGGGCCCGACGCCTGCATCGCACTCCCGACCGGCCGGATCGCGGTCATGGGTCCCGAGGCCGCCGTCAACGCGGTGTACTTCAACAAGATCGCCGAGATCACCGACGAGACCGAGCGGGCCGAGTTCGTCGCCGCTCGCCGCGCTGAGTACGAGGCGGACGTCGACCTGCTCCGCCTGGCCGCCGACCTCGTCATCGACGCGATCATCTCGCCGGAGGAACTGCGCGCCGAGCTGATCGCGCGCTTCCGGCAGGCGGTCGGCAAGTCCCGGCACTTCACCGAGCGTCGGCACGGGGTCCCGCCGGTATGACGGACCTTCAGGCCGGGATACGGATCACGCGCGGCGAGCCGACGGCCGAGGAGGTCGCGGCGCTCGTCGCGGTGCTCTGTGCCCGCCCGGCCGGCCCCGCCCCGCTGACCGGCTACGAGGCCTGGCGTGCGCAACGGCTGGCGGCGTTGCGGATGCGGCGCGCCCGCTGAGAGCGCACACTGGGAGCATGCGTGCGGCCCTGCTGAAGGTCCTGGCTCCGATGGCCGGCTTGGCGATGGTGACGATGCCGGGCGTCGTCACTCCCGTCGTCACCCCGAACCAGACGCAGTGCGTCGGCGGGGCCTGTGACCTCTGCCCGGCCGTCGCCACCGTCGCGGCGGCGGCCGGGGCCGAGCTCTACTGCATCGCCTAGCCCCCGGACACCGCCGGGATCACGAGCACCTCGACTCCGGGCGGGATCTCGGTGGCGAGCCCACCGGCGTCGCGGACGTTCGTCTCGTGCACGAACACGTTCACGTGCTGGCGCAGGACGCCGCGTTCGTCGCGGATCCGCCGTTCCAACGCGGGCCGCTCGGCCGCGAGCCGGTCGAGGAGTGCCCCGACGGTCACGGCGCCGTCGAGCGGCACGTGCAGGACGGCCTGCCCGCCCGCGAACTCACGCAGGATCGCGGGCAGGCGGACCGGGACCTCGATCACGCCGGCTCCGGCAGGACGGCAGCCTTGACGCACAGCACCGGCGGCAGGTGCGCGGCGATCTGCTGCCAACTCTCGCCGCGGTCGGCGGTGGCGTAGACCTCGCCGTTGCGGTTGCCGAAGTACACGCCGACCGGGTCGGCGTCGTCGGCGCACATCCCGTCGCGCAGTACCGCGCCGTAGTGCGGGTCCGACGGGAGGCCGTTCGTCAGCGCCGACCAGGTCGCCCCGGCGTCGTCGGTGCGGTAGACGCGGCACTTCCGCTCGGGCGGGAACCGCTCCTCGCCCGAGACGATCGGGAACACGAAGACCGAGCCGGGCGCGTTCGGGTCGGCGACCATCGGGAACCCGAAGTCGGCGGGCAGCCCGTCGACGATCGAGACCCAGCGGTCGCCGCCGTCGTCGCTGCGGTAGACCCCGCCGTGATTCTGGGCGAAAAGCTGCTCCGGTCGCTGCGGGTTGCGCGCCACCTTGTGCACGCACTGGCCGTACTCCGGCTCCTCGCCGGGCAGGAAGTCGGCGAGGATTCCGCGGTTCGCCGGTGACCACGACTCACCACCGTCGCCGGTCCGGTAGACCCCGCCGGTCGACATCGCGACCAGGACCCGGGCCGGGTCCGTCGGGTGCGGCAGGACGGTGTGCAACGCCTGGCCGCCACCGCCGGGTTGCCACTCCTTGCGGTGCGGGTGATTCCACAGACCCTCGACCAGCGAGAACGTCTCGCCGCCGTCGGTCGAGCGGAACAGCGCGGAGGGCTCCACGCCGGCGTAGACGACGCCGGGCTGGTCCGCCGGCGCCGGGGCGAGCTGCCAGACGCGCGCCACCGCCGCGTCCGTGCCCTCCGGGAACCGGACCGCGCCGCGCTCGGTGTCGACCCAGGTCGCGCCGAGGTCGTCCGAGCGGACGACCATCGGGCCCCAGTGCCAGCTCATCGCCCCGGCGAGGATGCGCGTGCGCCCGCCGCGCGTGTCGATCGCGGCCGAGTACACCTCGCTCATCCCGAAGTGGGGGCCGGTCAGGGACCAGCTCCTCCGGTCGTCGTCGCTGCGGGCCAGGAACAGCCCTTTCGCCGTGCCGATCGCTGCCAGCGTGGTGGCCATGCGTCACCGTCCTCGTCCGGGGTTCTCTCACCCTGACAGACCCCACCGACGACCGGAACTCATCGGTCGGACGTCAGGCGGGGAGCTCCCAGAGGGCGGTCCAGGCGATCCCGAGGGCGGCGCAGAGGCGGCGGAGCAGGGGGAGGGAGACCCCGACGACGTTGTGGTGGTCGCCGTCGATGCCCTCGACGAACGCGCCGCCGCGGCCGTCGATCGTGAACGCCCCCGCGACCCGGAGGGGTTCGCCGGTGGCGACGTAGGCCTCGATCTCGGCGTCGGTGACGTCGGCGAACCGCACCGTGGTCGACGCGGTCGCGACCGCGCGGCGGCCCGACGCCGGCTCCATCAGGCAGTGCCCCGTGTGGAGCACCCCGGTGCGCCCGCGCATCGCGCGCCACCGCTCGGTCGCGGCTTCCGCGGTCTCGGGCTTGCCGAGCGCCTGGCCGTCGAGCTCGAGCAGGGAGTCGCAGCCGAGGACGACGGTGCCCGGCGTCGGCTCGATCCGGCCCACGACCGTCTCGGCCTTTCGCGTGGCGAGCAGCTCCGCGGTCGCCGCGGGGGTCGGGCCGGACACCGCGGTCTCGTCGACGTCGCTGACGATCACTTCCGGGTTCAGTCCGGCCCGCCGGAGCGTGGTGAGGCGGGCGGGGGACGCGGAGGCGAGAATCAGGTGCGGCACGGGGAGCAATTGTGCCGCCGCGATCCCGGCCGCTCGGGGCAGGATGAGCTCATGCCCTACTACCGGGTGGCGGGAACGATCCCGCCCAAGCGCCACACGCAGTTCCGCCGGCCCGACGGCGGGCTGTACTCCGAGGAGCTGATGGGGGCCGAGGGGTTCTCCTCGGACTCCGCGCTGCTCTACCACGCGCACGTGCCGTCGGCGATCGTCGACAGCCGGCCCTGGGAGCTCCCGGATCTGACGACGACTCCGAACCACCCGCTGCGGCCGCGGCACCTGCGGCTGCACGCCCTCGGCGACCAGGGGGACTGGCGGAGCGTCGACGCCGTGACGGGCCGTCGGTTGGTGCTCGGCAATGCCGACGTGCGCCTGAACTACGCCGTTGTCGGCGCCACCTCACCGCTGTACCGCAACGCGATCGGCGACGAGTGCGTGTACGTCGAGGGCGGGACGGCGACCGTCGAGACCCTGTTCGGTGCGATCGACGCGGGCCCCGGCGACTACGTCGTGATCCCGCGCGGGACGACGCACCGCTGGGTCCCGACCGGCGACTCCGCGAGCGGAACGACGCCCCTGCGCCTCTACACGATCGAGGCGAACTCCCACATCACGCCGCCGAAGCGATACCTCTCCGCCCGCGGGCAGTTCCTCGAGCACGCCCCCTACTGCGAGCGGGATCTCCGCCCGCCGGGAGCGCCGCCGGTGGTCGAGGCGACCGACGTCGAGGTGTACCTGAAGCACCGCGGGGCCGGGGGCGTCGTCGGCTCGGTGGTCACCCACGCCACGCACCCGTTCGACGTCGTCGGCTGGGACGGGTGCCTGTACCCGTACGCGTTCAACCTCGCCGACTTCGAGCCGATCACCGGCCGGGTGCACCAGCCGCCGCCGGTCCACCAGATGTTCGAGGGCGCCAATTTCGTCGTCTGCAACTTCGTGCCGCGCAAGGTGGACTACCACCCGCTCGCGGTGCCGGTGCCGTACTACCACTCGAACGTCGACTCGGACGAGGTCATGTTCTACGTCGGCGGGAACTACGAGGCACGCAAGGGCTCGGGGATCGGTCTCGGCTCGATCTCGCTGCACCCGGGCGGGCACGCCCACGGCCCGCAGCCGGGCGCGGCCGAGGCGAGCCTCGGGGCGGAGCGTTTCGACGAGACCGCCGTCATGGTCGACACCTTCCGGCCGCTGGAGCTCGGCGAGGGCGCGCGGGCCTGCGAGGACCCGGACTACGCCTGGACGTGGGCCGGCCGCCGCACCGGCGCGACCGGGGCGGACGCGTGAACGCCCCGCGGGTCGACCCGGCGAACGCCGAGTCGCTGCGCAGCTGGGACGGGACCGACGGCGACTACTGGGCCACCAACGCCGACGCGTTCGACGCCACGCTCGCGGCGTACATGGAGCCGTTCTTCGACGCCGCCGACCTGCGGCCCGCCGAGCGGGTGCTCGACATCGGCTGCGGGTGCGGCCGGGCGACGATCGACGCCGCGCGCCGCACCTCGCCCGGGCGGGCGATGGGGGTGGACCTCTCGGCGGCGATGCTCGACGTCGCGCGGCACCGCGCGCAGGCCGAACAGGTCGCGAACATCGAGTTCGTCCAGGCCGACGCGCAGGTCTACCACTTCGAACCGGGCGGGTTCGACGTCGTCCTGAGCCGGTTCGGGGTGATGTTCTTCGCCGATCCGCCCGCGGCCTTCGCCAACATCGCCCGGGCGCTGCGCCCGGGCGGCCGGGTGCTGTTCGCGGTCTGGCAGGCCCCGGCGCAGAACACCTGGATGCAGGTTCTCCGGGAGTCCCTGGCGATGGGACGAGACCTCCCGGCGCCTCCGCCGGACGCGCCGGGCCCGACCTCGCTGGCCGACCCCGACCGGGTCCGGCACCTGCTCACCGGGGCGGGTCTGCACAAGGTGAAGCTCACCGGCGTGCGGCAGCCGGCGTGCTTCGGCACCGATCTGGACTCGGCGTACGAGTTCGTCTCCGGGCAGCCGTGCGTCCGGTTCCTCCTGAAGGACCTGGACGACGCCGCCCGGACGGAAGGCCTCGCCGCGCTGCGCGCCACGATCGCCGAGCACCTCACCCCGGACGGGCTGCTGCTGGACTCCGCGGCCTGGTTCGTCACGGCGGTGCGGCACTGAGGCCCGATCGGGGCGTTCGCGCAGTAGGTTCTGCTCCATGGGATACCCGCAGCGGCTTCTGCTGGACGGCGAGGAGATCGTCCTCGACCTGCGTCCGCACTGGTGGTTCTTGTCCAAGCACATCGCGGTCGGCGTGCCCGTGGTCGCGTTCGGGGTCTTCGCCCTGACGCTGGACGGCGACACCGGCACGGTCGTCGGGTGGCTCGCCGCGGCGCTGTTCGTGGTCTGGCTGCTGTGGTTCGCCGCGCGCCTGCTGCAGTGGCTGAGCACCCACTTCGTCCTCACCTCCGAGCGGCTGATCTACCGCAAGGGTCTGGTCGCCAAGCACGGCCGGGACGTCCCGCTGAACCGGGTGAACAACATCGACATGAGCCAGACGGTGTTCGAGCGGATCCTGCGCTCGGGCGATCTGCTCATCGAGTCCGCGGGTGAGAGCGGGCAGCAGCGGTTCACCGACATCAAGCGCCCCGAGTACGTGCAGCGGGAGATCAACCGCGCCGTCGAGGCCAACGATGTCCGCGAGCGCAGCGGCGGCATACCGGCCGCGCCCTCGGTGCCCACTCAGATCGCCGAGCTCGCCGCCCTGCGCGACCGGGGTTTGATCTCCGACGCCGAGTTCCAGGCGAAGAAGGCCGAGCTGCTCAACCGGATGTGACGCTCACTCAGCCGGTCACTGAGCGGGCGTCGGCGTCGCGACCCGGACGGCGGGGAGCGGAACCCCGGCCGACTTGAGCGCGGCCCCGAGGACCGGGGCGAGCTCCTTGACGAACGTCGCCGTCAGGTGGGAGCCCTGCCGGTAGACGAGCACGTCGCCGATGACCGGCGGGCAGATCGGCGCCGGGCAGATGTCGGCGACGAGGTCGAGAAACGCCGGGTTCGCCCGCGGCTGGGCCACGGCCTCGCGCAGCAGGGGAGCGGCGCTGTCGGCCACGGCGGGGTCGCGCTCGAACTCGCACTTCGACCAGTCCGAACGGTTCTCGGCGACGCACTGCCAGACCGTGAACGGCGGGGAGGGCGTGTCCGCGAGGACGAGAACGCGGATGCCGGCGGCCTCCAGCCGGGCCCAGGTCGCGTCGAGCCCGTCGCGCATCGCCGTGCGGCGCGCCTCGGGCGTCGGGCCGGCCGCGGTGGGGATCCGCTGTGAGGTCAGGACGAAGTCGGGCTTCGCCGGGCCGGTGAGCTCGGTGAGGACGTTGCCGACCCACTCGCGGCAGCTCGTGTAGAGCCCGTCGTTGCCGTTGGTGTCGACGTCGGCGGGGGCGCAGGCGGACTTCGTGTAGGTCACCACGCGCAGGTCGTTGCGGGGCAGCAGCGCCTGCAGTGCCGGCACCCACTGGGCGATCTTCGAGTCGCCGAACACCGCGATCGTCGTCGCCGCGTCCGGCGGCCCGTACTCGCAGGTGACGACCTCGGCCGAGACCTGGTTCTGCTGGCAACCCTTGGCGTACAGGTCCGGGACGTCCCGTTCCGCGCGTACCGGGTTCGGGCGGATGTTGCCGCCGGTGCCCCCGACGACCGCCGCGAGCGCGAGCCCCCCGACCGCCGCCGCGACGGTGACGTTCAGGCCGACGCCGAGCGCGAGCTTCGGGCGGGCCGACAGGACGCGGCTGTGCCGGACCGGGTTCTCCACCAGCTTGTGGGTGATCCACGCCGGCACGGCGCTGATCGCGACGACCACCAGGCCCTGCTTGGTGGAGATGCCGTCGTAGTGGTCGTCGGCGAGGACCAGCAGCGGCCAGTGCCACAGGTACAGCGAGTAGGAGAGGCCGCCGATCCAGCACATCGGCTTGGTGCCGAGCACGACGGCGGGTCCGAACCGGCCCGCGGCGGGGCCGGCGGCGATGACCGCCGCGGTGCCGAGGACCGGCAGCGCCGCGCGCCAGCCCGGCCACGGCATGGTCTCCTCGACGACGAAACCGGCCGCCACGATCGCGGCGAGGCCGCCCCAGCCGAGTACGAGCGCCACCAGGCGCGGGATGCGCGGCAGCACTCCGACCGCGACGGCGACCAGGCCGCCGACCGCGAGCTCCCACATCCGGGTCGGGGTCACGAAGAAGGCGCGGGCGGGGTTCGCGTCGGTCTCCGAGAGCGAGTACCAGAACGAGAGGACCGCGATGCCGATCAGGCCGAACGTCAGCAGCCGGCGGCCGTGGCCGAAGCGGCGCGCGAGCAGCGCGACGACGACCAGCAGCACCGGCCAGACGATGTAGAACTGCTCCTCGACCGCGAGCGACCAGAAGTGCTGGACGGGGGAGGGCGCGACGTCCTCGGCGAGGTAGTCGACGGACCGGTCCGCCAGCCGCCAGTTCACGAAGTAGAACGCGGCGGCCAGGATGTCGCCGCCGGTCGAGTCCCAGCGGTACTCGGGCAGGACCAGCCGCGCCCCGATCGCGGTGACGACCAGCACGATGCACGCCGCCGGCAACAGGCGCTTGGCGCGGCGCGCGTAGAACTCGACGAGCGAGACCGTGCCGCGCCGGTCGAACTCCGCGAGCAGCAGGCTCGTGATGAGGAAGCCGGAGATGACGAAGAAGACGTCGACGCCGACGAAGCCGCCGGACAGCTCGGACAGTCCCGCGTGGTAGATCAGGACCAGGCCGACCGCGATCGCGCGCAACCCCTCGACGTCCGCCCGGAAGCGGGAGCCACCGTGCGGCCGGTCCGCCGTCGCCGGCAGTTCGTTCTCGGGTGTCTTCCTCCGCCCCGCCTTCTGTGCTCGGTGCCGCGGACCCGCGACCTCGTCCGTCACGCGCGGGCCGCTTCTTCCGACTCCTCGGTCCGCGCCGCGGCGCCCGGGCGGCCGGCGACCAGCTCGGCGTAGCGGTCGAGCGACTCCAGTCGTGAGGTCTCGACGGCGGCGAGGACCCGGCGCAGGGTGTGCTCCATCCGCACGGCGGGGTCGGGCTCGGCGTCCTTGAGGCGCTGCACCCGCTCCAGCTGGGCGAGACGGAAGCGGGCGTCGACGACCAGCAGGACGGCGAGCCAGGCCAGCACCGTCAGCCCGAGGACCGACCAGCGGAGGCTCTCGGCCACGGCGGCGGCCCCGGTCAGGCCGGCCACCACCGTGGCCACGGCCATCACGGGCACCTGAGCCCGCGGACCGCCCACGGCCCGGCCCAGGTCCATCACCTTGGCGCGCATCAAGAACCCCTCACCCCTGCTGCGAAGATACTGTCGGAATCATTGCCCAAGAACGATCATTGTCGACCGTTCCACTGCGGTACCGCACCCGGTACCGGACCGTTGCCGGAGTCGCCCGCTTTGTCCTCCCCGCCACTGGTCGATCGAGGGCAGCCGCCGCCTGCACAGATGCGCGTCCAGCCCCGGCGATTCGTCCCGGATTGGGGACCGGAGGGCGAGCAGCTGGCCGGCGACTACGTCGACCTCGGCAACCGGGTCAGCAATGTCGCGATGGAGCGCGGGGCGCTGTACGCGAAGAGCTTCGCCGCCCGCCACCTGCTGCTGCGCAACGCCGCCGGTCCCGGGCTGACCTACACCGAGCTGATCGAGCACCTGCGCGCGCACGACGTCGACGACCGCCGGCTGGGGACGGGCCTGCCGAAGCTGGCCGAGCGCCCGACGATCCAGCTGGCGCGGGTGATCGGGCTGCAGGGCCTCGAGGAGGAGGACGAGGCGCTCGCCGCGCGTCTGCTCACCGTCGTCAGCCGCCAGCACCGGGTGGAGAACTGGCACGAGGACCACCGCAAGACGTACGCGCACTTCCTCTACGCCGCCGGCTTCCACGCCGAACTCGCGCACCTGCTGCCACGCCTGAACCTGCCGCCCCGCGTGCTGTTCCCGATCCAGGCCGACCTCGCGAACCCGTACGCCTCCACGGTGGCGAAGGGCGAGGCGGAGTGGCTCGCGGCGATCGCGAGAATCTTCGACGGCACCGGGCTGGAGACCATCACGTTCGCCCCGGAGGGCGACACGGTGTTCGACCGGATGCGGTGCGCGGGCGTCACCGACGAGGTCGACGGCCCGCTGATCAGCGTCATGATGAGCAGCTGGCGGCCCGACTCGGCGCTGATCACCTCGGCGCGGTCGGTGCTGGAGCAGACCTGGCGCAACGTGGAGCTGCTCGTCATCGACGACGCCTCGCCGCCGGAGTTCGACGCGGTCCTCGAGCAGGTCGCGGCGCTGGACCCGGAGCGGGTGCGCGTCGTGAAGCAGCCCGTCAACGGCGGGACGTACCTGGCCCGGAACACGGCGCTCGACCTCGCCCGCGGGGAGTTCATCTCCGGTCAGGACGCCGACGACTGGTCGCACCCCCGCCGGCTGGAGATCCAGGTCCGGCCGCTGCTGAAGAACCGGTCGGTCCGGGCGACCCGGGGCCGGTCCCTGCGGGTCAGTGACGACTTCGTCTTCAACCAGCCCGGCTACGACCCGATCCTGTTCATCGCGCCGTTTCTGATGACCCGTCGGGAGGACGTGCGCCAGTTCTGCGGGTACTACGACCATGCGCGCAAGGCCGCGGACAACGAGTTCCTCAAGCGGCTCGTGCTCGGCGCCCCGGACGGCCTCGTCGACGTCGACTACCCGCTGGCCTGCCAGCGCGTGGGTCACGGCTCGCTGTCGCGCTCGGAGTTCTCCGCCGGCTGGCAGCACGCGGCGCGCACGACGTACCAGGCGTCCTACAACCACTGGCACGCCGAGCTCCTGCGCACCGGCGCGGACCGTCGGCTGCCGAAGGAGCAGACGAAGCGGCCGTTCCCCGCCCCGCTGCGGTTCGTCACCGGCATCCCGGGCGCGACGCTGCCGCCGAACCGCTACGACGTCGTGGTCGCGGGGGACTGGGTGACGCCGGACTCCACGCCGCGGATCCTGCTCGACCAGCTGCGCAGCCTGCGCGGGCGCGGACTGCGGCTCGGGGTGCTGCCGCTCGACACGATGTTCCCGCCGAGCCCGAAGCGCCTGCCGTTCGCCACCGACCTGCTCGACCTGATCGACCGCGGCGAAGCGGACTTCGTGCTCGCCGACCAGGGCGCGCAGGTCGGGCTGCTGCTCGTGCACGGCGCGCCCGTCCTGCAGTTCCCGTCGACGGCGCCGACCGACATCGGCGTCGCCCGCGTCGCGGTGCTCGCCGATCGGCCACCGGTCAGTGAGGGCCGGCGGGTCTACACGGTGCCGATCACCGAGCGGTCGGTCAGCGACCTGTTCGGGGTGGACCCGGTCTGGGTGCCGCAGGGTCCGGCGGTCCGCGCCGAACTCGCCGCTCTGGTGGATCCCGCCCGGCTCTGGGACGTCGACGTCCCCCCGGTCGTCGACGTCGACTCCTGGGTTGTCGCCCGCAGCCCGCTGCGCGACCGCCGGCCGGTGATCGGCGCGATGATCCGCGACACCGTCGGGACCTGGCGCACCCGAGCGGCCGACCTGCGGGCGACCTATCCGGCGCCCGCGTCGGGCGTCGAGGTCGACGTCCGGCTCCGGCGGGTGATCGTCACCTCGACCGGTCTGCTCACCCACGACGGCCTGCCGCAGGAGTGGATGTCCTTCTCCGAGGACGACATCGCGGTCCGGCCGTTCCTCGCCGCGCTCGACTTCTACGTCCCGCCGGCGAACGAGGACGTGACGCTCGAGACCGAGCGGGGGATCCGCGAGGCGATGGCCACCGGTGCGGTCGCCGTCCTGCCCGAGCAGTTCCGGCCCGCGTTCGGCGACGCCGCCTGCTACGCCGCCGCGGGGGCGGCCGGCGACGTCGTGGCCGAGTTGTGGGCGAATCCGGGGCGGTACGACGCGCAGTCCACCCGCGGCGTCGCCTTCGTCCGGGAGCAGTTCGGAGCGCCGGCGTTCGCCGACGTGGTCGACGGCTTGCGCGGGGCTCAGGCTCTGGCGGGCGCCAGGAGCGCCCGGACCGCCGCGACGTAGGCGGGCGGGCCGAACCGGTCCAGCAGGGCGACCTTCGCCTCGCCGACGCGGGCGGCCAACGCCATGGGGTCGGCGGCCCACCGTCGGACGGTCGCCCGCACCTGGTCCGGCGTCGCGTACTCGGCGACCGGACCGAACGTCGGTTCGAGCTCGGGCGGGAGCACGGCCAGGCACCCGAGCGCGACGGCGTCCAGGACGCTGCGCGCCGTCTGCGCGGTCAGCGTCGGCACCGCGTGGACGTAGAAGTCGAGACCGCGCAGGAACGGCGCCGCCGCGATCTCGTCGCGGGTGAACACCACCCACCGCGGCGGGACCCGGCCGACGACCTTCGCGACGGCGTCGGTGTTCCCGCGGATGCGGACGTCGAACTCGTCGTCGGCCGGGTACGCGGCCAGCAGATCGGCGCGCTGCTCGGGCCAGGCGCCGGTCGGGTCCGGGTTCCAGCCCAGCACGGGGCGGAGGTTGCGCCGGGCCGGACGGGGCAGCACGGCCCGCGACGGGTCCACCGCCCAGCCGAGGTCGGAGGGTTCGAGCCGGTCGCCGTCGACGTGCGGAGCCAGGGCCGCCCGGACGCGCAGGTCGACCGGCGCCCAGGTCGGCGTCACGCCGAAGCGGTCCCGGATGGCCTGGACACACACCGGGACGAGGTAGCGCAACCCGGCGGCCGGGTCGTGGGGCGGCTCGTCGGCGACGATCACCGCCCGGCCGACGTCGAGATCGGTCGGCACCGTGGGCAGGAACGGCAGCGCCGCGGTGCACCGGACCAGCAGCAGCTCCGCCGACAGGCCGGAGTCGAGCTGCACGAGGTCGAGGGCGCCGGCGGCGGCGAGGTCGAGGAGATCGGGCAGCGAGTCGCGCGGTGCCTCGGGCGCCGGTGCGACCGGCTCGGCGTGCGCGACGCCGACGCGCAGGCCGCCGGCGACCAGCGCGCGGGCCTCGTCGAGCAGCGCCGGCGACGGCCCGCCCCGGCTCTGCCACTCGCCGAGGATGACGACGTCGTACCGGTCCGGGGGTTCGGGCGCGTCCGGGACGCCCCGGCAGAACGCGGCCGGGGCCGGGAACGGCCGGGTGGCCGGCTTCCGGGGCAGCCGCGGCGGCTCACCGGCGGCGAGGTGACGGTGCCAGTGTCCGTAGTGCAGGCGGTAGTCCCGGCGTGCCTCGGCCAGCCAGCCGACGGTGAACTCCCCGGCCGAGAGCGTGCTGGCCCCGACGCGGACGAACGAGAGCGGGGCGTCGAGGTCGAGCACCGAGTCGGGCCGGCCGTGGGTCAGCCGCATCAGGTACTCGGTGTCCGCGGCCTTGCGCACGCGGTCGAAGTAGCCGGCGGTGGCGAGTGCCTCCGTTCGCCCGAACATCAGCGAGGACCCCGCCGCCGACCGCGGCTCCTGACCGGGCCGGGTGAACCCGACGTGCGGCGAGACGCGGAAGCACTGGGTGCGGGTGCCGCGCAGGCTCGCGTCGCCGAGCAGCGGCGCGATCTGCCACTCGATGCGCCGCGGGTGCGACCAGTCGTCGTCGTCCTGGCCGGTGACGTAGTCGCCCCGGGCCTCGTCGAGCCCGGCGTTGCGGGCGACGTAGGTGCCGCCGTTGGCCGGCAGCCGGATCACGCGCACCCGCGGGTCGAGCCCGGCGCACTCCTCCAGCACCGGATCGAACTCCGCCGGGGACGCGTCGTCGACGACGAGCAGCTCGAGGTCGGCCCAGGTCTGCTGCAGGATCGACCGCGCCGAGGAGAGCAGCGCCGGGCCGGGGCGGTAGCAGGTCAGGAGAACGCTCACCAGGGGGCCGGAGACGGTGCCGGCGGGAACGTCGGAGGTCAGCCGGTCGAAGCGGGTCGTCGCGTCGCCCACCAGGCGTACCGGCTCCAGGCGGGCCGCCGCGAAGATCTCCCGCACGGTCGCGTGCCAGGCGGCGTCGTCCCCGGTGCGGGAGATCGCGGGGTTGCGCAGGTCGGCGGTCAGCGCGAGCCGCTGCGCCGGCGTGAGCGCCCGGAAGTCCTTGAGCGCCCGGCGCAGGGTGTCGTGGGCTCCGGCCGCGAAGAGCTGCTGGGCGGCGAAGTTCTGGTGCTCGGGCGCGATCGCGTCCGCGCCCGACTGCTCCCACAGCGCGCCGAGGAGCCGCGCCGACATCAGCGCGTCGTCCGGTTCGAGGTGCTGCAGCCCGATCACGCGGGCGAGGGCGTAGGTCCACTTCGGGACCAGGCGGGGGAGCCCGTCGGCCAGGTCGCGGGACCCCAGCGCTGCGCGGCGCAGGTGCCCGACGAGAACGTCGTAGCTCAGCTTCCCCCGCGTCGCCCGCCCGGCGAACAGGTGCCGCATCTCGTAGCTGCGGATGCGCAGCGCCTGGCGCTCCAGCGTCGTCGGCCCGAGTGCGTCGAGGCGCCGGACGACGTCGGCGAGGAAGCGCTCACCGTCCGGCCCCCACTCGGCCGGGCTGCGGCGCGCCGGCCGCCGCGCGCGCCCGACGTCCCCCATGACGCGCAGCCTAAAGCGTCCGGATGACGACTGCGCGTCAGTCCGATGACGGCAGATCCGCGAGAGCGCGGGCGACGGCGACGAGGTCGTCGCCCAGGACGTCGGCGGGCGCGAAGATCTCGTCGTACCCACCCTCGGCCCGCGCGACCCAGCCCGCCATCAGCCCGGCGCGCTTGGCGCCGTGACAGTCCCAGGCGTGGCAGGCGACCAGGCACACCCGGTCGGGCGGCAGGCCGAGTTCCGTCGCGGCGTGGAGGTACACCTTCGCCGGCGGCTTCCAGGCCTGCAGCTCCGAGGTCGTCAGAACCTTCTCGACGAGGGACTCCAGGCCGTTGCGGGCCAGGAACGCCTCGACCACCTCGGGTGCGCCGTTGGTCAGGCACGTCACTCGGATGCCGGCGTCGTTGAGCACCCGCATGGCCGGCTCGACGTCCGCGTGCGCCGGGAGCTCACGCATCCCCGAGACGACGTAGTCCACCTGATCCGGCGTCAGCGAGTGCCGCGCGATCGTGCGCACCGCCGCGGCGGCGGCGACGGGGAAGGGGATGTAGTCGCCGGTCACGTTCACCCCGACGCCGTAGAGGAGGGTCCGCGGGAAGAACTCACGCACACTGTGGGCCGGCAGGCCCACCGTCTCGAACCGTTTCCCGAGCGGTTCGAGCGCGATCAGGGTCTCGACGACGTCGAACGCGACGGCGGCAGGGCGGTGGGCCACGGCTCCTCCGGTCTGCTCCTGTCGGCCGGTCCTGTCGGCCGGTCCTGTCGGCCAGTCCGGGTGGATCAGCTGCGCCAGGCCGAGGCGCGCCAGGCGCCGGGGCCGTGGGGGAGCGGGTGGCGGACCAGGCGGGTCCGGTCCGTCCAGGCGTTCGGGACCGGTGCCGGCTCCTCCGCCGGGCCCCCGGCCCGGGCGGAGACGACCGCGATCAGCGCGGCGAGCTCGGCGTCGTCCGGCTCGCCGCGGACCACCCGCAGCAACGGCCGCTGCGGGGTCTCGTCCTTCTGCTCCTGACCGTCCGTCACAGCGGGATGTTCCCGTGCTTCTTGGGCGGCAGGGTCTCGCGCTTGTCCTTCAGGGCCCGCAGGGCCTTGACGACCTGCACGCGGGTCTCCGACGGGCGGATCACCGAGTCGACGTAGCCGCGGCTGGCCGCGATGTACGGGTTCGCGAGGGTGTCCTCGTACTCGGTGATGAGTTCCTGACGGCGGGCGTCGGGATCCTCGGCCGCGGCGAGCTCCTTGCGGTACAGGATGTTGACCGCACCCTGCGCGCCCATGACCGCGATCTGGGCGGTCGGCCACGCGAAGTTCAGGTCGGCACCGAGGTGCTTCGAGCCCATGACGTCGTACGCGCCGCCGTAGGCCTTGCGCGTGATGACCGTGACCTTGGGGACCGTCGCCTCGACGTAGGCGTAGATGAGCTTCGCGCCGCGGCGGATGATGCCGTCCCACTCCTGACCGGTGCCGGGGAGGAAGCCCGGGACGTCGACGAAGGTGAGGATCGGGACGTTGAACGCGTCGCAGGTCCGCACGAAGCGCGCGGCCTTCTCGGAGGCGTCGATGTCGAGGCAGCCGGCGAACTGCATCGGCTGGTTCGCGACGATGCCGACGCTGCGGCCGTCGACGCGGCCGAAGCCGACGATGATGTTCGGCGCGAACATCGGCTGCACCTCGAGGAACTCGCCGTCGTCGAGGACCTTCTCGATGACGGTGTGCATGTCGTAGGGCGTGTTCGCCGAGTCCGGGATGACCGTGTCGAGCGTCAGGTCGTCGTCGTTGATCTGCAGGTCCGCGTCCGCGGCGTATGCCGGCGGGTCCGAGAGGTTGTTGCTCGGCAGGTAGCTCAGGATCGCCTTGACGTACTCGAGCGCGTCCTCCTCGTCGGCGCCCATGTAGTGGGCGTTGCCGCTCTTGGTGTTGTGGGCGCGCGCGCCACCGAGGTCCTCGAAGGAGACCTCCTCGCCGGTGACGGTCTTGATGACCTCCGGACCGGTGATGAACATGTGCGAGGTCTGGTCGACCATCACGACGAAGTCGGTCAGCGCGGGGGAGTAGACGTGCCCGCCGGCGCAGGTGCCCATGATCAGCGAGATCTGAGGGACGACGCCGGAGGCGTGCGCGTTGCGCTTGAAGATCTCGCCGTAGAGGCCGAGCGAGACCACACCCTCCTGGATGCGGGCGCCCGCGCCCTCGTTGATGCCGATGATCGGGCACCCGGTCTTGATCGCCAGGTCCATGACCTTGCAGATCTTCTCGCCGTAGACCTCACCGAGCGACCCGCCGAAGATGGCGAAGTCCTGGCTGAACACGCAGACCTGGCGGCCGTCGATCGTGCCGTAGCCGGTGACGACGCCGTCGCCGTACGGGCGGGTCTTCTCCAGCCCGAACGCGGTGGACCGGTGTCGCGCGAACTCGTCCATCTCGACGAACGAGCCCTCGTCGAGGAGGGCGGCGATCCGCTCGCGGGCGGTCATCTTGCCCTTGGCGTGCTGCTTCTCCACCGCGCGGGCGGAGGCCGCGTGAATCGCCTCCTCCTCGCGCATCGCGAGGTCGGCGAGTTTGCCCGCCGTGGTGTGGATGTCGAGCGCGTTCGTGTGGTCGTCAGGGGGAGACGAGGGGAGCTCTTCCGGATTTCCGGTCTCCAGTGCGGGTTCAGCAGCCATGCGCGGCACTCTATTTGGCGGCCTCTCCAGCCCTAATGTGGAGGTCGTGACCGAGCCCCTGGGACAACCACTCGACGCTGACCTGCTGCGCGCCGCCCTGCCCGCGGGGCCCTGGGAGGTCGTGGTCGTGCCCGAGACCGGCTCGACGAACGCGGACGTGCGCGTCGCGGCCGTCGAGGGGCGGGCCCGGCCCGGCTACGTCTGTGTCGCAGAACACCAGACGACCGGGCGCGGCCGGTTGGACCGCACCTGGACCGCGGCCCCGGGGGAGGCGCTGACCTTCTCCGTGCTCGTGCACCCCGAGGGGGTGCCGGCCGAGCGCTGGGCCTGGCTGCCGCTGCTGGCCGGCGTGGCCGTGACCGACGCCATCCACGGCCTGCGGCTGAAGTGGCCGAACGACGTCCTCGACGCGGCCGGCGGGAAGCTCGCCGGCATCCTCGTCGAGCGCGTCGAGACCCCGGACGGGGCGATGGCCGTGATCGGCATCGGGCTCAACGTCACCGGGGCCCCGGACATCCCGAACGCCTCCTCGCTCGCCCGCGCCGGCGGCGACGACCTGGACCGGACCACGCTGCTCGCGGTCGTGCTCCGGGCGCTCGGCGCTCGCTTCGAGGCCTGGCACGCGGCCGCCGGCGACGCGACCGCCGGCGGCCTCGCCGCCGACTACCGCGCGGTGTGCGCGACCCTTGGCGCGGAGGTCCGGGCGGAGCTGCCGGGCGGGGACGTCCTGATCGGCCGTGGCGAGGACGTCGACCCCGACGGCTCGCTGGTGATCACCACCGAGAACGGACCGGTCCGGGTCGCGGCCGGCGACGTCACCCATGTCCGGGCGGCGGGCGCCCGGGACCCCGGCTGATGCTGCGCCGCCGGGAGCGGATCCCGCTGCTCGAGGGCGAGGACCTGGTCTTCGAGCTCCGCGAGCACTGCTTCACCCTGATCTGGCCCGCGATCATCCTGGTCGTCACGACGGGGATCTCCGCGTTCCTCGCCGGCACCGTCCCGGACACCGGCGCCCAGACCACCCTGCGGCTGATCATCGGCGCCACGGCCGGCGCGATCGTCCTGCGCTGGTCGGTCTGGCCGTTCCTGAGCTGGTACGCCCACAGCTGGGTGCTGACCTCCCGGCGCCTGCTCGTCCGGCACGGCGTGTTCTCGCGCCGGGGCCTGGACGTCCCGCTGGACCGGGTGATCGGGTCCTCGGCCAGCCGGACCCTCCTGCAGCGGATGTTCCGCAGCGGCCGGCTCACGATCTCGACCGCGAGCCCGGCCGGTGACCTCGTCATCGAGAACACCCCGATGCTGGCCGAGGTCCAGAAGGTCGTCGCGGCCGCCGTGGCCAACTCCGGGCCGACCGCGATTCGCCCGTCCGGGTTGACCTCGCCCGCGTTTCCGCCCGCACCCCCGGCTTCGCCACACCAGCCATTCCCGCCCCAGCAGTTCCCCGCGAGCTCCTGAGGGCTCCGCGGGTCGGGGGCGAACCGGGCACTCCGACCAAGATCGCCCCCTTGACCGACGCCCGACCGCTCGTTGAGCCGGCGGGCGGCGTCCTCCGGACCACCCAAGGACAAAGCGCCACGAAAACCCCTGGTCGTGGTGTTGCCGGTTTCCGAGGGCCTTTGCGCTTTACCATTCGGTCATGACTCGTCTGTTGCTCGCCGAGGATGACGTCGCGATCTCCGAGCCGCTGGCCCGGGCGTTGCGGCGCGAGGGCTATGCGGTCGAGGTCCGCGCCGACGGGGTGCAGGCCCTCGAACGTGCCCGCCAGGGCGGGATCGACCTCGTCGTCCTGGACATCGGGCTGCCCGGTCTGGACGGCCTCGAGGTCTGCCGCCGGCTGCGCGGCGACGGCCAGGTGATCCCGGTGCTCGTCCTCACCGCCCGCGCGGACGAGGTCGACACCGTCGTCGGCCTGGACGCGGGCGCGGACGACTACGTCACCAAGCCTTTCCGCCTGGCCGAGCTGCTGGCCCGGGTGCGGGCGCTCCTGCGCCGGGGCGCCCCGGAGGTCGGGCACGGCATCCGCGGCGTCCGCATCGACATCGAGTCCCACCGCGCCTGGATGGGCGACACCGAGCTCCAGCTCACCGCGAAGGAGTTCGACCTCCTCCGCGTGCTGATCCGCGACGCCGGTCGCGTCGTCACCCGCGACCAGCTGATGCGCGAGGTCTGGGACACCACCTGGTGGACCTCGACCAAGACGCTCGACATGCACATCTCCTGGCTCCGCAAGAAGCTCGGGGACGACGCCACGAACCCGCGGTACATCACCACCGTGCGTGGGGTCGGGTTCCGCTTCGAGCGCGAGTAACCGCGGTGGCCGCAGGCCGCCGCGGTGGTTCCCGTCCCCGGGTGCGCCTTGAGGGGGTGATGGGGGGCGGAGCCCCCCGTCGCGGTGGAGCGCTTTTCGGGGGGGTGATGGGGGGCGGAGCCCCCCGTCGGTGTGGGTAGGCGCCTGGTCCTGTCGACCCTGTCGGTCGTCATCGTCGTGGTGTTCCTGCTCGGGGTGCCGCTCGGTGTCGCGATGCGGAACGGCATCGAGAGCAGCGCCAACGACAGCCTCCGGGCCGAGGCGCAGCGGCTGCTGAACACCGTCGAGGTCCGGATCGAACTCGGCGAGAAGGTCGACGCCTCCGCGCTCGCGCGGCTGGTGTCGCGCGACCGCAGCGCGACGGTGCGGCTCCCCGGCGGCGAGAACTTCCCGCTCGGCGGCCCGGCGCCGGACGAGGGCAACCCGCTGCGCGTCGAGATGATGGGGCAGCACGGCGAGCAGGTCACGGTCACCGAGTCCCGGGCTCGCGTCACCCGCCAGATCCGCAAGGCGTGGCTGCTGATCCTCGTCGAGGCGTTCTTCGCCGTGGCGACCGCCGGCGCCCTCGCCGCCCTGCAGGCCCGCTCGCTGGCGCGCCCCCTGGTCGACCTGGCCGAGGCGGCCGAGCGGTTCGGCTCCGGCGACCCGCGGCGTCGCCGGCACCGCCGCAGCTACGGCCTGCCCGAGGTCGACCGCGTCGCCGACGTCCTCGAACGGCGCGCCGAACGCATCTCGCGGATCCTCGCCGCCGAACGGCAGTTCGCCGCAAACGCATCCCACCAGCTCCGGACGCCGCTGACCGCGCTGTCCATGCGGCTGGAGGAGATCACCATGTCCGACGACATGGACGCGATGCGCGACGAGGCCACGGTGGCGCTCTCGCAGGTCGAACGTCTCACCGAGGTCGTCGAGCAGCTCCTCGCGCAGAACCGGACCCCGACCGCGGTCGCGGCCGACGTCATCGACATCGACAAGATCGTGTCCCAGCAGCTCGACGAGTGGAGCGTCGCGTTCAGCAAGGCCGGACGCGGCCTGCAGCTGGTCGGGGTGCCGAACCTGACGGCCCGTGCGACCGCGGCGAACGTCTCGCAGATCCTCGCGACGCTCGTCGAGAACGCGCTGCACCACGGCGGTGGCACGGTGACGATCCGGACCCGCACCGTCGGCGGCTCGGTCGTCATCGAGGTCACCGACGAGGGCGGCGGGGTCTCCGACGCCCTCGGTCACCGCATCTTCGAAGCCGGCGTCTCCGGCGGCGAGAGCACCGGCCGCGGCCTCGCCCTCGCCCGCGACCTCGCCCGCGCCGACGGCGCCCGCCTCGAGCTCGTCCAGCAGCGTCCCGCGGTGTTCGCGCTCTTCCTCGCCGCCCCCGACTACCCCGACGTCATCGGCTGACGGCGCCGTCCGCCGCGCAGTCGCAGCCTCCGGCCCGTGTGGTGCAATCGGGCGCATGGTTTTGACGCGTCGGCATGCCGCAGTCGGTCTTGCACTGCTGCTCGTCGCCGGGACCGGCAGCACGCTGACCCCTGCGTCCGCCGACCCCCTTCCCGGCGTGGAGGCCCATGCCGGGCCGGGCTGGGAGGAGCCGCTGGAGACGGAGCCGCAGCCGGCCGTCTTCGACGACCTCGGCCCGGCGCCCGAGACCCCGGCGTCGCGAACCTCTGCGACCGCGCCCGGCGGGTCGGCGAGCGGGCTGAAGATCACGCCGCTGCTGCGCAGCTCGGCGTGGTCCTGGTACCTGGACCCGCGCGTGATCGAGGACCGCGGCCGCACGACTTTCGGGGCCCTGGCCAACAACGGCCATCTGCAGGTCGTGCAGGTCGTCAACGCCAGCGGGCGGCTCAGTCGGTTCACCATCGCCCGGGACGTGAAGGTCGACGACCACAACTCGGCGGCGCTGTTGCGGACGGCGGGCGGCCGGTACGCGGCGCTCTGGTCAGGACACGGGAAGACCCCCGCATTCCTGCGCGTCTCGCGTCAGCCCAACAGCATCGACGACTGGTCGCCCCGGCGCGTGCTCACCGGCTCCGGGCTGGAGAAGGTCGGCGCGAGCTACGCCGTTCTGTTCCGGGTGCCGCAGCAGACCGACCAGTACGTCGCGATCGTGCGCCGAAAGACCGACGCACTGTGGGTCATGACCACGAGCCGCGACCTGCAGCACTGGAGCAAAGCCTTCCCGCTGGTGCGCACGATCTACCCGATCGAGAAGCGGGAGCAGCCGTACCTGAAGTTCGCCTTCGACGGGACGACGTTGCACGTCCTCGGCTCGGACCGGCAGCCCGGCGTCTCCGGCCCGAACAAGCTCTACCACTTCAGCATCGGCGGCGGTGTGGTCCGCCGGACCGACGGCAGCGTCGTCGACACCCTGGCCAACGTTCAGGCCGGTCGTCCGGTCGATCTGCGCAGCACGACGCTGCTCTACGACGGTGCGGGCGCCGACGGTCAGGTCCGGGTCTACGACATCGCCGTCCGCAACTCCGAACCGATCGTGGCGGTGACGTCGCTCGGCGGCTCGGGGACCTCGCCCGCGTACAAGTGGGCCCGGTTCCGGAACGGGCGGTGGCAGTTGCGGACGCTCGTCCGCCAGTCCGTCCGCCCGGAGGGTATGACGCTGGACACCGCGGACCCGCGCAACGTGTACCTGTCCTACGCCGCCCCCGGGGAGGCGGGGCGGATCGTCCACCTGCGCACGCGGGACGACGGTGAGACCTGGAGCGTTCACGAGATCGGGGACACCCCGGGGTCCCGGACCCCGACGACCCCGGTGGGCTCCGGCGGGCCGTTCCTCGCGATGTGGCTGCACGGCCGGTACACGAAGTGGAACAACTACGACACCACGGTGACCGGCCTGACCACCGGGCGTCGGCCCGTGTATCTGACGGTCACGTGGCGGCGGGGGCGCGACGGCTCGCTCCGCGCGGTGGTCCTGGCGCGGCAGGGGTACACCACGGTCCCGGCGGAGGGCGTGCCCGTGCTGGTGCGGGTCACGAACGGCAAGCGGACGACGGTTCGCGCGGTGGGTTCGACGAACCGGTCGGGCCGCCTGGTCGCGCGGGTGACCGGTGTGCGGCCCGGCTCGACGGTTCGGTTCGTGGTGCGACCGACCGCGACCTGGGGCGCGGCGTCCACGAAGGTCGAGCGGGTGCAGTGATCGGGCACGACGCCCGTGGGGTGGGGAGGCGGCGGTGTCCGAGGTCGTGGTGCGGGGTGTCCGGCTGCCGGTGCGGACGCCGGTGGCCGCGGCGCTCCACCGGCGTGTGGTGGAACTGACGCAGAACCCGGCGGATGCGGCCCTGCTGGCCCACCCCGGGGCGCTGATGTCGCTGTCGTTCGACGAGCTCGAACCCGAGCAGGCGGCCCGGATCGGGCGGGCGATGGTCGTCGCCGCCGAGGAGGTCCGGCGCCCCTACAGCGTCCCGGGCGCTCCGCCCGCGGACGTCGAGGTCGCGGCCCAGCTCGCCGCGGTCGGCATGATCCTGCAGCGCACGTTCGGCTGAACCGCTCGACGGTGGGTGGCCGGACTCAGGCCAGCCCGCGGCGGGCGACGGCCGGGGGTCGGGTGCCGAGGAGCGCGGCGGTCATGTCGAGCACCTGCCGGGTGGCGGCGGCGTCGTGGGCGCGAAAGACCTGCGCGCCGAGCCAGGCGCTGATCGCGGTCGTCGCGAGGGTGCCGGTCAGGCGATCGTCGGGCGGGAGGTTCAGCGTCTCGCCGACGAAGTCCTTGCGGGAGAGGGAGACGAGCACCGGCCACCCGGTCGCGACCATCTCCGGCAGACGGCGCGTGACCTCGAGCGAGTGCCGGGTGTTCTTGCCGAAGTCGTGGCCGGGGTCGATCAGCACCGACTCGCGCGCGACCCCGAGGGACACGGCCCGCTCGGCGAGGCCGATCGTGCGTTCGAGGACGTCGGCCATCACGTCGGGGTAGGCGACGCGGTGCGGGCGGGTGCGCGGCTCGGCGCCGCCCGCGTGCGTGCAGACGAGCCCGACGTCGTACTGCGCCGCCACCCCGGCGAGATCCGGGTCCACCCCGCCCCAGGCGTCGTTGAGGACGTCGGCGCCGGCCTCGCAGACCGCGGCGCCGACCTCGGCCCGCCAGGTGTCGACGCTGATCGCGACCTGCGGCCAGCGCTCGCGGACGGCCGTCACGAAGGGGACCACCCGCCGCAGCTCCTCGGCGGTGTCGACCTCGTCGCCCGGCCCGGCCTTCACCCCGCCGATGTCGAGAATTCGCGCCCCGGCCTCGACGGCCCGTTCGACGGCCGCGAGGGCGGGCTCGTCGTCGAAGGTCGCGCCCTTGTCGTAGAAGGAGTCCGGGGTCCGGTTCACGATCGCCATGACGGCGAGCTCGTCCGCGCCGAACGAGTGGCGGCCGAGTCGGAAGGCGGTCATGGGCGGCTCCCGTTGTTGCGGGGTCGGGTGGTGCAGAGTGAGTGCTCTCGGCGGGTCTGTCGGAGCGCCGTGACACGATCGCCGCGGCAGAGGGAGGCGCCGTGTTCTGGCTGATGGTCGTCGTGGTGGCGGTGGTCGTGTTCGGCACGGCCGCGGTCGCCGCCGGCGTGGGCGGGACGCTCGGCAGCGTCGCCCCGGCCCCGCAGCCCCTGGCCGACGTCGAGGGCCCGGTCACGTCCGCCGACCTGGCGGAGATCCGGTTCCCGGTCGTTGTCCGCGGCTACCGCATGGACGCCGTCGACGCCGTCCTCGACCGGCTCACCGACGAGATCGCGACCCGGGACGCCCGGATCCGCGAGCTCGAACAACCGTCCGAGAACCGTGCGGAGTCCTGAGTGCGTCCGATCGAACTGAGCGTCGACATCGACCTCCCCGCCGAGCGGGTGTGGGCCGGGCTGGTCGACTGGCCGAGCCACGCGAAGTGGATGCCGCTGACCCACGTCGAGGTCGTGGGTGGCGGCGCCGGCCACGGCGAGGGCGAGAAATTCATCGGCTGGACCGGCTTCCGGCCGCTGGCCATCGCCGACCGCATGACGATCACGCGCTGGGACCCACCCCGCCGGCTCGACGTCGTCAAGACCGGCCGGCTGCTGAAGGGCAGCGCCTGGTTCGAGGTGCAGCCCCTGGGGGAGCACCGCAGCCGCGTGGTCTGGTGCGAGGATCTCGTCCCGCCGTTCGGTGCGCCCGGCCGGCTGCTCACGCCGTTCCTGTCGATCGGGACGCGGGCGGTGATCGGCCTGGCGCTGAAGCGGTTCGCGCGCTTCGCCGTCCGCAGCGAGGCCGGCGCGTGAGCGGTGTGGTCGCGGGGCCGGACGGCCGTAAGCGGTGCCCGTGGGGGCTGTCGGCGCCGGACTACGTCTCCTACCACGACACCGAGTGGGGCCGGACCGTCCACGGGGACGACCGGCTCTACGAACGGCTGACACTCGAGGCCTTCCAGTCCGGTCTGTCGTGGCTGACGATCCTGCGCAAGCGTGAGAACTTCCGGGCGGCGTTCGCGAACTTCTCGATCCCCGCCGTCGCCGGGTTCTCCGAGGCCGACGTCGACCGCCTGCTCGCGGACCCGGGCATCGTACGCAACCGCGCGAAGGTGCTCGCCGCGCTGCAGAACGCCCGCGCCGCGGCCGCGCTCGGGCCGGACGGTCTGGACGAGCTGCTGTGGTCCTTCGCCCCGCCGCCCCGCACGCGTCGCGTCGCCTCGCTCGCCGAGATCCCGGCCGTGACGCCGGAGTCGACCGCGATGGCCAAGGCACTGAAGAAGCGCGGGTTCGCGTTCGTCGGCCCGACCACGGCGTACGCGCTCATGCAGGCCACGGGCATGGTCGACGACCACCTGGCGGGGTGTCAGACCGCCCCCTGATCGGGGCTCGGCAACTCAGCGCCCGGAGAACTCCGGCTTGCGCTTGTTCAGGAAGGCATCGACGGCGCCGAGGTGGTCCTCGGTGGCGCCGGCCTCCTCGATCAGCTCGTGTTCCTTGGCCAGGACCTCGGCGAGCTCGTGGTCGTGGGCGTACCGCAGCGCGCGGCGCGTCAGGCCGTAGGCGCGCGTGGGGCCGGCGGCCAGCCGGGCGGCGAGCGCGTTCGCGGTCGGCATCAGGTCCTCGGGGGCGACCACCTGGGTGACCAGCCCGATCTCGAGGGCCTCGGGCGCCTTCAGCGTCGGGTTGAGCAGGAGCAGCTCGGTCGCCTTGTTCACCCCGACCAGGCGCGGGAGGTACCAGGACATCCCGGTGTCGGGGCTGAGCGCGATGCCAGTGAAGGCCGTCGTGAAGCTCGCCTTCTCCGAGGCGATCCGGAAGTCCGCGGCCAGCGCGAGGGAGAGCCCGGCGCCCGCCGCGGGGCCGTTGATCGCGGCGAGCACGGGCTTGTCCATGTCGGCGAGCAGCTGCGCGATCGGCGCGTAGTGCTCGGGGACGACGGAGAACCGTTCCTTCGCCGTCTTCGCGGGGTCGATCTCGGCGAGGTCCTGCCCGACGCAGAAGCCCCGACCGGCGCCGGTCAGCACGACGGCGCGTACGGCGGGGTCCTCCGCGATCGACTTCAACGCGTCGAGCAGCAGGAGCCGGGCCAGCAGGTTCAGTGAGTTGAAGCTCTCCGGCCGGTTCAGGGTGACGGTGGCGACACCGCCGTCGAGGGAGACCAGAACGGGATCGGACATCGAGCGCACCCCTGACAGACGTCGGCGTCGGACGGCGGAACGGCCCGAGCCTAATGGGGCCGCGGGGGCGGGGATCGGGGTCGCGAAGGGCCCGGGGGGCGCGCCGAGGGGGGTGAGCGCACCGGACCGGTGACCGCATCAGAGATAATGGAGATCAACGACGCGGCGTTTCGTCGCCCGCGGGCTCGCCCCGCCGGGCGGTCGACATCGACGAACACCTGAGGAGCGAGCATGGCGGCCATGAAGCCACGGACCGGCGACGGCCCGTTGGAGGTCACCAAGGAGGGTCGCGGCATCGTCATGCGTGTCCCGCTGGAGGGTGGCGGCCGTCTGGTCGTCGAGCTGTCGGCCGACGAGGCCGGTGCCCTCGGTGAGGCCCTGAAGGGCGTCGTTTCCTAATCCGCTCGTCGCACCCGTCCGCGCGGCCGAAGGAGAACCATGGCCCGTCCGGCCGTGCACGTCGTCGTCGGTAAGCCCCTGCTCAGCGGGTCGGCCGACGTTCTTGCCGTCCCGATCTCGAAGGGTCCGGACGGTCCGGTCGCCGGCCCCGGCCTGGCGGCCGCCGGCTCCGCCCTCGGGCTCGACCTGCTGGCGCTCGCGCGCCGCGAGAAGGCCCGGGGCGACGCGGCGGAGATCGTCGCGCTCCCGCTGACCGACCCCGCGGGCCCGGCCGAGCAGATCCTGCTCGTCGGCACCGGGGACGGCAGCCCGACCGCGCTGCGGCGGGCCGGCGCGGCCCTCGCGCGCCGGGTCCGGTCGCGGGAGCGGCTCGCAACCTCGGTCGCGGCCGGCGCGGGTCCCGACGGTGTCCGTGCCTTCACCGAGGGCCTGGTCCTCGGGTCGTACTCGTTCACCCTGCGGGGCCAGACGCCGACCTCAGCCGCGAACGAGCCGAGTGCCAAGCGCGAGCACGTCGGCGCGGTCGACCTGCACGTCGACGGGCGTCGGGCCGAGGCCGCGGGTCCGGCCGTCGAGCGTGGCCTGCGCACCGCGGACGCCGTCTGCCTCGCGCGCGACCTGGCCAACACCCCGTCGGCCGAGAAGACCCCGGCATGGCTCGCCGCGCAGGCCAGGAAGATGGCCGGCCGCGCGGGTCTCGACGTCGAGATCTGGGAGCCGGCCGACCTCGAGGCCGGCGGGTTCGGTGGCATCCTCGCGGTCGGGGCGGGCTCGTCCCGCGGGCCGCGCCTGATCCGCCTGGAGTACACCCCCGCGGACGCGCCGGCCGGTGCCGCGCTGCCGCACGTCGTCCTCGTCGGCAAGGGCATCACGTTCGACTCCGGCGGCCTGTCCCTCAAGCCCACCGACGGCATGGTCGCGATGAAGGCCGACATGGCCGGCGGCGCGGCGGTGATCGGCGCGATGTCGGCGCTGCGTGCGCTCGGCGTCGGCGTCCGGGTCACGGGCCTGGTCGCGGCGGCGGAGAACCTCCCGTCGGGCTCGGCCTTCCGCCCCGGCGACGTCATCACCCACTACGGGGGCACGACCGTCGAGGTGCTGAACACCGACGCCGAGGGCCGTCTCGTCCTCGCCGACGCCCTCGCCTACGCCGACGCGAACCTCGACCCGGACGTGATCGTCGACCTCGCGACGCTCACCGGCGCCGCGACGCTCGCGCTGAGCCGCCGCATGGCCGCGCTGTTCACCCCGGACGACCGCCTGGCCAAGGCCCTGCTCGCCGCCTCCGACGCCGGGGGTGACCGCCTGTGGCGGATGCCGCTGGTCGACGAGTACCGGCCCGCGCTGGACTCCCCGGTCGCCGACCTCGCGCACGTCCCCCACCAGCGGCACCGCAAGGTGCAGGGCGGCGCGATCACCGCGGCGCTGTTCCTCCGCGAGTTCGTCGGCCGCCGCTCCTGGGCCCACGTCGACATGGCCGGCCCCGGCAAGATCGACGGCGACGAGCACGAGAACACCAAGGGCGGCACCGGCTACGGCGTCCGGCTCCTCCTCCGCTGGCTCGAGGCGTACCCCGCGAAGGCTCGCGCTCGCTAGGTGCTGTTCATTCCCGAAAGCGCACTACGGCACGTCTGAAAGCAAAATTCGCGTGCCGTACTGCGCTTTCGGGGGCCCCGGACACCGGGTGAGGCGCGGGCTCAGCGGGCGGGGCGCTTGGTGGCGGCGAGGAGACCGGTCCCGACGGGGAGCAGGACGGCGGCGAAGTCCTCGCTCTCGAGGAGGGTCTGGCCGAGTTCGCGCATGGCGGGGGCGCCGCGGCCGGTCGGGTCGGCGAAGACGACGACACCGCCGTCGCGGAGCAGGCGAGGGGCCTCGCGGAGGAAGTCGGCGTAGGCGAGCGGGTCGGCGCAGACGGACATCAGGTCGTAGCCGCCGTCGGTGAGGCGGGGGAGGACCTCGATCGGGCGGCCGGCGATCAGCCGGGCGCGGTTGGCGGGGACGCCGGCCTCGGTGTAGGCGGTGCGGGCCGTGCGCTGGTAGTCGGGGTCCGGGTCGACCGAGGTCAGCACCCCGTCGGGGCGCATGCCGCGCAGCAGCCAGATGCCGGTGACACCGGTGCCGGTGCCGACCTCGACCACCGAGCGGGCGTCCAGCAGCGCGGCGAGGAACCGCAGCGTCGCCCCGGCGGCCGGCGGGAGCACCGGGAGACCGTTCTCGGCGGCGCGGGCGCGCGCGGCGCGCAGGACGTCGTCCTCGGCGAGGTAGGCATCCGCCAGGGCCGCCGTCGCCGAGGCGTCGAGGTGCTCGGTGCCGATGCCCGCCATGAAACTTCCTCGCGCTTGTGGGCCGTTCGTGTTCTGCAGCCTACTGACCTGGGCAGGAACGATCTGCAGGGCGCGCGCGTTGAGTCCGCAACGGGCCGACTCCGCGCTCACAGGCCGCACACAGTGCGGCACGTCAGAGTGGAACTCCGCGTCCGTAGAAGGAGATCACGTGGATACAGCGCGGCCAGCTCCCGACGGTGGAGCCGCGCAGGGGGACTGGGTGCCGCCCAGCTGGGAGGAGATCGTCCGGACGCACTCCGCGAGGGTGTACCGGCTCGCCTACCGCCTGGCGGGGAACCAGCACGACGCCGAGGACCTGACCCAGGAGGTTTTCGTTCGAGTGTTCCGTTCGCTGTCGACCTACCAGCCGGGGACGTTCGAGGGGTGGCTGCACCGCATCACCACGAACCTGTTCCTCGACATGGTCCGGCGCCGGCAGCGGATCCGCTTCGAGGGCTTCCCGGAGGACGCGCACGAGCGTCTGCCCGGCCGTGAGCCCTCGCCGCAGCAGCTGATCGACGACCAGGGTTTCGACGCCGACATCCAGTACGCGCTCGACCAGCTGCCGCCGGAGTTCCGCGCCGCCGTCGTCCTCTGTGACATCGAGGGTCTGTCGTACGAGGAGATCGCGGCCACGCTCGGCATCAAGCTGGGTACGGTCCGGAGCCGGATCCACCGGGGGCGGGCGCAGCTGCGCGCCGCCCTCGAGCACCGTTCGGCCGCCACCGGGCGGCCCGCGGCCCTGGAGGTCGCGACGTGAACCACCTCGGGGACCGGCTCGCCGCCTACGTGGACGGCGAGCTGCCGCGCGTGACGCGGGAGCTGATCTCCGCGCATCTGCTGATGTGCAGCAGCTGCCGGGCGGCCGTCGAGGCCGAGTCCCGCACGAAGTCCGGTCTGACGCACCTGTCGACGCCGGACCCGTCACCGAACCTGATGGGCGCACTGCTCGACCTCGCGGCCCCCGGGGAGCCGTTGCCGCCGCGCCGCCGCCCGCTCGGCGCGGAACCGGCTCCCCGGCCGGTCCCGGTCGGCAAGCCCGTCCGCGTCGCGTTCCTCGGCGTGGCCGAGCCGGCGATCCCGTACGCGACCCGGGGCTCGCGGGTCCGGCGCTCCCTGCTCGCGGCCGGGGCGATGGGCGTCGCCGCGGTGAGCCTCGCGTCGGCGCACGCCCAGAACGCGGGCGACGCGGCCCCGCCCGGCGGGAGCTCGTTCGCCCAGGTCGTGGGCCCGCAGTCCGCGGGGTCGGGCTCGGAGTCGCCGGACGCGCCGGGCACGGTGTCCTCGCCGCACCTCTTCCCGGCCCCGAGCGTGGTGCCCCAGGTGGAGGGCCCACCCGGCGTCGACGTGTTCTACGGGCACACCCACACCGCCCGCTGATCGTCCGAACGGGTGCGTTGGGCGACCGAGCGTGACCGGACCGCTGACGGGCGCAGTTTCCCGGTCTACCCTGTGGGCGACTCCCGGTCTGCCCGGCGGGAGCGGGTAGGAGAGATCACGTGTTGGACATCAGTGGCTGGGAGTTCCTGACTCTCGGCATCATCGCCGTGATCGTTTTCGGCCCGGACAAGCTGCCCAAGTTCGCGGCGGACGCCGGTCGGCTGATGAAGCAGGTCCGGCACTACGTGAACGGCGCCAAGGACGAGCTCACGCGTGAGCTCGGGCCGGAGTTCGCCGACGTGAAGGTCTCCGACCTGACCCCCCGCGGAATGATGAAGAAGGCGCTGGGCCCGGACGACCCGTTCGAGGAGCTGCGCCAGAGCATCGACATCCGTAAGGACGTCGACCAGTTCCGCGACCTCCGCAACCCGATGCAGTTCGGGGCACCGAAGCAGGAGGAGGAGTCGCGGACGCAGAGCAAGGCCGACGACGCGTCCAGCACGTCCGCGATCGGCAAGCGGCAGGCCGAGGCCGCCCGTGCGGCCAACGTCGCCGCGACCTCCAACGGCTCGGCGACCCGCGCCGCCGCACCGGCGGCGAACGGGGCCGCGAACGGCGCGGCCCCGCGTGCGTCGCGGGCGCTCGCGGACAACGAGATCCCGCCGATCGACCTCGACGCGACCTGAGTCCGACGGTCTAGCGACCGACCGGGGTGAGCCCGAGCGACCGGCCGGCGAGACCGCGGGAGCGGTGACCGAGACGGGACGCGATCGAGCGCAGGACCTGCGAGGCGGGGGCATCGGGCTCGGCGACGACCAGCGGCTTGCCCTCGTCGCCACCCTCGCGCAGGCGCGGGTCGAGCGGGATCTCGCCGAGGACGGGGATCTCGTGCCCGAGCAGACGGCCCAGGCCCTCGGCGACGCGGCGGCCACCGCCGCTGCCGAAGATCTCCAGGCGGTGCTCCTTGCCCTCGGCCGTGCAGTGGGGGCACGGCAGGTAGGACATGTTCTCGACCACGCCGGCGATCTGCTGGTGGGTCTGGGTCGCGATCGAGCCGGCGCGCTCGGCCACCTCGGCGGCGGCCTGCTGCGGCGTCGTCACGACGAGGATCTCGGCGGTCGGCACGAGCTGCGCGATCGAGATCGCGATGTCGCCGGTGCCCGGGGGCAGGTCCATGAGCAGGACGTCGAGGTCGCCCCAGAACACGTCGGCGAGGAACTGCTGCAGCGCCCGGTGGAGCATCGGGCCACGCCACACGACGGGGGTGTTGCCCTCGACGAACATACCGATCGAGATGACCTTCACGCCGTTCGCGGACGGCGGCATGATCATGTTCTGGACCTGCGTGGGGCGGCCGTCGGCGCCGAGCATGCGGGGGATCGAGTGGCCGTAGATGTCGGCGTCGAGGACGCCCACGTTCAGGCCGTCGGCGGCCATCGCAGCGGCGAGGTTGACCGTCACCGACGACTTGCCGACGCCGCCCTTGCCGGAGGCCACCGCGTAGACGCGCGTCATCGATCCGGGCCGGGAGAACGGGATCTCCTTGGCGGGGACGCCGCCGCGCAGCTTGGTCTGGAGCTCCTCACGCTGTTCGGCGGTCATGACGTCGAGCGTCAGGCGGACGTCGGTGACGCCGGGCACCTTGGCGAGCGCCGCGTTGACGTCGCGCGTGATGGTGTCGCGCAGCGGACAGCCCGCCACGGTGAGCAGAACCGTGACCGAGACCACACCGTCGGCGGCGACGTCGACGGTCGCCACCATGCCCAACTCCGTGATCGGCTTGTGGATCTCGGGGTCGTTGACGGTGGCCAGTGCGGCGCGGACGGCCTCGACCGACGGTGCAGAAGACATGTCCGCATCGTATGTCGCGCTACTCGGTGGCGCGTTCGGCGCGGGCCCTCCGCTCGCGTTCGTCCAGTTCGTCGAGCATGCGACCGAGCTCGGAGCGCAGGAAGTCACGCGTCGCGACCTCGCCCAGTGAGTTGCGCATCGCGGCGATCTCGCGCGTCAGGTACTCGGTGTCGGCGATGTTCCGTTCGGTCCGCGTGCGGTCCTGCTCGTAGGTGACGCGGTCGCGGTCGGCCTGCCGGTTCTGGGCGAGCAGGATCAGCGGCGCCGCGTACGAGGCCTGCAGCGAGAGCATCAGCGTCAGGAAGATGAACGGGTAGTCGTCGAACCGCCAGTCGCTCGGCAGCACCGTGTTCCACAGGAACCAGGTCAGGACGAACACCGTCATGTAGCCGATGAACTTCCACGTGCCGAGGAAGCGGGCGAAGCGCTCGGCGAACGCGGCGAAGGTCTCGGCGTCCCACTGCGGGCGCTTCGGCAGCCGCCCCGGCTGACGGGGCAGGTCGAGGCGGTCGCGCGGCTCGCGCCAGTCAGGAGCCATGGCGCTTCCTCGGCCGGTAGACGCGGATCTCGCCCGTGGTGTCCGGGCTGAAGGCCCGGCCGCCGGCCCCGGTGTCGTCGTCGTCGGGCTCCTCGGCCGCCTCGGCGTTGCGCCAGTCCTCGGGCAGCAGGTGGTCGAGCACGTCGTCGACGCTGATGACGCCGACCAGGCGCCGCTGCGCGTCGACGACCGGGGCCGCCACGGCGTTGTAGGTCGCGAGGTAGCTGGCGACGTCGGAGAGCATCGTCTCCGGGCGCAGCGTCTTGAGCTCCTTGTCGAGCACCGAGGAGACGAGGTCACCGGGCGGGGTGCGCAGCAGCCGCTGGAAGTGGACCGCGCCGAGGAACTTGCCGGTCGGGGTCTCGAGCGGCGCGCGGCAGACGTAGACCAGCGCGGCCATCGCCGGGGTCAGTTCCGGGTTGCGGATCGCCGCGAGGGCCTCGGCGACGGTGGCGGTCGGCGGCAGGATCACGGCCTCGGTCGTCATCAGGCCGCCGGCGCTGTGGTCGGCGTAGCTGAGCAGCTGCCGGACCGGGGCGGCCTCCTCCGGTGCCATCAGGTCGAGCAGCTTCTCGGCCTCGTGGGTGGGCAGGTCGCCGAGCAGGTCCGCGGCGTCGTCGGGCTGCATCGCCTCGAGGACGTCGACCGCGCGCTGCTCGTCGAGGAGGCCGACGATCTCGACCTGGTCCTCCTCCGGGAGTTCTTCGAGGACGTCGGCGAGCTTGTCCACGTCGAGCGCGGAGGCGACCTGGGCCCGGCGCTCGGGCTTGAGGTCGTGCAGGACATTTGCCAGGTCGGCCGGGCGCAGGTTCTCGAACGCGGCGAGCATGTTCGTCGCGGCCTGGGTCGACTGCCCGGCCGTCAGGCCCTCGACGCCGTCCCACGCGACGGTGAGCGTCTCGCCGCGGCGGCGCAGCTTCCCGCCGCCCTTGCGGACGTGCACCTTCGACAGGACCCAGTCGAGGTTGCGCGTCATCTCCATGCCGATGTCGATGACGGTGACCTCGTCGTCGGTCCCGAGCAGCCGAACCTTGCGGTCCAGCAGTTCGGCGATCACCAGCGTCTCGTCGTTGCGCTGCTCGAAGCGGCGCAGGTTGACCACGCCGGTCGTGATGACCTGGCCGCGGTCCATCGAGGTGACCCGGCCCATCGGGACGAAGATCGGGCGGCGCATGCCCACCTCGACGACGAGGCCCACCACGCGTGTGACCTCGCCGGCGGGCCGCAGCGCCGCGACGGCGTCGCGGACGCGACCCACCTGGTCGCCGCGCGGGTCGAAGACGGCCAGCCCGGCGAGCCGGGAGACGAAGACCCGTGTGGCGGCACCGGACATGCGTGCCTCCCCGCGGGTTGGGCGCGCCGCCGCCGCGCATGGACGCAGCGCCTGGACCTGCGCATACGGAACGTTCGGCTCAGGTTATCGGCCCGCACGCGGGACGCGGCGCAGCGTGGGGCGCGTCCGGGACGAATAATCGGCCGGATGGACTCCCGCCACGCCCGCGGCGACCTCGTGGTCCTGGGCGTCGCGGTGGCGGCGGTCTCGACCTCCGGCCCGATGATCGCGGCGATCACGGCCCCCGCGCTGGCGATCGCGTTCTGGCGCAACGCGATGGGGTCGGCCGTGATCGGGGCCGCGGCGGTGGTCCGCCCCGCCGTCCGGGCGCAGTACCGCGCGCTGACGCGGCGTGAGATCCGCCTGATCACGGTGTCCGGGCTGCTGCTCGGGGCGCACTTCCTCTGCTGGACGCCGAGCCTGACCTACACGACGGTGGCGTCGGCGACGGCGCTCGTGTGCGCGCAGCCGGTCTGGGCCGCGCTCGGGTCCCGGCTGCTCGGACGGCCGGTCTCGCGGCAGACCTGGTGCGGCATCGGGCTCGCCCTGGCCGGGGTGCTGCTCCTGACCGGCGCCGACCTCGCGGTCTCCGGTCGGGCTGTCTGGGGTGACGTGCTCGCGATCGCCGGCGGGATGCTCGCCGCCGCCTACACGACCGCGGGGGAGGAGGTCCGGCGCACGGTCTCCACGCCCGTCTACACCTCGCTCTGTTACGGCGTGGCCGCGGTCTCGACGCTGCTCGTCTGCGTGGCGGCGGGTGTCGACCTCGGCGGGTACGACGGCGAGACCTGGCTGCGGATCGCCGCCCTGACGCTGACGGCGCAGCTGCTCGGCCACACGATGTTCAACCGGGTCGTGGGCCGCGTCGGCGCGACCGTCGTGTCGACGGCGATCCTGCTCGAAGTCCCGCTGGCCGCGATCCTCGCCGCGGTCTTCCTCGACCAGGCCCCGCCCGGGACCGCCGTCCCGCCGGGCTGCTGCTGCTCGCGGGCGTCTACGTCGTCGTCCGGGCCGAGGGGCAGGCGCGGGCGGAGCAGCAGCCGAACCTCCCTGTGGACTGAGTGCCGAGGCCCGGCAGTTAGGCTGCGCCGCAGTCGCCCCCGGTCCAGATTTCGAGAAGGTGCAGCGTCCATGGCTGAAACTGCGAACCTCCGCCCGCGCCGGTCCTGCCTGGCGGTCCCGGGCAGCAGCCCGAAGATGCTCGGCAAGGCGCAGGGCCTGCCGGCCGACATGGTCTTCCTCGACATCGAGGACTCGGTGGCGCCACTCGCGAAGCCCGAGGCGCGCAAGAACATCGTCGCCGCGCTGAACGAGGGCGACTGGGGCAACAAGGTCCGCACCGTCCGCGTCAACGACCTGACCACCTCGTGGACCTACCGCGACGTCATCGAGGTCGTCGAGGGCGCGGGCCAGAACCTCGACTGCATCATGCTGCCGAAGGTCCAGACCGCCGAGCAGATCGTCACGCTCGACACCCTGCTCACGCAGATCGAGAAGACGATGGGCTTCGAGGTCGGGCGCATCGGCATCGAGGCGCAGATCGAGAACGCGCTCGGCCTGTGCAACGTCGACGCGATCGCGGCGGCCTCCCCCCGCGTCGAGACGATCATCTTCGGCCCGGCCGACTTCATGGCCTCGATCAACATGAAGTCGCTCGTCGTCGGTGAGCAGCCGCCCGGCTACGACGTGGGCGACGCGTACCACTACATCCTCATGCGGATCCTCATGGCGGCTCGCGCGCACGACAAGCAGGCCATCGACGGTCCGTACCTGCAGATCCACGACGTCGACGGCTACCGCCGCGTCGCCGGCCGCTCGGCCGCCCTCGGCTTCGACGGCAAGTGGGTCCTGCACCCCGGCCAGGTCGAGGCCGCGAACGAGGTCTTCTCGCCCTCGCAGGAGGACTACGACCACGCCGAGCTGATCCTCGACGCGTACGAGTACTACACCTCCGAGGCCGGCGGTAAGCGCGGCGCGGTCATGCTCGGCGACGAGATGATCGACGAGGCCTCCCGCAAGATGGCGCTCGTCGTCGCCGGCAAGGGCCGCGCGGCCGGGTTCTCGCGGACCTCGAAGTTCGAGCCGCCCGCGGAGTGACGCGCGACGTCGCGATCGAGGCGCACCTGCGCTCCCAGGCCGAGGCCTGCGGGGACATCGGGTCGCCGATGTACGAGGCGTTGCTGACCTTCGCCGCGGACGACCTCGCGGCCGGGGGACCGGTCGCGGCGGTGTGCGCGGACTGGGCGGGTGACCCCGGCCCCGCCGTGCTCGCGCTGCGGTTGCTGGGTACGGTGCACCGCTTCGCGCTCGCGGGCGAGGCGCCGGAGCTGGCGCGGTTCTACCCGAGCGTCGCCGGGGCGGACGTGGTGCCGTTCGAGCCCGACGCGGCCTGGGCGGCGTTCCGGGACGTCCTGGCGGCCCGACCCGACGACGTCCGCGCCGGCCTGGTCTCGCCGCCGCAGACGAACGAGGTCGGCCGCTCGGCCCTGCTGATCGGCGGGCTGCTCACGCTGCGTTCGCTGGTCGACCTCCCGGTGCGGCTGGTCGAGATCGGTGCCTCGGCCGGGCTGAACCTGCGCCCGGACCTGATCCGCATCGACCTCGGCGACGGCCGCGGGATCGGGCCCGTCGACTCACCCGTGACGCTCCGTCAGCCCTGGGAGGGCGAGCTCCCGCCGCTCGATCGGCCGGTGGAGGTCGTGGAGCGGATCGGCACCGACCTCGACCCCGTCGACGTCACCTCCGGCGACGGCCGGTTGCGTCTGCTCTCCTACGTCTGGCCCGACCAGGTCGAGCGGTTCGAGCGCCTGCGGGGCGCCTTCGCCCTTGCGGACGCCGTGCCCGTGCCGGTGGGCCGCGAGAGCGCGTCGGTCACCGTCGCGGGGCTCGACCCCGTCCCCGGCGTCGTCACGGTCGTCTGGCACTCGGTGATGACGCAGTACCTCCCGGCCGACGTGCGCGCCGACCTGGAGGACGCGTTCTCCGCCCTCGGGTCCCGCGCGACCGCGGACGCTCCCGTGGCCCGGCTCTCCTTCGAGCCGACGCCCCGCACCACCCCGCCGGGGGTGGAGTTCGCCCTCACCCTCCGCCGCTGGCCCGCCGGCCTCGGCGGCGACGAGGACGCGCCGCTCCACCTCGCCTCCGGCCACCCCCACGGCGACTGGGTCACCTGGCACGCCCGTTGACCCGTAGCGTCAGCGGGATCGTGCGCTATGGCGACCGCTTTCGCTGACGTTGCGGGCGCTGGGGCAGGATGGCCCGCGACATCGACGCAGCAGGAGGACGCGGGACATGCAGTTCGGGCGGACGTACGAGGAGTTCGAGGTCGGCGCGGTCTACAAGCACTGGCCAGGCAAGACCGTCACGGAGTACGACGACCACCTGTTCTGTCTGCTGACGATGAACCACCACCCGCTCCACATGGACATCAACTACGCCGAGAACACGACGGACTTCGGCAAGAACGTGGTGGTCGGGAACTACATCTACTCCCTCCTGCTCGGGATGTCCGTCGAGGACGTCTCCGGCAAGGCGATCGCGAACCTGGAGATCTCGTCCCTGCGGCACGTCGCGCCGACGTTCCACGGCGACACGATCTACGGCGAGACGACCGTGCTCGGGAAGAACATGACCTCGAAGCCGGACCGCGGGGTCGTCGAGGTCGAGACCATCGGCTACAAGCAGGACGGCACGATCGTCTGCATCTTCCGCCGCAAGGTCATGGTGCCGACGCAGGAGTACCTCGACGCGCGCGGTGGGGACCAGCCCGGGCGGCCGACCCCGATCCCGCGGGAGAAGTGAGCCGTTTCGCCTGACTCGCGCGACAAGCGGTAGCAACGCGGTCACACTGGGAGGGTCCGTCCCGAAGCGAACGTCCGGAGCTTCCCCTGCGTCCTCGCTGCATGCGCCCGGTTGCGGGGACCGCTGTGCTCTCCGGTGCACTCGCCGCCGTGCTCGCGCTGGCGGCGTGCAGCTCCGACGACCCGGCGGCGGACGCGACCCGGGCCGGGGCGACGGGCGCCGCGCCGGGTGAGGTGACGGCCGCGCCGTCCGCGCACCCCGCGCTCCGCTGGGAGAAGCTGCCGGCGTCGCCCCTCACGCCGCGGACGGCGGTTCTCGCCGTCGCCGTCGGCGACCGTCTGCTGGTGGTCGGCGGCGACGACGGGCCGCCGTGCCCGCCGAACGCCGACTGTGCGGCAACCCCGGCCCCGCTGCGCGACGGAGCCGTGCACGACGCCGCGACCGGCGAGTGGACGAAGCTCCCGGAGGCCCCGCTCGGCCTGCTGAACCAGTTCCCGGCGACCGTGGCCGGGGACGTGCTCTACGTCCTCACCGACACCGCGCTGGTCTCGTTCGACGCGGCGGCGAGTGCCTGGGACACCCACCCGCTGCCGGCGACCGACCACCGGGACGTCCGGCTCGCCACGCTCGGCGAACGCGTCGCCGCGGTCGCCGGGGAGCGCGTCGGCGACCCCGGCGGGGATGACGGCGAGGCGGCCGGCACCGACGAGGCCGGCACCGAGGAGGCCGGGGACGAGGTCTTCGATCCGGCGACCGAGACGTGGTCCCGCCTGCCGGTCGACCCGCTCGGCCCGGGCTTCGACCGGGTCCTCACCGACACCCCGGCCGGCGCGGTGCTCACCGCGAAGGAGAGCGTGGAGGCCCCGGGGTCGATCGCCCCGCCGATCGTGCGCGCGGCGCAGCTCGACCCGGAGCTCAAGACCTGGACGCGGCTCCCGGACAGCGAGCTCATCGGCGGCTACCGCTGGGCGTGGACGGGGGAGCGGATGGTCGACCCGACCCTGGGGGAGGCCGACGGCGGCACCGTGAACAACTGGGGCCGGAGCCTGCCCTACGGCGGCACGTTCGACCCGGCGACGAAGGAGTGGGGCCGGTTCGTCGAGGCGCCCGACGCCTACTCCGGTGGCTGGGCGGTCGAGGCGCTCGGTGGGCCGGTGTCGGCGTCCGGCGGTTGGCTCTACGACGACCGGACCGCGGAGTGGTCCGTCCTCACCGCGCCCGCCGATGCCCCGGGGCTGCCCGGTGCCGCGGTGTGGGTGGGCGACACCCTCTACGTGGTCGGGGGTCAGTTCACCGACCGTTCGGGCCAGGCCGCCCTCACCGGGGACACCTGGGCGCTCACCGTCGACGGCACTGACTGATCGTCAGTTCCGTTTGCTCCAGGCCATCGAGTGGATCGTCCGCCCCGCGGCGCGGGCACGGCGGCCGTACTTGGTCTCGGGCACGTCAGGGGCCGGGATCTCCCGCAGGGCGGGGATCTCCGCCGCCGCCTCGCGTACCGAGCCGGCGTAGATGTCGTTGTCGATGACGACGTGCAGCACCCCACCCGGGCGCAGCAGCTCGGTGATCCGGGTCAGCACGGCGGGCCGCAGCAGCCGCCGGGCGGCGTGCCGCCGCTTGGGCCACGGGTCGGGGTGGAACGCCTGCACGAGTTCCAGCGACCCCGGTGTCAGGGCCGGCAGCAGCGTCGTCACGTCGGCCGGGAGGACGCGCACGGTCCCGTCGTCGAGCCCCGCGTCGACGAGGGCGTCCATCGCCCGCAGCTGACCGGGGGAGTGGACGTCGACGCCCAGCACGCGGGCATCGGGCCGGGCCTGCGCCAGCGCGAGGAGCGACTCCCCGTACCCGAAGCCGATGTCGAGCACCGCCGGCGCCCAGGCCGCAGCGGCCGCGGGGCCGGACAGCGCGAGCGCGGCGGCGCGCTCGGCGAGCCGGGCGCGGTGCTCGTCGGACATCCGGCCGCGGTTGCGCCAGCTGCGCGGCTGGAACGGCCCCGGGGGCGGCGGGCCCGGGGTCGAGACGCTCGGGCTCACGCGGGCAGCACTCCCCAGGAGCTCAGGGTGTCGATCAGGCCGGGGACGACGTCGAGCTGCAGCAGCTCGGCGCGGGACACCCACCGGACGTCGTCGGCGTCGTCGCCCGCGAGGAGGTCTCCGCCCAGCGGGGCGCACGCGTAGTCGCGGACGTCGTAGACGACGTCGCCGGCCGGGATCTCGACCGTCCCGACGCGGACGCCGACCGCCACGATCAGGCCGGTCTCCTCCAGCACCTCGCGGCGGACGGCCTCGAGGTCGCTCTCCGCGCCCTCGACCCGCCCGCCGGGCAGGGACCAGCGCCCGGCCGCCGGCGGGTTTCCCCGGCGCACCATCAGTAGCCGGTGGTCGTCGTCGTGGACGACGGCCCCGACACAGGGCACGCGGACGGTTCGCAGCACGAGGTCACTGTAGGCGGCGGTGCGGGCGGGTCCCGGGGGTGCGCGAACGCGGACGGTTGACGACGCAGCGTTGCGGGGAGGAGCGTGGAGTAATTCCACGTCGTGCCCGGCCGGGCGGAACTGGGGGTGCTCAGCGGTGAGCGGCCACCCCTCGTGCGCGCGGTGCGGCCGCCCCGTGCGGGCCCCGGGCATCTGGTCGAACGCGTGGCGGTGCGAGGTTCACGGCGACGTCGAGCCGCTCGCCCCGGTCGGTCTGCCCACCCGGGAGCGGCTCGAGCGCGAACTGCACGCGGGTCCGTCCCCGGACGTGCCGTTCTGGCTGCCCTGGCCCCTTCCGACCGGCTGGCTGGCCACCGGGATCACGCACGCCGGCGACGACCGCCACGGCGTGCGCGCGACGGCGGTCGCGTTCACCGGACCCAACCCGGTCGGCGGTCCGGCCGATCTCGTGATCGTCGCCGAGGAGCCGGGGGTCGGTCTGGGCGCCCGTTGCGCGGGTCTGCCCGGTCGCGACCCCGGCACCGAGATCGCGACCCAGGTGCCGCACGCCAAGATCTCCGCCGCCGGCCACCCGACGGCCTTGTGGTGCGTCCGCGGCCCCCACGACCGCGCGGTCTACGTCGGCGAGGCGCTCGGACGGTGGCTCTGGCTGATCCTGACCCCGGCGTCCGCCGGCGCGCTGGTGGCTGACCACATCACGCTGATCGACCTGCGCGACAGTCCGTGCGACCTCGATCTGCCCCTGGGCTCGGCGCTGACGACGTTGCCGAACGGCCCGGACGGACCCGAGTCGGCCTGACGAACCGTCAGGCCGCGACGACCTCGTCCGAGTTGTCGACCGCGGCAGCGTTCTCCTCGACCACATCCGCGGCGGAGTCGACCGCGGGGGCCGCCGGCTCGAGGTCGAGCTCGAACCAGACCTGCTTCTCCCCGCCGAACTCCGACCAGCCCCACCGGGCGGCCAGCGCGTCGACGATCATCATCCCGCGGCCGTTGGTGCTGTCCGGCGCCGCGCGCCGCAGCCGCGGCGGCTCGCCACCCCGGGCGTCGTGGACCTCGACCCGCAGGGTTGCGCCCTCCTGCTTCGCGACCATCCGCATCGGCTGCGCGCCGTAGCGCAGGGCATTGGTGACGAGCTCGCTCACGAGGAGCGGGGCGACGCCGCCGTCCTCCGGCATGTCCCAGCGCTGCAGGCACGCGCTGATCAGATTCCGTGCCCGCTCGACCTCACCGGGGTCGTTGCGCAGGGCAGTGCGAAGCTCCACCGCTCGTCTTTCCTTCCGCGCCGCTCAAGGAACTCGTTCATCGTGCCGGGGTGCTGAGCGCGGCGCAGGCGCTTGTCCGAATCGGTACCCGAACGGCCGAGACCACAACGGACCAAAAGAGATCGTCACGGGAGGGTCGAGACGAAATCGATCATGAGACGGGCGAAGGTCTCGGGTGCCTGCACCGCGGGGGAGTGCGCGGCCCCGGTGATCACCTCGTGCCGGGCGCCCAATCTCGCGGCCATGTCGGCCTGCTCCGTGGGCGGCCAGATGAAGTCGTCCTCGCCGTAGGCGACCAGCAACGGGACGCCGGTGCCGGCGAGGTCGGCGGTGCGGTCCGGGGTGTCGAGCAGGATCGTCGCCATCCCGATCAGGCTCGCCTTCGCCGAGGCGCAGAAGCGGCGGCCCAGAAAGTCGACGACGTCGCTGCCGACCCCGGTGTACTCGTCGTTGGCCTCCGCCATCGAGGAGATGAACGTCCAGATCTCCGGCAACTCCATCTCGGTGAGCAGCTCGAGGAACATCTGGCACCGCGTCGCCTCGGCGCCGGCGATCGGCCCGGGGCCCGAGCACAGCAGGGTCGCCGACCGGAACACCGCCGGGTCGTCGATCACCGCGGCGCGGACGGCGAGCCCCCCGAACGAGTGCCCGACGAGGTGCACCGGGCCGTCCCCGAGAGCCCGGGCGACCGCGACGACGTCCGCGCCGAGGGCCTCCAGCGCATAGGCCGCGGGGTCCTCGGAACCCGGCGTCTCGAACTGGCCCCGCTGGTCGACCGCGACGGCCCGGTACCCGGCGCCCGCCAGCGGCTCCAGTGCGGTGATGAAGTCCTCCTTCGACCCGGTGAACCCGGGGACGAGCAGGAGGGTGGCGGTGGCCTCGGCACCGTCGGGCGGCGTCGCGTCGTGGACGGCGAACGGGCCCCGGTCGGTGTCGAGGAGGTAGGCCTTCGCGCAGTCCGGAAGGCGCAGGTGGGGAGGTGTGCTCACGGGCGGTCACGTTAGTCCGGTCACAGTGCCCGGCGTGTCGATGTGATCCACGTCGGCGGGCGGTTCGGGCGCTATCGGGCGGCAATGTCCGAGCGGCAGAATGTGGCAGGTGACCCGGACCCTTGCCGTCGCCAACCAGAAGGGCGGCGTCGCGAAGACCACGACCGTGGTCTCGCTCGGGGCCGCCCTCAACGAGTTCGGCCGCCGCGTCGTCGTCGTGGACCTCGACCCGCAGGCGTGCCTGACGTTCTCGCTCGGGCTCGACCCGGACTCGCTCCAGCTCTCGGTCCACGACGTGCTGCTCGGGCGCGTCTCGGCGAAGACCGCGCTGCACCCGGTCGCGGACGGGTTCGACCTGCTGCCGGCGACGATCGACCTCGCCGGGTCCGAGGCACTGCTGATGACGCGCACGGGCCGCGAGTTCGCCCTGCGCTCCGCTCTGGCGGACCTCGCCGCCGACTACGACGTGATCCTGCTCGACGCGCCGCCGGCGCTCGGGGTCCTGACGCTGAACGCGCTCACCGCGGCCGACTACGTGCTGATCCCGCTGCAGTGCGAGACCCTCTCGCACCGCGGGGTCGGTCAGCTGCTCGACACCGTCGGCGACGTCCAGCGGATCACCAACCGCGACCTTCAGGTGCTCGGCGTGCTGCCGACGCTCTTCGACGGCCGCACCACGCACTCCCGGGCGGTCATCGCCGACGTCGCGCAGCGGTACGGCGTCGCGGTGCTGGAGCCGCCGATCCCGCGCTCGATCCGGTTCGCGGAGGCGCCCGCCGCCGGCAAGTCGGTGCTGTCGACGGCGAAGTCGTCCACCGGCGCCCAGGCCTATCGCGAGCTCGCGGACCGGCTGATCAAGGATGGGGTGCTATGACCGACTTCGACCGGTTGCGTCCGCGCTCGGGGAGCGCTGCCCGTCCGGCCACCCCGCGCGCCGGGGCGGTGCCCAACCCCCGGCCCGACCGGGAGGGCAAGCGCGCGCTGTTCTCCGTCGAGACCCCGCCCCCGGCCCCGCCGGTCGCCCGCGGGGCGCTGCAGCTCACCTGCTCCGGCTGCGGCTCCGTCTCCGCGCTGAGCCCCCGTCAGGCCCTGCTCGCCGCGATCCCGAGCGTCCACCTGCCGATCCTGCGCGGGAAGTTCCCGTCGTGGATGCGCTGCCCCGCCTGCCGCCGGCACCAGTGGGTCCGGGTCGACCTGCGCCGCTGACCCGGCCGCGCCGAGACCGGGCATCAGGTCACCTGCGCCTCGCTCTCAGCCTCTTGGCAGACACAAGATCAATTAGGGCATGTCTCCCAACTCCTCTGCGGCGCGCTCGGGGCCCCGGACGCCCTCTGGCCGCGTTGTCGTCGTCGCCCGCTACTCCGTAGCGGGCTCCTCCTCCGCCTAGCCAGAGAACGTCCGAGCCGCCCATCGCATCCTCCAGGAGTTGAGAGACACGCCCTAAGCGCGATATTGCGCTCTGTGTTCTTTGAGTCGCGCTCAGTAGTATGCGCCCGGCGTCGCACCACCACGGACGCGGATCACTGCCGAACCGCCGCGCCCGTGGGGCGCGGGATTGGAGCTACGGATGCGGCGCATCACCATGCGCACGGTTGGAATCGCGGCCCTCGCGGGCGCGCTGATCGCCGGGGGACTGGCGGCGACCCCTGCGGCGAGTGAGCCGGTGGGCCCCGCGCAGCCGCAGGGATCGGCTCGGGTGGCCGCGCCGGGCGACCCCTTCGCCTGCCCGAGCTCGCGCTTCTTCCTCAGCCAGGGCTCGCCGACGCAGATGTCCACCCTGACGCCGGGTTCGGACGAACCGACGGAGATCGGCGCCGCCACCCGCACGTACAACGCCATCGGCTACAACGAGGCCGACGGTTTCATCTACGCCATCCTGAGCAACGGGCATCTGGGCCGGATCGACGGCGAGGGCAACGTCGAAGACCTCGGGCAGCTGACCGACGGCAACAACGCGACTTTCAATGCGGGGGCCGTGCACTCCGGTGGCCGGTACTACTTCGTCACCACGAATGCGAACAGTGCCCTGTATCGCATCGATCTGGACGATCCGAACTACGCCGACGGCATCCACACCCTCCGGATCCCGCTCTTCGATGAGCCCGGCGGGAACCCTCGCGGGGCGCTGTCGGCGGACGTGACGTTCCTCGGGGACGACCTGTGGGGGGAGCGGAGCAACAGCGACCAGTTCGCCCGTATCACGTTGGACGACTCGCCCACGGGCTCACCCACGTTCGGGGTCGTGGACCTCTTCAACGCCGCTCCGGTCGGCGTTGTGGATTCGGAGTCCGGTGCCGCCTGGACCTACGCGAACGGCAATCTCGGCTTCTCCGACAACGACACCGGTGACATCTACCAGGTCCGTGTCGACAACCCGACGGCGGCCACGCCCACGTTCACCCTCGTCGCGGTCAGCGAGGGGCCCGATTCGTCCGTCAACGACGGCACCGCCTGCCGCGGTGGGGACGTGGATCTGGCGATCACCAAGACGGCCGCACCATCCCCGGTGACTCCGGGCGGCGTCATCACCTACACCCTGACCGTCGAGAACCTCAGCGGAACCAACGACAGCTCCGGCTTCGTCGTCAGCGACACCGTGCCGGCTGACCTGACCAACCTCTCCACCTCCAGCCCGGGATGCGACTTCGCCGGTCAGACCCTCACGTGCACCGGCGGTGCGCTGCCGGCCGGTGACAGCGTCGCCTTCGAATACACCGCCGACGCTCCCGGCGCGACGGGTTCAGTGGTCAATGCCGCGACGGTGACCGGGAACGAGCGCGACCCGGATGCGGACAACAACACCTCGACGATCACGGTGCCGGTGGCCACCCCCGCCCCGACTCCCACTCCCACCCCGACGCCGACGCCGAGCCCGGCCCCTGGCCCGGGGCAGCCGTCCGCGCGGCCGGATCTGGTGGTGCGCAAGACCGCGCCGGCGCAGGCGCAGGCCGACCGGAGTGTCACCTGGCGGATCGTGGTCCGGAACCGTGGCAATGCGGCAAGTGTCGGAGCGGTCCTGACGGACACCCTGCCGAAGCAGGTCCGGTCCTCACGGGTCGCCACCCCGAAGGGTGTGCGCTGCACGGTCGCCAAGCGGAACGTCCGGTGCGAGCTCGGGACGATCGCGCCGGGGAAGAAGCTGGTCGTCAAGATCACCGGACGGCTCTCGCCGAACGCGAAGGGCCGGATGACCAACACCGCGCGGGTCACCGACGCCCAGGACAGCAACGTCCGCAACAACAGCTCGGCGGCGACGACGCGGGTGCGTCCGGTCGGCGCGGGGACCCCGTGCCGAGTCGGCGTCGCGAGCACCGCCGTCAGCCCCGTCGGGGCCCCGCAGGTGCGGACAGCCGGCCGCGCCGGCTGCTGACGGAGCGTCAGTCGGTAGCGGCGTCGCCTTCCGAGGCGGCGCCGCTCCGCGTGCGCCGCCGGCTGCGGGTGCGGGTCCGCGCCGGGGCGTCGGTGCCGTCGGTCGCAGGGCCGGCGCCGGACTCCTCGGCCGGAGCGCCGCCCTCGGCGCCGGCCTCGACCGGCTGGCCGCCGCGGGTGCGGGTCCGGGTGCGGTTGCGCTTGGGCCGCGGCTTGCGCGGGCCGGCGTCGTCGTCGCGGCTGCTGCCGCTTCGACCGCCGCCGCCACTGCTGCTTCCGCCGCGGGACTTCGAGCGCGCGCGGCCGGTCTCGCCGAGGTCCTCGACCGCTTCGGCGTCCAGGCCGGCGCGGGTCCGGGCGGCGCGGGGGAGCGTGCCCTTCGTGCCCTCCGGGATGCCGAGCTCGGAGAACAGGTGCGGCGAGGTGGAGTAGGTCTCCGCCGGCTCGCCGAGACCCAGGCCCAGGGCCTTGTCGATCAGCTGCCAGCGCGTCATGTCCGACCAGTCGACGAACGTGACCGCGACGCCGGTCCGGCCCGCGCGGCCGGTGCGGCCGATGCGGTGGACGTAGGTCTTCTCGTCGTCCGGGCACTCGTAGTTCACGACGTGGGTGACGTCGTCGACGTCGATGCCGCGGGCCGCGACGTCGGTCGCGACGAGGATGTCGACCTTCCCGCCGCGGAAGGCGCGCAGCGCCTGCTCACGGGCGCCCTGGCCGAGGTCGCCGTGCACGGCGGCGGAGGCGAAGCCCCGGTCAGCCAGGTCGTCGGAGACCTGCTGGGCGAGCCGCTTGGTCGGGCAGAACACCATCGCCAGCTTGCGGCCCTCGGCCTGCAGGATCCGCGCGAGGCACTCGATCTTGTCCATCTTGTGCGTGCGGTACACGTGCTGCTCGGTCAGCGGGACCGTGGTCTCGTCGCCCGAGGCCTCGGCGCGGATGTTCGTCGGCGTCCGCAGGTACCGGCGCGCCATCGCGAGGACCGGGCCGGGCATGGTCGCGGAGAACAGCATGCTCTGCCGGCTCGCCGGGGTGTCCTCGATGAGACGCTCGACGTCGGGGAGGAAGCCCAGGTCGAGCATCTCGTCGGCCTCGTCGAGGACGAGCGACTTCACGTGCTTGAGGTCGAGGTGACGCTGCTTGCGCAGGTCGAGGAGGCGGCCGGGCGTGCCGACGACGACCTCGACGCCGGCCTGCAGCGCGGCGACCTGCGGCTCGTAGGCGCGCCCGCCGTAGATGGCGGCGACGCGGACGCCGCGACGCTTCCCGGCGACGAGCAGGTCGTTCGCGACCTGGGTGCACAGCTCACGCGTCGGGACGATCACCAGCGCCTGCGGCTTGCCGAAGTCGACGAGCTCGGACCACTCGTCGTCGAGCGGGGCGACGACCCGCTGCAGCAGCGGGATGCCGAACGCGAGGGTCTTGCCGGTGCCGGTGCGCGCCTGGCCGATGACGTCGGTGCCGGTCAGCGCGATGGGGAGGGTCAGTTCCTGGATCGGGAAGGCGTCGACGATGCCCTCGTCGGCGAGGGCATCGACGATGGCCGGGATGACACCGAGCTCGGAAAACGTGGTCAGGAGGATTCGCCTACTTCGTTTCGGCCGTCCTTCGTGGACGGCGACGGGGGGTGACCGCCGTGAACGAAGCGGTCCCACGCGCGACGACGCCGCGCGCTGTGCGTACGAGGGGGTGCGGCGAGCCACGGAAGCGGCCGACGCCTGTTACACCTGTTGTCAGCATAGCGGCTCACCTAGGCTCGCCCCGTGAACGCGGCGGGGGACCGGGGTCCGCAGACGGGCCCGGACGCGGCCGTCGTGGACCTGCTGGGCGTCCTGGCGTGCGGGGAACTGCTCGCGTTCGAGCGTCTGGCGCACGACGCGGCGCTCGCGCCGACGATCGAGGACAAGGCCGAGCTCGCCCGCATGGCCGTGGCCGAATTCACCCACTTCACCACGCTGCGGGAGCACCTGGTGAAGATCGGCGTCGACCCGGCGGCGGCGATGGCGCCGTTCGTGGAGCCGCTGGGGGACTTCCACCGCCGGACCGCCGCCTCGAACTGGCTGGAAGGCCTGGTCAAGGCCTTCGTCGGGGACGGTCTCGCCGCCGACTTCTACCGGGAGATCAGCGGATACCTCGACCCGGCGACCGCCGCGCTGGTCTCGGAGGTGCTGGCCGACACCGGACTCTCGGCGTTCGCCGTCGAGCACGTCCGGGCGGCGATCGAGGCCGACCCCCGCGTCGCGGGCCCGCTCGCGCTCTGGGGGCGGCGCCTCATGGGCGAGGCGCTGACGCAGGCCCAGCGGGTCGCCGCGGAGCGCGAGGTGCTGACGGCGTTGATCGTCGGCGGAACCGGCGACGACCGGCCGGGCATCGACCTGAACGAGCTCGGCGCCCTGCTCGGCCGCCTCACCGCCGCCCACAGCGAGCGGATGGCGGCGCTGGGGTTGGAGGCCTGACCCCTGGTCGGCCGGGTCGGGCAGGTCGGGCGGGTCGGCCGGGTCGGGCGCTAGAGCGCGCCGAAGCCCACGCGCCGGGTCTCCGGCTCGCCGATCTCGACGTAGGCGACCTTCGAGGTCGGGACGACGACCTTGCGGCCGCGCTCGTCGACCAGCGTGAGGACCCCGTCGGGGTTGGACAGCGCGGAGTGAATGACCGACTCGAGCTCGTCGGCGCCGAGCGGAGACTCCACGGTCAGCTCGCGCGGCGAGTGCTGAACCCCGACCTTGATCTCCACGGGCCCTCCGAAACTGTTTGGCGCTGACTCTTTCGCGTTCGACGGAGCGCTCGACGGAGCGCTCGGCAAATCGCGCTGCCGAGGCTACTGGGTGGCGCGCCCCGGTGACGGCCGGTGGGGGCCACGTTCGCCCAGGGCGCAGGACGCGGGGTGCCGAGGGGGGTCGGTCAGTGGTCGTCGGTCCGCGGGAAGCCGCGGATGCCGCGCCAGGCGAGCGAGGCGACCAGGTCGATGGCCTGCTCGCGGGGGAGCGGCTCGCCGTTCGCGGCCCACGTCCGGGCGGTGACCTGCGCGATGCCGGCGAGGCCGGCCCCGAGCAGGCGCGCCTCGGCGTCCGGCAGGCCGGTGTCGGAGGCGATGACCTCGGCCGCGATCTCGGCGCACTGGCGTTCGACGGCCTCGAGGCGGTCCCGGACCTCGGGCTCGCCGATCAGGTCGGACTCGAAGACGAGGCGGAACGCGCCGGTCTTGTCCTCGACGAACTCGTAGTACGCCGCGACGGTGGCGCGGACGCGCTCCTTGTTGTCGTCGGTGGCGGACATCGCCGAGCGGACCGCCTCCATCAGCGCGGCCGCACTCTCGTCGAGCAGCGCGAGGTAGAGGTCCCGCTTGCCCGGGAAGTGCTGGTACAGGACGGGCTTGCTGACGCCGGCCTTGTCGGCGATGTCGTCCATCGCGGCCGCGTGGTAGCCCTGCGCGACGAAGACGGACAGCGCGGCGTCGAGCAACTGGCGGCGCCGCGCGTTGCGCGGCAGCCGGCCGGCCCGGGGCGGCTGGCTCTCCTCGATGGCGCTCACCGTGGGTTCCCTTCGTTCGCTGCGGCGAACTCTACCCGCCGGTAACTCCGGGGCACCGGATTCGTCCTCCGGGACGGTCAGGGCAGGCGGGCGTTGGCGGTCAGCAGCGGGGCGAACAGGTCGCCGATCTCGTCGACCCGCTCCAGGACCTGCGGGGCGGTGAACGCGAGCTCGCGGCCGTCGGCCGCGGCGGCGACCTCGTCCCAGGTCACCGGGGTCGACACGGTCGGCCGGACGCGGGCGCGCAGCGAGTACGGCGCGACGGTCGTCTTGGCGGCGGCGTTCTGGCTCCAGTCGATGAGGACCTTGCCGCCGCGCAGCGCCTTCTCCATGCGGTGGACGACGAGCTTGGGGTGCGCCTCCTCCATCGCAACCGCGAGGTCCTTGGCGAAGCCGTGCGTGCGGCCGGGGTCGGTCTCGGCGAGGCCCACGTAGAGCTGCATGCCCTTCGACCCGGAGGTCTTCGCCAGAGCCTCCAGCCCGAGGTCGGCGAGCACCTCCCGCAGCATCAGCGCGACCTGAGCGCACTCCGCCAGCGCCGCGGGGGCGCCGGGATCGAGGTCGAAGACCAGGCGGTCGACGCCGTGCACGCCCCCGCGCGGCCCGACCGTCCACTGGTGCACGTGCAGTTCCAGCGCGGCGAGGTTGGCCAGCCAGATCAGCGTCGGGACGTCCTCGACGACGACGAAGTCGATGGTCTCCCGGCCGCGCGAGCTGCCCGGCGTGGGCAGCGTGACGGTGCGGACCCAGTCCGGCGTCGCCTTCGGGGCGTTCTTCTCGAAGAAGGAGTTGCCGTCGACCCCGTCCGGGAAGCGCACCCGCGTGGCGGCCCGGCCGGCCAGGTGCGGGAGCAGCACCGGGGCGATCCGGGAGTAGTAGTCGATGACCTCGCCCTTGGTGAACCCGGTGGCCGGATAGAGCACCTTGTCCAGATTCGACAGCTGCAACCGGCGGCCCTCGACCTCGACCGCGACCTTCTGCGAACCCGCCATGGCGCCCATGCTTGCAGGCCGATCTTCGATAGCGTCCAGCGTGAATCGCGGCGGGCACCGAACGTTCTGGCCCCGTCCTGCGTCCTCGCCATGTGATCTGGGGGGAGAACGGTGACCGGAAACGGTCGCGGGAAGGCGCCCGGCGGCCCGCCGCCGGGCGGCGACCCGCTCCCGACCGAGGGTGTGGGCCGTGTGCGTGCGGTCCTCGCCCTGGGTGGGGTGCCGAGGTCCGAGTTGGACGACGGCGTCCAGCAGGTACGACTGCGATTGCTCGAGCAGGCGGCCCGGCCGGGGCAGGAGCCCATCCGGGACCCGGTGGCCTGGGCGGTCGTGGTGGCCTCACGCGTGGCGATCGACTGGCACCGTGGGGTGAAGCGGGACGACGGGCTGCGCGAGCGGCTCGCGGCCCGGTGGACGTCCCCGCCGGAACCGGCGCCCGAGGACCGGGTGCTGGCGATGGCGGTCGCGGCGGGGCTCGACGCCCTGCCGGAACAGCACAAGCAGGTCCTCGTGCTGCGGTTCTACGCGGACCTGCCGGTGAAGGACATCGCCCGGGCGCTCGACGTCCCCGAGGGCACCGTGAAGAGCCGGCTGCACGCGGCCGTGAGTGCGATGCGCGACCGACTGCGCGAGACGGAGGTGATCGACCATGAGTGAGCAGCGCCCCGGGCTGGACCGCGAGCCGGACCCGGAGGAGTACGCGGCCGCCCTGGATCGCCTCCTGGACGGGATCGAGGGCACGGCCCCGGCCGACGCCGCCGTGCGCGCCGACACCGACTCGATCGCCCGCGCCCTGGGCCTGATCGGTGGTGCGCTCGCCGCGGAGGAGGGCGGGACCCCCGCCGCGACGCCCCTGCCCCCGGCCGCGGCGGGCGGGACCGTCGTCGCGATGAGCTCCTGGCGCTCCAAGCTCAACCCGCGCGTGCTCGCCGCGGCCGCCTCGCTGGTGGTCGTGCTGGGTGTCGGCGTGCCGCTGGCCGTGAACTCCACCGGCGGGTCGGGCTCGAACGACTCCACGACGGCGCTCGGGGTCCCCGAGTCCGCCGCCGACCGGGCCGCCGGCGCCCCGGCGGCCCCCGCCCCGGCCGACGCGTTCGCCGCGGACCCGGGCGGCGACCTGAAGGCCGAGGCCCTCAGCGACGACGCCGGCGCGGGGACGAATGCCGCGGTGCCGGGCACGACGTCGGGATCGGCGGGCGGGGTCGCGGCCGCGGAGCAGGCGCCGCCCCCGATGGCGGCCGACGCCCCACCGGCTCCGGCCGCCGCGAAGACCGCCAACGACGCCGCGCGGCAGGCCGCGACCCCGCAGTTCGCGGACGCGGTCGCCTGCGCGCGGGGCATCTTCACCGGCACGATCACCGCCGTCCAGCCCGCGCCGGACGGGGCCCACTACGACGTCACGGTCCTGGTCGAGGAGTGGATCGCGCCGACGTCCGGCCCGGTCAGCGTCACCCACCGGGTGTTCGGCAGCACCGCGAACTCGCCCGGCGAGGACGAGACCGTCCGGGTCGGCCTGCGCCGGCTGTTCGTCGTCGCCGCCTCGGAGTCCGAGCGGATCTACTCCTTCCGGCCCAAGGACTGGGCCGCGACGAAGCAACGGATCGCGGCGATTCGGGCCGAGCGTTCCGGGCAGTCCTGCTGACGACCCGGGCTCCGCGGGCGCCGGGCGTAGCCCGGGGTCGGTGCGCGCGCGTACCGTGAGTCCCCAGAGTGGTCGACGGGACTGCTGAAACAGCTGGGACGGACGAGGCGACGAGGCCATGGCGCAGACGATCTGGAAGGGCGCGATCTCCTTCGGGCTGGTCTCGATCCCGGTCCGCGTGTTCTCCGCGACCGAGGAGCACGGGGTCTCGCTCCGGCAGGTCCACGCCGCCGACGGCGGACGCATCCGTTACAAGCGCTTCTGTGAGCTCGACGGCGAGGAGGTGGCCTACAGCGACATCGCCAAGGGCTACGACCTCGGGGGCGGCGAGATGGTCGTCCTGACCGACGAGGACATGGACTCCCTCCCGCTGCCCTCCACCAAGGCCGTCGAGGTGCTGCAGTTCATCCCGGCCGACCAGTACGACCCGATCGCGACTGCGAAGAGCTACTACCTGCAGGCCGACCACCTCGGGGAGAAGCCGTACGTCCTGCTCCGGGACGCCCTGCGGTCCACCGACAAGGTCGCGATCGTGAAGGTCGCGCTGCGCTCGCGTGAGTCGCTCGCCGCGATCCGGCCCTACGGGGACGTCCTGCTGCTGCAGCTCATGCTGTGGCCCGAGGAGATCCGCGACGCCGGGAAGCTCGCGCCCGGTGAGGACGTCTCCGTCAAGGACGCCGAGGTCAAGATGGCCGAGGCGTACATCGACACCCTGACCGCGGACTACGACCCGTCCCAGTACGCCGACGAGTACGCCGCGGCCCTGCGCGCCGTCGTCGACGCCAAGGTCGCCGGCCGCGAGGTCGTCGCCGTCGACACCGACGCCGAGCCCGCCGCCGAGGTCGTCGACCTCATGGAGGCCCTGCGCCAGTCCGTCGCCCGCGCGAAGGAGCGCCGCGCCGCCGGCGACTCGCCCGCCACGGAGAAGTCGGCGGAGAAGTCGGCGGAGAAGAAGGCCCCGGCGAAGAAGGCCGCCAAGAAGGCGCCCGCGGCCAAGAAGGCGACGGAGAAGGCGGCCGAGCAGGCGGCGGAGAAGGCGCCCGCGAAGAAGGCGCCCGCGAAGAAGGCACCCGCGAAGAAGGCCGCCGCCAGGAAGTCCGCCTGACGAGCGATCGGGGCCACCCGGATTGGGTGGAATTCCACGGCGCGTGGGACGGTTGGGGCGATTACCAGCGCTGTTCCAGCACGTTCACACAGTTTCGGAGAACGCCGTGTCCCTGCCCCCGCTCGTCGAGCCCGCGGACGAACTGACCGTCGACGAGGTGCGCCGCTACAGCCGCCACCTGATCATTCCCGACGTCGGGATGGCCGGCCAGAAGCGTCTGAAGAACGCCAAGGTGCTCTGTGTGGGCGCCGGCGGCCTGGGCTCGCCCGCGCTGCTCTACCTGGCCGCGGCCGGGGTCGGCACGCTCGGGATCATCGACGACGACGTGGTCGACGAGTCGAACCTGCAGCGGCAGGTCATCCACGGCCAGTCCGACATCGGCAAGTCCAAGGCCCAGTCGGCCAAGGAGTCGGTCGCCGAGATCAACCCGTACGTCAACGTGATCCTGCACGAGCTGCGGCTGGACTCGACCAACGCGCTCGAGGTCTTCGCCGACTACGACCTGATCCTCGACGGCACCGACAACTTCGCGACGCGCTACCTGGTCAACGACGCCTGCGTCCTGCTCGGCAAGCCGTACGTCTGGGGCTCGATCTACCGCTTCGAGGGCCAGGCCTCGGTGTTCTGGGACAAGTACGGCCCGAACTACCGCCACCTGTACCCGGAGCCCCCGCCGCCCGGCATGGTCCCGAGCTGCGCCGAGGGTGGCGTGCTCGGCGTCTTGTGCGCCTCGATCGGCTCGATCATGGTGAACGAGGCCATCAAGCTGATCACCGGCATCGGGGAGCCCCTCGTCGGCCGCCTGATGATCTACGACGCCCTCGAGATGGAGTACCGGACGGTCAAGGTCCGCCGCGACCCGAACGCCCCGGACATCACCGAGCTCATCGACTACGAGGCCTTCTGCGGCGCGGTTTCCGACGAGGCCGCCGACGCGGTCAAGGACTCGACCATCTCGGTCAGGGAACTCAAGGAGTGGATGGACGCGGGCAAGGACTTCGCGCTCATCGACGTCCGGGAGCCGAACGAGTTCGAGATTGTCTCGATCCCGGGTGCCACGCTGATCCCGAAGGGTGAATTCCTCAACGGGAATGCACTCGAGAAACTCCCGCGCGACAAGCAGATCGTCCTGCACTGCAAGTCCGGCGGCCGGTCGGCCGAGGCCCTCGCCGCGGTGAAGCGCGCCGGTTTCAACGACGCCGTCCACGTCGGCGGCGGGGTCGTCGCCTGGGTCAGCCAGATCGAGCCGGACAAACCGTCCTACTGACCGCCAGTTCCGGACCAACGGCCGCACCGGCGGCCAAATCCGGACAGACGGAAAGCCCACCTGAGGATCCCTCAGGTGGGCTTTTCTGTGGCGGCACAATGCGGACCCCGGATTGGGCAAAGGTGCGTGGAGCCGCGCTTGTCGATCACGACAACGAAGGCACCCTGGGAATGAGGGCGAGCCCCTAGCAGGCTCATGGCTTCCGCACAGGGAGGGTTCGTAACGTGACCGAGCCCGCAATCGGGACAAACCGTTTTCCGGGTAGCAATCACTTCATCCCCGCCGGGTGAATCCAAGGAGAATCGCAATGAGCTCCAGCCCGTTCAAACGAGTAGCGATGAGCGCGCTCGCGACCGCGGTGGCCGCCACTGCCGCCGTCGCCGTGCAGTCGCCGGGCGCCAGCGCCGAATCGGTGCCGACGTGGCCGGCGGCCGACGTCTCGATGATCCATCCGGGCATCCAGACGGTCACCGACGAATCGTCCTCCTGCACGTCCAACTTCGTCTTCACGGACAAGGTCGGCAACGCCTATCTCGGCCAGGCTGCGCACTGCTCCGGCACCGGCACGCCGGACGAGACCGACGGCTGCCAGTCCGAGAGCCTTCCGCTCGGCACGCCCGTGAAGCTCGGCGAGTCGGGCGTCAGCGGAAAGATGGTCTACAACTCCTGGCTCGCGATGCAGAAGGCCAAGGAGACCGACGCGAACGCCTGCGCCTTCAACGACTTCGCACTGATCCAGATCCCCAAGAGCGCGATCGGTCAGGTCAACCCGTCGATCCCGGTCTTCGGTGGTCCGGTGGGCGTGCGGACCGAGCCGATGGGCTCGGGGGAGGCCGTGTTCAGCTACGGCAACTCCCCGCTGCGCGGCGGTCTGACGCAGCTCTCGCCGAAACAGGGCTTCATCCTCGGCGAGGAGGGTGGCGGCTGGACGCACACCATCTTCACCGCGACCCCGGGCGTCCCCGGTGACTCGGGCAGTGGCTTCCTCGACTCCGAGGGCCGCGCGTTCGGGATCCTCTCGACGCTCGCGCTCCTGCCGTTCCCGGCGAGCAACGGCGTCACGGACCTCGCGAAGGCCCTGGCCTACGCCGAGCAGCACTCGAACATTCGAGGCCTGCGCCTCGCCACCGGGACGGAGGGCTTCGCCCCCGGTGCCCTCCCGGCGCTCGCCGGCATCACGGGCAAGCTCTGACGCCACCGCCTGAACCCGAGCCCTGGGAGACGGCCCAGCCGCTGGTGACATGCTCCTGACATGACGCCGACCGCCCCGCGAGAGCACGACGCGCGGGGCGGTCGGCTGTTCACGGAGGACTACGTCGAGGCGGTGCTCGCGGCGATCGAGTCGATCCCACCGGGCCAGGTGCTGCCCTACGGCGAGGTCGCGGAGCTGGTCGGCCGGGGCGGCCCGCGCTCGGTGGGGCGGGTGTTGTCGAACTCCGGCGGCGGGGTCCCGTGGTGGCGCGTGCCGCGCGCCGACGGGTCGCCCCCGATCGGCAAGGAGGCCGCCGCGCGCCGCGCCTGGCGCGCGGAGGGGACGCCGGTCCTGCCCAACGGCAAGGTCGACATGCGGCGCGCGCGCTGGGACGGACGGACCGTCGGCGGTCGGTGATGTGATGGGTCCGTGAGAGCGGGGCGGACCAAGGGGTCGGGACGGACGCCGCGCGTCGAGTACCGGCTCGTACGCCGGCCGTCGCCGCCGGTGGTTGTGCCCCGACTGGACGAGGCGCAGCGCGCGGTCGTCGAGCACAGCGGAGGGCCGCTGCTCGTGCTCGCCGGGCCCGGGACGGGCAAGACGACGACGCTGGTCGAGGCGGTCGCGCGCCGGGTCGAGGCGGGGACGGACCTCGAGCGCATCGCCGTCCTGACGTTCAGCCGCAAGGCCGCGGGGGAGCTGCGGGACCGGATCGCCCGCCGCATCGGGCGCACGACCGCGACCCCGGCGGCGGTCACGTTCCACGCGTTCTGCCACACGCTGGTCGCCGCGCACCGGCCGCCGGAGGACGCCGGCGTCCCGTTGCGGCTGCTGTCCGCGACCGAGCAGGACGTCGCCGTGCGCGAGCTGCTTCGCGGCACGGTCGCGGACGGACGCCCGTGGCCGGCGACGATCGCGCGCTGCCTCGACACCCGCGGCCTCGCCGAGGAGGTCCGGGACGTCCTGGCCCGCGTCGGGGAACGGGGGATCGATCTGCGCCGCGTCGCCGAGCTCGTCGACGCTTCCCCGTCGCCGGCCGGTGAGGACGCCGCGGTCTGGCGAGCCCTCGCCGCGTTCGCGGACGAGTACGCCGACGTCCTCGACGCCCGCGGCGTGCTCGACTACACCGAACTCGTGCGCCGGGCAGTGGCGCTGGCGGAGTCCCCGTCGGTGCGCGCCGAGCTGCGCGACCGCTTCGACGCGGTGTTCGTCGACGAGTACCAGGACAGCGACCCGGCCCAGGTGCGCCTGCTGCAGGCGATGGCCGGGGACGGCCGCGACCTCGTCGTGTTCGGCGACCCGGACCAGTCGATCTACGCGTTCCGCGGCGCGGACGTCCGCGGGATCCTCGACTTCCCGCAGGCCTTCTGCGACCGCACCGGCGCCCCCGCCCGCACGCTGGTCCTGCGGACCTCCCGCCGCGCGGTGCCGGAACTGTTGGCCGCCAGCCGCGAGGTCGCGCGCCGGCTCCCGCTCGCCGGCCTGCCCGCCGCGGCGGCCCGCGCGCACCGCGATCTTCGCCCGTCGCTCGACCCCGGCCCCGCCCCGGCCCTCGACGTCCTGACGTTCCCGAGCGTGGGGGCGGAGCTCGAGCACGTCGCCGACGTCCTGCGCCGTGCGCACCTCGCCGACGGCGTGCCCTGGTCCGACATGGCCGTGCTGGTCCGCTCGGGAACGCGCACGATCCCGGTCGTGCGCCGGGTGCTCGGTGCCGCGGGCGTGCCGCTGGAGGTCGCGGGCGACGAGATCGCGCTGCGGGCCGAGCCCGCGGTCGCGCTGTTGCTGACGGCGCTGAAAGTCGCGTCAGCGCTGGCGGCTGACCCTCCGTCAGACGAAACCGCCGCGCTGCCCGGCCCGCTCCGGGAGGTCCTCACCCCGGAGGTCGCACGCACACTGCTGCTCTCGCCGCTCGGCGGGATCGACCCCGCGGACCTGCGCCGGCTCGGGCGCGCCCTGCGCGCCGAGGCCCGCGCCGGCGGACTCACCGGCGAGGAGCTCGCCCCGTCGGCCGAGCTGATCCGCGACGCGCTGGCCGTGCCGCGCCTGCTGGTCGGCCCCGACGCCGCGGCGGCCGGTGCCGCCCGCCGGCTGGGGGAACTGCTGGCGAAGGTCGCGGCCGATCTCGCGGCCAGGGGCTCGGCGGAGGAGGCGCTCTGGCGGCTGTGGGACGGCACCTCGTGGCCGGACGACCTGGCCCGCTCCGCGGCCGGGACCGGCGCCGCCGCCCGCCGCGCCGACCGTGACCTCGACGCGGTCTGCGCCCTGTTCGACCTCGCCGCGCGGGCGGAGGAGAAGGCGGGCCGCCGCGGCGTCGCGAACTTCCTCGCCGAGATCGAGGCGCAGGAGATCCCGAGCGAGGCGCCGCGCTCGCCCGACGGCACGACCGACGCCGTCCGCGTCCTCACCGCGCACCGGTCCAAGGGGCTGGAGTGGCCGCTGGTCGCCGTCGTCGGGGTCCAGGAGGGGCTCTGGCCCGACCTGCGCCGCCGCGGCTCGCTGCTGGCGGCCGACCGCCTCGAACCCGACGGCCTGGCGCCGGTGCCGAGCATCTCGAGCGTGGTGGCCGAGGAGCGCCGGCTGTTCTACGTCGCGGTGACGCGCGCCAAGCAGCGCCTGCTCGTCACCGCCGTCGACGCCCCCGACGAGGACGGCGACCGACCCTCCCGCTTCCTGCGGGAGCTCGGTGTCGAGGTCCGCGAGGTGCGCACCCGCCCGGCGCGGACCCTCGCCCCGGCCGCGCTGGTCGCCTCGCTCCGCGCGGTGCTCGAGGACCCCTCGACGTCCGACGCGATGCGGGCGGTCGCCGCCGGGAGGCTGGCCACCCTCGCCGACGCCCGCGACGGCGCGGGCCGCCCGCTCGTCCCGTCCGCCGCCCCGGAACGCTGGTGGGGCACGGTCGATCCCAGCGACGCCGAGGTTCCGGTGCGCCCGCTCGACGAGCCGCTCAAGCTCTCCGCCAGCGCGGTGCAGGGGCTGACCTCCTGCCCGCTGCGGTGGTTCCTGCAGCGCGAGGTCTCCGCCGACAGCGCGCCGACGATCCGCATGACGTTCGGCAACGTCCTGCACGCCCTCGCCGAGGAGGTCGCGCGGACCGGCGTCGACGACCTCGACGCGCTGATGAAGCGGCTCGACACCGTGTGGTCCGAGCTGACGTTCGACGCGTCCTGGCAGTCCGCGGTCCAGCGCGAGGCCGCGCGGGAGGCGCTGCGCGCGTTCCTCGCCTGGCACTCGGGGCGGCCGGACCGGGAGCTGGTCGGCGCCGAGGTGCCGTTCGACATCCACCTCGACGCCGGTGGCGAGACCGTGCACCTGCGCGGGTCGCTCGACCGCATCGAGCGCGACGCCGACGGGCGCACGCGGGTCGTGGACTTCAAGACCTCCAAGAGCTCGCCGACCAAGGAGGAGATCGCCGCGCACCCGCAGCTCGCCACCTACCAGGCGGCGGTCGCCGTCGGCGCCCTCGACGAGCTCGGCGTCTCGCAGGAGTGCGGGGGCGCCGAGCTGGTGATGCTCCGTCAGGTCAACGCCAAGGGCCTGCCGAAGGTTCACGCGCAGGACGCGTGCGCCGACGCGGAGAACCCGAACTGGGCGTTGGAGCTGCTGGGCGAGGCGGCTCAGCGGCTGCGGGAGGAGCAGTTCACGCCCCGGCCGTCGGACGACTGCGACATGTGCGAGTACCGCCGCTGCTGCTCCGGGCGGGCCGAGGGCCGGCAGGTGATTCCGTGAACGCGCCGATCCGCGACATCGACGACCTGATCCGGCTGCTGGGCGTCCCGTACAACGCCGAGCAGCGGGCGGCGATCGTCGCCCCGCTCGAGCCGGGCGTCATCGTCGCCGGGGCCGGGTCGGGCAAGACCACCGTCATGGCCGCGCGGGTCGTGTGGCTGGTCGGTACCGGGCAGGTCGCGCCGGACGCCGTGCTCGGCCTGACGTTCACGACCAAGGCCGCGGGCGAGCTGAACGTCCGCATCCGGTCGGCGCTCACGAAGGCCGGCATCTCCGCCCCCGTCGGCGGGCCGGAGCCCCAGGGTGAGGACGCCGGCGAGCCGACCGTCTCCACGTACCACTCCTTCGCCGCCCAGCTGATCGAGGAGCACGGGCTGCGCCTCGGCGTCGAGCCGCACGCGAAGTTGCTCGCCGACGCCTCGCGCTACCAGCTCGCCGCGCGGGTGATCTGCCGCGCCCGCGGGCCGTTCCCGGCGCTGGAGAAGTCGGTGCCGGACCTCGTCGTCGACCTCCTTGCGCTCGAGGGGGAGTGCTCCGAGCACCTCGTCGACCTCGACGAGCTCCGCGCGCACGACCGTGAGCTGATCGAGCGGCTGCGGACCGTCAAGGGCGCCGACACCCCGTCCAACGCGGTCGCGAAGGCGATCGTCGCCGCCCGCCGCCGGCTGGAGTTCGCCGACCTGGTCGAGGCGTACCGCGCCGAGAAGGCCGAGCGCGACCTCGTCGACTTCGGCGACCAGATGGCGCTGGCCGCGCGGCTGGCCGAGCAGTGCCCGCCGGTGGGTGCAGCGCTGCGGGAGCGCTACCGCGTCGTGCTGCTCGACGAGTACCAGGACACCTCCGTCGCCCAGCGGCGGATGCTGGTCGGGCTGTTCGGCGGTGGCCACCCGGTCACCGCCGTCGGCGACCCCTGTCAGGCGATCTACGGCTGGCGCGGGGCCTCGGTGGCGAACCTGGAGGACTTCCCTCGGCACTTCCCGGCGTTCGGGCCTGATGGACCGTCAGTCGAGGCCGGCCGTTACTCGCTGCGGGAGAACCGGCGCAGCGGGCAGGTCGTCCTCGACCTCGCGAACACCCTCGCGGAGCCGTTGCGCAGGCTGCACGCCGGCGTCGAGGCGCTGACCCCGTGCGACGACAACCTCGGACGCGGCGAGATCCGCACCGGGCTGTTCGACACGTACCCGGAGGAGATCCGCTGGGTGGGCGACCAGGTCGCCGCGGCGATCGCCGAAGGCACCGAGCCCGGCGAGATCGCGGTCCTGGTGCGGGCGACCCGCGACATCGGGCCGGTCCACGGCGAGCTGGTCGCGCGCGACATCCCCGTCGAGGTCGTCGGTCTCGGCGGTCTGGTGCACCTGCCCGAGGTGGCCGACGTCGTCGCCGTCCTTGAGGTGCTCGACGAGGCGACGGCGAACGCGGCCCTCGTCCGGTTGCTCACCGGTCCGCGCTGGCGCATCGGCCCCCGCGACCTCGCGCTGCTCGGCCGGCGGGCCCGCGACCTGGTCGCGGTGCCACGTGACTCCACGCTCACCCCGCTCGAAGCGGCCGTACCGATCACCGACCCGGCCGAACTGGTCTCGCTCTCCGACGCGATGGCCTGGCCCGGCGACCTCGGCTACTCCGACGCCGCGCTGGCCCGGTTCGCGGCGCTCGACGCCGAGATCGGTGAGCTCCGCCGCCACGTCGGCGAGCCGCTGGTCGACCTGCTGCACCGCGTGCTCGCCGTGACCGGCCTCGACGTCGAGATCGCCGCCGGACCGCACGCGGTGGCGACCCGGCGGCGCGAGTCGCTCGCCGCCTTCCTCGACGTCGCCGCGGCGTTCAGCGACCTCGACGGCGACTCCTCGGTCTCGGCGTTCCTCGCCTACCTGCGCGCGGCGGAGGAGCACGAGCGCGGGCTGGACTCCGCGACGCCGGGCTCGGCGAACTCGGTCAAGCTGATGACCGCCCACAAGTCCAAGGGCCTGGAGTGGGACGTCGTCGTCCTGCCCGACCTGACCCGCACGGTCTTCCCGTCGAACCAGGGCCGGGCGAAGTGGACCAGCCGCGGCGACTCGCTGCCCTACGCCCTGCGCGGCGACCGCGACTCCCTGCCCTCGCCGCCCGAGCTGACCAGCAAGGGCATCGACACGTTCGAGAAGGCCGTCCGCGAGCAGGCGCAGCTCGAAGAACGCCGCCTCGGCTACGTCGCCTTCACCCGCCCGCGGCGGCGGCTCGTCGCCTCCGCGCACTGGTGGGGGCCGACGCAGAAGAAGCCGCGCGGCCCGTCGGAGTACCTGCTCGCCGCGCGGGCCTTCGCCGCCGAGCGCGGGCTGGACCCCGGCGGCCCGTGGGCCGACGAGCCCGAGCCGGGGGCGGAGAACCCGCAGCGCGGCATCGTCGTCGAGTACCCGTGGCCGGCGCCGCTGAACGAGGACGCGCTGGCCCGGCGTCGCGCCGGCGCGAAGCTGGTCCGCGCCGCGTTGCGCGACCCGGACCGCCGCACCGTGGTGCCCGACGGGCTGTCCCCGGCGGAGGCCGAGCTGGCCGCGGGTTGGGACCGCGATCTCGACCTGCTGCTGACCGAGCTCGCCCGGACGCGGTCGACCGTGCGCGAGGTGGAGCTGCCGGCGTCGCTGTCCGCGTCGCAGGTCCTCACGCTCGCGACCGACCCCGACGCCCTGGCCCGCGAGCTCGCCCGGCCGATGCCGCGCCGGCCCGCGCCCGCCGCGCGCCGGGGGACGCGCTTCCACGGCTGGGTCGAGGCCCTGTTCGGCCAGCAGCCGCTGCTGGAACCCGACGACCTCCCCGGCGCCGCGGACGCCGCGCTCGACGACGCCGACCTGGCCGCCCTGCAGAAGGCGTTCCTGCGCGGCCCGTATGCCGATCAGCGCCCGTACCGGATCGAGGCCCCGTTCGCGCTCGCGATCGCCGGGCGCGTGGTCCGGGGGCGGATCGACGCGGTCTACGAGATGCTCGACGGCTACGAGGTCGTCGACTGGAAGACCTCGAAGTCGGCCACGGCCGACCCGCTCCAGCTCGCGATCTACCGCCTCGCCTGGGCCGAGATCGCCGGGGTCGAGCCGGAGGAGGTGTCGGCGGCGTTCCTGTACGTCCGCTCGGGCAAGGTCGTCCGGCCGGAGCTGCCCGGGCGCGTCGAGCTCGAGGAGATCCTCGCCGGTCCGGCGTGGGCGGCCGTTCCCTGACGCGCGCGGATCCGTAGGGTCGGATTATGAACGAGCTGCGGCTGTCCCGGGCCACCCACGACCGGTCGGCGCACCTGCGGCTGGATCCGAAGGCCCTCGACGCGGCATGGTCCGACCCGCGGGCGCGCGTCCTGGTGGTCCGCGACTCCGCCAGCCTGCTTCTCGCCGACGGCAGCGACCTCGTCTACCTGACGTCGAGTCAGCTCGAGGACGTGGCCCCGGACGGGCGGTTCTTTCTCGGCTTCGACGACGCCGGGGTTCCGTACTTCGCGGTCGACCGCGAGCTGGTCGCGAACGGCGAGGAGCAGCGGGTCACGCATCTGCGCGAGATCTCCTCCCGGCTGTCCGCCGCGGCGTCCGGGTTGTTCGTGCACGCCGTCGGGCTCGCGAACTGGCACGCCCGGCACCAGTTCTGCCCGAACTGCGGGGCGCGGACGGAGTCGACGGCGGCCGGCCACGTCCGCCGGTGCCCGGACTGCGGGATGCAGCAGTTCCCGCGTAGCGACCCGGCGGTGATCATGCTCGTCGTCGACGACGACGACCGTGCGCTCCTCGGGCGCGCACCCGTGTGGCCGGAGGGCCGCTTCTCCACCCTCGCCGGCTTCGTCGAGCCGGGGGAGTCCCTCGAGCAGGCCGTCCGGCGCGAGGTGCTGGAGGAGGTCGGCGTCGTCGTCGACGAGGTGACCTACCAGGCCTCGCAGCCCTGGCCGTTCCCGAGCTCGCTGATGCTCGGCTTCCACGCCCGCGCCTCGTCGACGGACATCACTCTCGACCCGGAGGAGATCGCCGAGGCCCGTTGGCTCTCCCGCGGCGAACTGCTGGAAGCCGGCCGCCGGGGCGAGATCCTCATGCCCGGCTCGATCTCCATCGCCCGCTGGCTCATCGAGCGCTGGTACGGCGAGCCCCTGCCGAAGTCCAACTCCTGGGGCGGCTCGCGCACCTGACCCGTGTGAAGAAAGGGTGACACCCCTTACTCCGCAGTAAGGGGTGTCACCCTTTCTTGACGGCGCGGCGGGTCAGGCGGTCTGGGCGCGGCGGGTCAGGCGGTCTGGGCGCGGCGGGTCAGGCGCTCTGGGCGAGGCGGTCCTTCACCTGGGCGAAGGTGGGGTTGACCGCGGTGGAGCCGTCGGGGAAGCGGAGGGTCGGGACGGTGGTGGTGCCGTCGCCGTTGGCCTCGACCACGAACTTCTCGGCGGCCGGGTCGGCCTCGATGTTGACCTCGACGAACGGGATGCCGTCGGAGTCCAGCAGCAGCTTGAGGCGCTTGCAGTAGCCGCACCACGGCGTCGAGAACATCACAAGAACGTCGGGGTCGAGCTGGCTGGCGTAGTCGGCCATGGCGGGCGTGGCTACCTCTCGTCGGGGCTGTCGGTCCGGGGTTCCGGGCCGCTGTCGCTGAAACAGCGCAGGGGCGTCGCTTCTTCCGCCCCATCTCACTACGGTGCCCGGCAGGGCTTCGAAGGGGCTCCGAAGGGGCGTCGGAAGGGGAGACTCATGCGCGCACGGGTGGGGATGTCCGCGATGGCGTTGGGACTGTCGCTGCTCGGCGGGGCGGTGGTGGAGTTCCCGGCCGCGACGGCGGCCCCGGCGGCTCCGGCGCACACCAAGAGCGGGAAGCAGTGCCCGGCCAAGCAGGTCAAGAAGGTCTGGCGGGGCGGGACCAGCAAGCAGTGCCCGAACCTGCCCGACGAGCTCGACCACCTGTTCTACCAGGGCCCGCAGTACACGACCGCGCTGCGGCGCAAGTACCGCGAGCGCACGCTGTTCATCCAGCTCCGCCTGCACGACCTCGGGTACGGGCCGATCGTCCGGGACGGGTACTACGGCACCCAGACGAAGGACGTCGTGAAGCGGTACCAGCGCCGCAAGGGCCTCGTCGTCGACGGCAAGGTCGGGCTGCAGACCTGGAAGAGCCTGTTCGGGCTCGGCCGGGCCTGAGTCGGGCCTGAGTCGCGGCTGAGCACACCCCGACCGCTGTCAGCGGCGGCTGCGAGGATGTCGGTATGACAGCTCGGGGCCGCTCGTGACGATGTCGGACAGGCAGATCCTGGACGCGCTCGACCCGGAACAGCGTGAGGTCGCCGAGGCCCTCGAAGGCCCGGTCTGCGTCCTCGCCGGCGCCGGAACCGGCAAGACCCGCGCGATCACGCACCGCATCGCGCACGGCGTCCGGACCGGGGTGTACCCGCCGCAGTGCGTGCTCGCCGTCACCTTCACCACGCGCGCCGCGGGGGAGATGCGGACGCGCCTGCGCGCGCTCGGCGCCGCCGGCGTCCAGGCCCGGACGTTCCACTCCGCCGCGCTGCGCCAGCTCCAGTACTTCTGGCCGATGGTCGTGGGCGGCGAGCTGCCGACGATCGAGGCCAAGAAGGCCCCGCTGGTCGCGGCGGCCGCGTCCCGGGTCGGGGTGCGCCCCGGCCAGGCCGAGGTGCGCGACCTCGCGGCCGAGATCGAGTGGGCCAAGGTGAGCCAGATCGCCCCGGCCGAGTACGCCCGGGCCGCGGCGGCGGCCGGCCGGACGCCGCCGGCGGGCCTGGACCCGGCCGGGATGGCCGAGCTCTACGGCGCCTACGAGGACACCAAGCGGTCCCGCGGGATCATCGACATGGAGGACATCCTCCTGCTGACCGTCGGCGTGCTCGCCGACAGCGCGGATGCCGCCGAGCAGGTCCGCCGCCAGTACCGGCACTTCGTCGTCGACGAGTACCAGGACGTCAGCCCGCTGCAGCAGCGCCTGCTCGACCTCTGGCTCGGCGACCGCCACGAGGTCTGCGTCGTCGGCGACCCGGCGCAGACGATCTACTCCTTCGCCGGGGCGACCCCGGACCACCTGCTGCAGTTCTCGCGGCAGCACCCCGGCGCGCGGGTCGTCCGCCTGACCCGGAACTACCGCTCGACGCCCGAGGTGATCGCCCTCGCGAACCGGGTCCTGGTCGGGGCCACCCCGGCCGACGGGCCGCGGACCGGCGACCTGCGCGCCCAGCGCCCGGCCGGGGTCGCGCCGACGTTGGCGGAGTACCCGGACGAGGAGGCCGAGGCGGCCGCCGTCGCCGACCGGATCGCCGCCTTGCGGGAGGAGGGCGTCCCGGCCAGCCAGATCGCGGTGCTGTTCCGCACCAACGGCCAGTCCCTGGCCTACGAGCAGGCGCTGGCCGACCGCGGGGTCCCGTACCTGCTGCGCGGCGGGGAGAAGTTCTTCGAGCGGCCCGAGGTTCGCGAGGCGCGCGTCCGCCTGCGCGGGGCGGCCCGCTCGATCGCGGCCGGGACCGACACCGAGCTGGAGGGCGGCCGCGGGCTCGTCGACACCGTCCGGGACGTCCTCGCCAGCGCGGGCCTCTCCACCACGTCCGACGGCGCCCGTGGTGCTGCGGCCGAGCGGGCCGAGTCGCTGGCGGCGCTGGTCCGCATCGCCGAGGAGCTGGCCGTCGCGGACCCGGGCGCGACGCTCGCGACGCTGGTGACCGAGCTCGACACCCGCGCCGCCGACGCCCACGTGCCGGTCGTCGAGGGGGTCACGCTGGCCTCCCTGCACGCCGCGAAGGGCCTGGAGTGGGACGCCGTCTTCCTGGTCGGGCTCGTCGAGGGGATGCTGCCGATCACCTACGCCGACACCGACGAGGCCGTCGCCGAGGAGCGCCGGCTGTTCTACGTCGGGCTGACCCGGGCCCGCGACCGGCTGTTCCTGTCCTGGGCCACCGCCCGCACACCGGGCGGGCGGGGCAACCGGCGCCCGTCGCGGTTCCTCGACGGCCTGGTCGCGGTCGAGGCCGGCCCGCGGCGGCCGGCCAAGCCCAAGCGGGACCGCGGCAAGGCCGTGACCTCGTGCCGGGTCTGCGGGAAGACGCTGGTCGACGCCGTCGCGCGCAAGCTCGGGCGCTGCACGGACTGCCCCTCGGACTACGACGAGGAGCTGCTGGAACGCCTCAAGGCCTGGCGGCTGGCCCGGGCGCGGGAGGCGTCGCTGCCCGCGTACTGCGTGTTCACCGACGCGACGTTGCAGGCGATCGCGGAGGCCGAACCGGGCGACCTGCGGGCACTCGGCCGCATTGCCGGGATCGGCGCCTCCAAGCTCGATCGCTACGGCACGGACGTGCTCGCCATCTGTGCCGGCGAACCCGTCGGTGCAAGTTCTGCGGCGGAATGAACCCTTGTCGGTAGGAACTGTTGCGCGCGCCGCAGAAGAACGCCGAATAAATCGCTTGCGGCCGGAAGTACGCGACCTCTAGCCTTCCACCATCTGCTACGCCGCGGATCGACTGCGGCTGCCCGAGCCAGGACGGAGGTGACCCCCGTGGAGAACATGACGAACACCGTCGGAACGACCCAGCTGGGTGTCATCGGCGTACCGGCGACGGGCACTGTCGCGCGTCCTTGGTCGGCCTATGAGCACGGCTGCGTGCAGGGCGTCCACATCGCGCCGATGGCCTCCGTTCCGCAGGAGAAGTCTGTCCTCCTGACGGCTCTCCCGACGACGGTTGGCGTCGCCGCTGCCCTGCGTAAGGACGTTTTCGCCCGTTCGGGCTTCCGCACCCTTGGACCACCGGTCTAGGCACCATCGACCGGCACTCTCCAGGCCGCGGAACCCGAAACCCGGGATCCGCGGCCTTTTTGTTTCGCCGCCACCCGTCCACCACCGAGCCACCAGCCCGAGCAAGTTCCCTCACAAGGGGTGAGACCCGAATGTTGTGCACCACCGCGCAGAGCCCGACCGAAGCGCTGAACTCGGCGCCGGCCGAGCTGCTCGAGAAGATCCCGTGCCGCGCGTTCGACGCGGAGCTGTTCTTCGCCGAGTCGCCCGACGACGTCGAGTACGCGAAGTCGCTGTGCCAGAACTGCCCGATCCGTTCGGCGTGCCTCGCCGGAGCGCTGGAGCGCGCCGAGCCGTGGGGCGTCTGGGGCGGCGAGCTGTTCGTGCAGGGCGTCGTCGTGCCGCGCAAGCGGCCCCGGGGTCGTCCGCGCAAGAACCCGATCGCTGCGTGACCGAAATGGCCTGCCGATGGCCTGCGAGTGGCCTGACGTTTGGTTCGAAGTTCCGCAGCAGCCTGATCCGTGGGAGTAACCCTCACGCGGCGTCAGTTCTTATGGAGACATGGACTTTCCCCCACAAGGGGATCCGTTGGAAGTGGAGTGCCTGGTCATGTTCAGCAATGAGGACCTGGCTCGTGAGCACATGCGGGTACGCCTGTGCGAGGCCGAGCACGAGCGCCTGCTCGCCACGGTCCGGCGTCAGCGCCGGGCGGAGCGGCTGCAGCGGCGCGCGGCCCGCGCACAGCGTCGCGCCGAACTGGCGGTCGCCCGCGTGGCCGGCGCCTAGGCCGGCCCGAACTCACGGAGCCAACACGATGGCCCGTCACCCGATCGCATCCTGCGACCGAGTGACGGGCCATCACCGTTTGGGGGGACGGGGCGTGTCGGCTACTCGCCGACGATCTCCTCGGGTGTGCGGTACGGGATGTCGGTGAGCCCGTCGGCTCCGGGGAGCCACGCGGCGAGCTCCTCGCGCCACGGGCCGGAGGCCTCGAGCTGGCACAGGACACCGATCGAGCCGAGCCAGACCCGGTGGAGCAGCAGGTACCGCGGCGGCAGGTTGAACTGCAGGCCGGTGGAGTAGTTGGGGGAGCGGGGGTCGCCGATGCGCTGGCCCTGAGCGCGCAGCCAGGCCCGGCTGAACTGGAACTCCGGCACGGTCACCGGCTCCAGGAACGGCAGCAGGTAGGCCAGGGCCCGGTCGGGGTCGAGGTCGATCGTCGGCTTGAGGAAGCCCTCGGCGCGGAGACCGTCCACGACCGCCTTCGCCTCGCCGCGCAGGGCCTGCTGCAGCAGTACGCCGATCACCGGCGGGACGCCCTCGGGCAGGTGGTTGACGGCGCCGAAGTCGAGGACGCCGAGTCGCCCGTCGGGCAGGATCCGGAAGTTGCCCGGGTGCGGGTCCGCGTGCAGCTTGCCGACGCGCGTCGGGCTCGACAGGTGGAAGCGGTGGTAGAGCACGCCGGCCCGGTTGCGGGTCTCCTGGTCGCCCTCGGCGATCACCTTCGACAGCGGCGTGCCGTCGATCCACTCGGTGACGATCACGTTCCCGGCCTGGTGGACGACCTGCGGGACGCAGAAGTCCGGGTCGTCGGCGAAGGCGGCGGCGAAGGCGCGCTGGGAGTCGGCCTCGAGGGCGTAGTCGAGTTCCTCGGCGACGCGCTCCTTGAGCTCGACCATGAGGGCCTTGATGTCCAGGCCGGGCACCATCGAGCCGAACAGACGGGCGAGGCGGCTGATCTGGTTCAGGTCGCCGAGCAGGGCCTCCCCGGCGCCGGGGTACTGGATCTTGACCGCGACGTCCCGGCCGTCCGACCAGGTCGCGCGGTGCACCTGCCCGACGCTCGCCGCGGCGACGGCCCTGGCGTCGAACTCGGTGAACAGGTCCTGCCAGTCCGGGCCCAGGTTGGTCCGGAGGACGTCGTGGACGACGCGGGCGGGCAGCGGCGGGGCCGCCTCCTGCAGCTTGACCAGCGTGGCGCGGTAGGGGGCGATCACCGGTTCGGGCAGCGCGGCCTCGAACACCGACAGGGCCTGGCCGAACTTCATGGCCCCGCCCTTGAGCTCGCCGAGCGTCTTGAAGATCTGCTCGGCGGTGCGCTGCTGAATCTCCGCGGTGACGATCTCGGCGGGCTTGCCGCCGATCCGTTTGCCGATCCCGAGGGTCGCCCGGCCGGCCATGCCCAGGGGCAACGCGGCCAGTTTGGCGCCCCGGGTCACGGCCCGGATCGGGATGTCGGCAGGTCCTCGGGGCGCGTCACTCACCCCGCCATTGTCGCGAATCTCGGCCGCGCGCGGAGCCATCTGGGCTGCGGCGCCCGTCTCAACCCACCGCTCGACCCACCGCTCAACCATCGCTCAACCCACCGCTCAACCCGCCGTCCGCTCGGCCCAGGCGCAGCCGCAGGCGGGGTGGCGGCGCCAGCTGCGGCGACGCCGGGACCCGCCCGGCAGGCGTAGATGCAGCGTGCCGTCGACGGTGTCGGCGGAGCCGGTGTCGAGGTAGGACAGGGCCTCCAGGGCCGCCTGCGCGGCCACCAGCGTGGCGAGGACCACGTCGGCCGGGCGTGGGCCGGCCGTGGGCTCGGCCGCAGCGACCTGGGCCGCGAGATGGGGCCAGGCCCGGTCCCGGTCGCTGCGGATCAGGTGGTGGCAGTGCAGGCACGAGCTGCGGAACGGGACGACCAGGGGGCCCACGACCCCCTCGGCCTCGCGCAGTGCGGCCACCAGGTGCGGCGTCCCGGCCCGGACGAGGTCGTCGGCGTCCCCGAGCCCCGGGAGCCGGTCGGCCAGGATCACCAGGGTCGGGGGAGCGGCGTTGGCCCAGGGCCGGGCCGCGAACTCGCCGGCGACGGCCGTGGCGGCCGGGCCGCGGCACTGCCCGAGCTCGGCGCGCCGGAGCCCGCCGGGCGCGAGGTCGGCCGGGGTCGTGACGGTCTCGTCGACGACGTGGACGTGGCCGACCCCGGCCGCCGCGAGCAGGGCGGCGGTCGTCGCGCCGACCCGCCCGCCGCCGCGGACCTCGACGGCGGCGGCCAGGCGGCGGGACAGCGCGCGTTTGCCGGCGTCGGGGCCGGGGTGGGCGAGGGCCGCCGCGGCCAGGTCCGGCGTGAGGCGGTCCCGGGACGTCAGGGGGAGGCGGTACCAGCCGTCGGCGGTGACCGCCGCGTCCTCCAGCAGGTCCGCGGCCGCGAGTTCGGCCAGCAGACGCCGGACGCGGGCGGCGGGAATGTCCAGGCACCGCGCGAGCTCGGCGGGGTGGACCGTGCCGTCGAGCCGGTCCAGGAAGTCGTCCAGCGGAGCGTCGATGCCGCTGACGAGCACCGCGCGATCCGGGTCCAGGCCGAACTGGACGGTCGCGGGGCCGCGGCGGAGCCGGCTCAGACCGGCTTTCAGCTTGGGGCGACGCATCGGCGGTGGCGTGGGCACGGCCCCTCCCTCCCGGACCTGACGGGTCCGGAGGGAAGCCTGCCGCAGCCTCGGCCTCCGCGCCGGAGCGCGGGGCCAGGCTGTGGACAACCGGCCGGGTTCGCGACCCGGGCCGGGGGTGGAACGGTGGATCCGGGCGGGACTCAGGCCTTGCCGAGAATGCGGTTCAGCTTGGTGCCGCACACCTTGCAGATGCCCTGCGCCATGCGGCGGCCCGAGTCGCTGACCTTCACCTCGCCGGTGAAGTCGCGCTTCTCCTTGCACTTCACGCAGTACGCCTCGCCGGTGTAGGTCTCGGCCATCTCTTCTCCCTCGGGTTTGGTCGACCGGCACCAGCCGGTCGCGTCGGGCGGTTGTCGGCGTGCTGCCCCGCGCGACGACGGCACACACTAGTGCCCGTCGGAGCCTGCGGACGCCAGTTGGGGCCGTGGCGACACACGGCGGGTCCCGTAAAAACGCCCAAATCGTGACAAACCGGGGCATCCCGCGCGAGATTCGCCACGCTCAGCCGGGCCTGGAGCTGCGCCCGACCGGGTTGTGGACAACTTTGTGGGAAACCCTCCCAGGTTCGAGGGCGCGCGCCGCTGAGCAGGGCGGTTCCGGGTCATGAGGGTGTGGATTTCTGGTCACGAGCGTGTCGTCCTCCCGCGGACCGGTGGGCGGGGCCGGTAGCGTCCTGAGTGTGACTCGTGGGGTTCGGGCATGACCTCGCGTCGGCGCGCCGGGGCGTCGGACGAGGTCGCCTTCGACCAGGTCGAAGTCCGTCGCAGCACGCGCCGGCGCAGCACCGTCTCCGCCTACCGCGAGGACGGCCGGACGGTGGTGCTGATCCCCGCCCGCATGAGCCGCGCCGACGAGCGCTACTGGGTCGAGACGATGCTGGCCCGCCTGCAGGCCCAGGAGGCCCGGGGACGCCCCAGCGACGCCGAGCTGATGACCCGGGCCCGCGAGCTCTCCAACCGCTACCTGGGCGGTGCGGCCGTGCCGACCTCGGTGCGCTGGGCCGACAACCAGGTCAACCGCTGGGGCTCGTGCACCCCGATCGACGCGACGATCCGCCTCTCCACCCGGCTGCAGGGAATGCCCCGGTACGTCGTCGACTACGTGCTGCTGCACGAGCTCGCGCACCTGCTCGTACCCGACCACAGCGCCGCGTTCTGGAAGCTGCTGGAGCCCTACCCGCGCACCGAGCGGGCCCGGGGCTACCTGGACGGCGTCTCCTCCGCCGCCGGGCTGGACCTGTCCGAGTCCTCCGACGCCCCCGAGGCGTGACCCCAGGGTCTCCGCGGCCGCTCAGGCCAGCGCCGCGGCGACGGCACAGGCCGCCGTCCAGAGCACCAGGTAGGTGACCGCCTCCGGCACCCCGTAGCTCGGGCGCGGGTGGATGACCGGGTCGGGGACCGGTCGGTCCTCGGCGTCGGCGGCGAGGTCGGAGACCAGCGGGGTCGCGGCGTAGTCCTCGGGGAGCGGGTCGCGGCCGTTGCGGCGCGCGGCCTCGGCCCGGATCAGGGCGACCAACGCGGCGGGCCGTTCCTCGCGGGTCAGAGGCCCGGCGAAGGTGGGGCCGTAGAGCAGCGCGCGGGCGCAGTCGCCGTCGGTGCCGACGACCTCGACGAAGCCGCGGCCCCGGGCGTCGGCGACGTCCTCCCACGGCAGCGCGACCGAGGAGAACGCGTTGTCGAACCGGACGCCGGCGGCGTCGACGACGATCCGGGGGCGGAACAGGTAGCGGCGGATGCCGTAGGCCGCGGGTACGACGATCGCGCCGAACACCCAGCGGTCGGTGAACGCGTTGTCGGTGCCGCCGGACTCGCCGGGGTCGGCGAGCACCGTGACCGCCAGGGCGCCGATGACGAGCGTCAGGAACACCCCGACGCCGAGCACGGCGTGCTGGCGGACCGTCACCGGCGCGTCGTCCTCGAGGACGGCCGGGATCCGACCCAGCCCCAGCCCGCCCGAGCCGGAGGAGGAGGCGCCGCTCACCGGCCGGCGAGCTCGGCGCGGACGCGGGCGGTCCCGGCCCGGGCGAGGCGGCGTACCGCGTCGTCGGTGGGTTCGGGGATCTCGTCCGGGGCGAACCAGCCCAGCCGGATGGACTCCGGGCTGACCTGCTCGACGGCGTCGGGCGGCGCGATCGCGACGTACATGACGTCGAGGTGGTGCTCGACGTACGGCGAGCAGGGCGCCGCGTGCCGGTCGAGCAGGACGGGGTCGGGGAGGAGCGTCAGGGTCGCGATGCCCGACTCCTCGCGGGCCTCCCGCAGCGCGACGTCGGCGAGCGCGCGGTCGCCGGGCTCGCAGTGCCCGCCCATCTGCAGCCACATGTGGGCTTTCCCGTGAAAGGCGAGCAGCACCCGCTCGCCGGCCGCGTCGACGATGATCGCGCTGCCGGTCAGGTGCGCCGGCCGGCACTCGCGGGTCATCGCGTCGGCGTTCGCGCCGAGGAACGTCAGGAACGACGCACGGAGCTCCTGCTGGTGCTCGTCCGCGGGCTGATACGCCGTCAGAACCCTGACGGCGTCGGCATGCAGGCTCACTTCTCGGGGTTGTCGTCGCCCTCGGCGTCCCTCGGCCCGGAACCCGGCGGGGGCTGCTCCGGCGGGGCTTCGCCGAGGCTGCCGTCGAGCAGGCTCGAGATGTCGAGGTCGCTGCCACCGGCGATCTGCCCGGCCTCCACGAACGCCGCGGGATGGTCGAGGTCGTCGGCGGTGGGCAGCAGGTCCGGGTGCACCCAGAGCGCGTCGCGGCCGTCGACGCCGCGCGCCTCGGTCAGGCGCCGCCAGAGCTCGGCGGCCTCGCGGAACCGGCGTGGGCGGAGCTCGAGGCCGATCAGCGTGCCGAAGGTCTGCTCCGCCGGGCCGCCGGTCGCGCGGCGGCGGCGGACGGCCTCGCGCAGCTGCGGTGCGGCGGCGAGGTGCTCGGCCGCGGCGGCGCCGGCGACCTCGTCGACCCAGCCCTCCACGAGCGCGAGAATCGTCTCCAGGCGCGTGAGCGCGGCTCGCTGCGCGGGGGTGTTCTCCGGGGTGAACATGCCCTCGTTGAACGCCTGGCCGATGGCTTCGGGGTTCGTCGGGTCGAGACCGGAGACGATCTCCTCGAGCTTGTCCATCTGCACCGAGATGCCGCGGGCGTAGGACTCGACGGCGTCGAGGACGTGCGCGCGCAGCCACGGCACGTGGGCGAACAGGCGCTGGTGGGCCGCCTCGCGCAGGGAGAGGAACAGGCGGACCTGGTCGCCCGGGACGCCGAGGCCCTGCCCGAAGGCGGCCACGTTCACCGGGACGAGCGCGGCCCGCGCGGGCGGGCCGAGGGGCAGGCCGACGTCGGTCGCGCCGAACACCTCGCCGGCGAGCGTCCCGAGCGCCTGGCCGACCTGGGCACCGAACATCGCGCCGCCCATCTGCTTCATCATCCCCATCAGCGGGGCGGCGGCGTCACGCATCTCCTCGGGCAGCTGGCCCGGCAGCGCGCCGCCCATCGCCTCGACCACCCGGGCGGCGACCGGCTCGACGAGCTGCTTCCACACGGGGAGCGTGTGCTCGATCCACTCCGCGCGGCTCCAGGCCAGGGACGCGTTCGCGCCGGCCGGCATGACGGTCAGCGGGTCCAGCCAGAGCTCGGCCAGGCGGATCGCCTCGTCGACCTCGGCGCGCTCACCGGCGCCCATCGAGCGGTCGCCGCCGGCGGCCGCCACGGTCTTGCGGGCGACGTCCTTGGCGAGGTCCCAGTTCACCGGGCCGCCGCTGTAGGACAGCATCTGGCCGAGCTGGGTGAACATCGCGCCGAGCGCGTTGGGGTCGCCGCTGAACAGGGCGGCGAAGGGGTTGTCGGGGCCCAGGTTCTTGCCGGGGTCGTCGTCCCCGCCGCCCGGCATTCCGAATCCGAAGGGCACGCTCATCGCGGAAATCCGTCCCGGTCGGCGACAATTGCGGCGACACCCGAAGTCCTGGAGCGTGCGCTGCTCATGTTCTCCAACCTAGCCGGGCCCCGGCGGCGATGACTCCGCCGCAGCGGCAGGTTCGCTCTGAGCGCACGGGGACGCGCCCGGCGGGCCGGGCCACGGGCAACTCAGGCAAGTCGACCGGCAAGGCGCCGAAGCGGTGGAGCGCGGCGCGCGCGACCGCGGGGCGGGGAACCGGCCGCGGGCTGGTCGTCGCGATCACCGGCGCCGACAGCGGACTGGGGCTGCGGCTGGCGGAGCGGCTGACCGGCCACCCCGAGGTCGCGGAGCTGCGCCCGATCGCCACCGGCGAGCCGCTGGTCGCGGACCGGCTGGCGGGGGCGTCGGTGCTGGTGCACCTGGAGATCTCCTTCGCCGCGGAGCCGACCGTGGCGAACGTGCCGGTCGCGGCCGCGGCGCTCGATGCGGCCGGGCGCGCGAACGTGCCCCGCGTCGTGCTGTGCACCTCGGCGATGGTCTACGGCGCGGACGAGGCCAACCCGCTGCCGCTGGACGAGGACGCCCCGCTGCGCGCGGCCCCGGAGCGGGGACTGGTCGCCGAGCTGATGGAGATCGAGGACCTGGCCCGCTCCGCGCGGCCGGCGGACGGCTCCGGCGCCCCGGCGCTGACCGTCCTGCGCCCGGCGATGCTCGTCGGCGGCGGGACGGACACCGTGCTGACCCGGCACTTCTCCTCGACGCGACTGCTGCACCTGCAGGGCGTCCGGCCGGCCTGGCAGTTCTGTCACGTCGACGACCTGGTCTCGGCGCTGGAGTACGCCGCGCTCGGGAAGGTGACCGGCGCGGTCACCGTCGGGTGCGAAGGGTGGCTGGATCAGGAGGACGTCGAGCTGGTCGCGGGGCTGCGCCGGATCACGCTGCCGTCCTCGCTGGCGTTCGGGGCGGCGGAGCGGCTCGCGCGCCTCGGCGTCGGCGCCCCGGCCTCCGAACTGCGGTACGTCGCCTACCCGTGGGTGGTCTCCAGCGACCGGCTGCGCACCGCCGGGTGGCGCGCGCGGTACGACAACGTCGCCGCGCTGGAGGCGATGCTGACCGATCTCGGCGCGCGTCCGGCGAACGCTCACCGGGCATCCCTTGGCGCGGCCGGGGCAGCGGTCGCCATGATGGGGACGGCGGCGATCCTGCGGCAGGCCCGCCGCCGGCGGCGCGCATGACCCCCCATGGTCCGAAACCGCCCGGGAACTGCTCGGGAACTGGCCGAGGCGCAGCCCTGACGAGAAGAGGCGAGGAATGAGCGACGCGGTACGGCTGGTCGAGATCCGGGACGTCCCCCTGGACCCGGCGGAGATCCTCGCCCTGGTCGAGGACCCGGCCGCGGGCGGCATCTCGATGTTCGTCGGCACGGTCCGGGACAACGACCAGGACAAGAACGTGACCGGCCTGCAGTACTCGGCGCACCCGACCGCCGCGGACAAGATGCGGGAGATCTGCGAGCGCATCGCCGCGACGCACGACGTCATCAAGGTGGCGGCCGTGCACCGGGTCGGGGACCTTGACATCGGCGGGCTCGCGGTCGTCGTCGCCGTCTCGACCGGGCACCGGGGCGAGGCGTTCGCGGCGTGCAAGGAGCTCATCGACACCATCAAGGCCGAGACGCCGATCTGGAAGCACCAGCTCTTCACCGACGGTTCGACCGAGTGGGTCGGTACCCCGTAGGGGCCAAGCACGCTCACGTAAGGTTCCTCCGTGCTGAACCGACTGGGCGCGCGTCAGGCGCGGAACGTCACGCTGTCGGTGACGGGCGTGCTCCTGGCGGTCATGGTGGCGTGCCTGCTCCTGCTGCCCGTCCCGTACGCGCGGCTCTCGCCCGGCCCGGCCACCGACACCCTCGGTGAGGCCAACGGCAAGCCGCTGATCGTGATCTCCGGGCGGCAGACCTTCCCGACCACCGGCAAGCTCGACCTGACGACGGTCGCGATCAGCAACCCGAGCCACCGGATGAGCCTGTTCGAGGCGATGCAGGGCTGGCTGCAGTCCGGCGTCGCGGTCGTGCCGCGGAACACCGTCTACCCGGACAACCTGTCGGCCGAGGACATCGAGGCCCGCAACGTCCAGGAGATGGCGCTGTCGCAGACGCACGCGACCGCGGCGGCGCTCAAGCAGCTCAAGATCCCGTTGGTCGGGAACACCGTGGTCGCGGCCCTGACCGAGGGCACCCCGGCCTGGGGCAAGCTCCAGGTCGCGGACCGGATCCTGCGGATCGACGGGGTGAAGGTCACCGGCCCGGCGCAGGTCGTGGAGCTCGTCCGCAAGCACAAGCCGGGGGAGCAGGTCGCGTTCGTCCTCGAGCGCGACGGCAAGCGGGTCAACCAGACCCTGACCGCGGCGGCGAACCCGGACGACCCGTCGATCCCGTTCGTCGGGATCACCCCGGACGTCGACTACGAGTTCCCGTTCTCGGTGACGATCTCTCTGGACGACGTCGGCGGCCCGAGCGCCGGGCTGATGTTCGCGCTCGGCATCGTCGAGCGCCTGACGCCGGAGGACATCACCGGCGGCCGGCACATCGCGGGGACCGGCTCGATCTCCGACGACGGCGTCGTCGGCAAGATCGGCGGCATCCAGATGAAGATCCTCGGCGCCCGCAAGGCCGGGGCGACGGTCTTCATGGTTCCGGCCGGCAACTGCCGCGAGGCCGCGGCGAACCGGCCCGACGGGATTCAGCTGGTCCGCGTCGACACCCTCGACACCGCGGTGAAGGCGCTGACCGCCATCCGCACCGGGCAGGGCACCGTCCCGACCTGCTGACGCCGGGACGGCGGGGGTTCAGGCCCCGAGCGGAGCCCCGACCTCAGTGCCCGTGGCCATGCCCGTGCCCGTGGCCGTGCTCGTCCTCGTCGTGGCTGCAGCCGGGACCGTGCTCGTGGCCGTTGGCCGCCGCCGCGCGCTCCTGGGCGAGCAGTTCGCGCTCCTCGTCGGTGAGGTCCTCCTCGTTCACCTGCTCGTACTCGTACTCGCTGAAGGTGCCGAGCAGGGCCTCGAGCAGGCCGGGGGCGAGGTCCTCGCCGAAGAGGACCTCCTCGTCCTTGTCGTTGGAGCGCATGCGCAGGGCGCAGTCGCGGTGGCCGTTGCGCAGGACCACGGCGACGAGCCGGATCTCCTCGCGCAGCGGGTGGGCGGCGACGTAGGCCGGCATCTCGGGGGAGTCGTGGGGGATCGTGACCTCGACCTCGGCCGGGAGCACGAGTCGCTCAACGGCGATCGCGCAGCCCGTGACCTGCTCGCCCCAGGTGATCTGGGCGAGGATCTCGTCCAGGGGCATGTCGGGCAGGTCCTCCTGCTCGACCGGCGTGAAGGCCGGGGGCCGGTCGATGCCCATCCGCTGGAACTCCTCCATCAGGGAGGGTTCCTCGCGGAGGAGCGTGGCGGTCTCGACCAGGGCGTACAGCCGGGTCGGCTGGTCCCAGCCGCCCTGCGCGACGTGCTGCTCGATGTCGACCAGCGCGGAGTGGAGGAAGGGGTTCACGGCGCTCACCCTAGGCGAGCCCGGGCGGTGCGTCTTCGACCTCCTGAACGAAAGGACGAGGTGATTCCCGGTGTGACGCGCCGGGGCCGACCGTCGGGAACCCTCGGGACGCTCGGTAAGTTGCCCTGGCACGGCCAGATGATCTAGCGAGACAGGACGGCTGGCGTGACCTTCAATCCCCCCGACGCAGGGTCGAGCGGTCGGCGACCCTTCAGCACCGGGCGTAAGCGACCCAAGGCGCTCATTCCGACGCTGGTCATCCTCGTGATGCTGCTGTTCGGATTCGGCGTCTTCACGTCGTTCATGACCGATCTGCTGTGGTTCCGCTCGATCCAGTACACGGACGTCTTCACGACGCGCCTGACGACGCGGATCGGCCTGTTCCTCGTCTTCGGCCTGCTCATGGCCGTGCTGGTCGTGGCCAACATCGTGATCGCGTACCGGCTCCGGCCGGCGTTCCGCGGCATGTCCGCCGAGCAGCAGAACCTCGACCGCTACCGCGTCAGCATCGACCCGTACCGGGTGTGGCTGGTCGTCGGCGTCGGTGCCGTGCTCGGCATCCTCGGCGGCACCTCCGCCGCCGGTGAGTGGCGCACCTGGCTGCAGTGGCGCCACGGCACGAGCTTCGGGGTGAAGGACCCGCAGTTCAACAAGGACGTCTCCTTCTACGTCTTCGACTACCCGTGGTGGCGTTTCATCCTCGGGTTCTTCTTCGCGATCGTCCTGGTCTCGCTGCTCGCCACGGCCGTGACGCACTACCTCTACGGCGGACTGCGGCTGCAGACGCCGGGGGAGAAGTCGACCCCGGCCGCGCAGGCGCACATCTCGGTGCTGCTCGGTCTGTTCGTCCTGCTCAAGGCCGTCGCGTACTGGCTGGACCGCTACGGCCTGGCGGTCCACGGCGGCGGGTTCGAGCGCGTCACCGGGTGGACCGGTCTGCGCTACCGCGACGTCAACGCGTTGCTGCCGGCCAAGACGATCCTCGTCGGCATCGCGCTGATCTGCGCCGTCCTGTTCTTCGCCAACGTGTGGCGGCGGACGTGGATCCTGCCGGGCCTCGGGCTCGGTCTGCTGGTCCTGTCCGCGGTCCTCATCGGTGGCGTGTACCCGGCGATCGTCCAGCAGTTCCAGGTGCGCCCGAGTGAGGTCACCCGCGAGGCGCCGTACATCGACCGCAACATCCAGGCGACCCGGACGGCGTACGGGATCGCGGACGCCGAGGTCACCGAGTACGACGCCAAGACCACGGCGGAGGCCGGGGCACTGCGGGCGAACGCGAACACGACGGCGAGCATCCGTCTGCTCGACCCCAACATCGTCTCGCCGACGTTCCAGCAGCAGCAGCAGATCCGTGGCTTCTACTCGTTCCCGGACACACTGAAGATCGACCGGTACAACGTCAACGGGCGGACCGAGGACGTTGTCGCCGCGGTGCGTGAGCTCAACCTCGGCGACATCCCGCCGGAGCAGCGCAACTGGGTGTCCGACCACCTGATCTTCACCCACGGCTACGGATTCGTGGCCGCGCGCGGCAACACCGTCAACTCCGACGGCGGTCCGAACTACCTCTCGGGCGGGATCTCCGCAACCAATGAGTTGGTCGGCGAGTACGAGCCGCGCATCTACTTCGGTGAGGAGTCGCCGGAGTACTCGATCGTCGGCCGTTCCGACGGCGCGAACCGCGAGTTCGACTATCCGGACGACACCAAGCCCAACGGCCAGTCGAACAACACGTACGCCGGCAAGGGCGGGGTGCCGATCGGCAGCTTCTGGAAGCAGATGCTGTACGCGGTGAAGTTCCGCGAGCAGAAGATTCTGCTCTCCTCCGACGTCGACACGGCCTCGAAGATCCTCTACATCCGTGACCCGCGGGCGCGGATCGGGAAGGTTGCGCCCTGGCTCACGCTGGACGGCAACCCGTACCCGGCGATCATCGACGGCCGGGTGCAGTGGATCGTCGACGGCTACACGACCAGCGGTAACTACCCGTACGCCAGTCGCACGACGCTGGGGACGGCGACCGAGACCACGCTGACGACGGCGGACCGTCGGGTCATCGCCCCGCGTGACGAGGTCAACTACATCCGCAACTCGGTGAAGGCGACGGTCGACGCCTACGACGGCACGGTCAGCCTCTACACGTGGGACGAGGAAGACCCCGTCCTGAAGACGTGGAAGAAGGCGTTCCCGGACTCCGTCAAGGAGAAGAGCGAGATCCCCGACGCGCTGATGTCGCACCTGCGCTACCCGGAGGACCTGTTCAAGGTTCAGCGGGAAATGATGGCCCGTTACCACGTCACGGACGCGGAGACCTTCTACGGCCGGGCGGACTTCTGGCAGGTGCCGCGGGACCCGGGCACCGGTGACAGTCAGACCGCGCTCGGCGTCGCCTCCGACACCGAGGCCCAGCCGCCGTACTACCTGACGCTGCAGATGCCGGGTCAGAAGGAGCCGGCCTTCTCGCTCTCGACGGCGTTCGAGCCGGCGGGGCGTCAGCAGCTCTCGGCGTTCATGGCGGTCAACGCGACGCCGGGGGCGGAGTACGGCAAGATCCGCGTGCTCCAGCTGCCCCGAAATACCACCGTGCCCGGCCCGAGACAGGTGCAGAACGAGATCAAGGCCGATCCGGGCGTCAACGCCGAGCTGCTGGCGCTGCGCGTCGGCAACAAGGTGACGTTCGGGAACCTGCTGACGCTCCCCGTCGGCGGTGGCCTGCTCTACGTCGAGCCGCTGTACGTCCAGGCCGCGACCGGTACCTCGTTCCCGCTGCTGCAGCAGGTGATCGTCGCCTTCGGCGACAACATCGCCATCGGCCGCAGTCTCGGGGACGCCCTCGACAAGGTCTTCGAGGGCGACTCGGGGGTCACCACGCCGGACGAGACGCCCAGCGGTGGTGGCAACAACAACGGCAGCTCGGGCGGCGGACAGAACGTCAACGCCCAGATCGCGTCCGCGATCGCCGACGCCCAGAAGGCCTACTCCGACGGCCAGGAGGCTCTCGCCAAGGGTGACTTCGCGGCCTACGGCAAGGCCCAGGACCGGCTGGAGGCGGCGCTGAACAAGGCCGCGAACCTCCAGAACCGGCGCGGCGGCGGAGGCGGCGGGGGCAACAACGCCCCGGTCGCGACCCCGACCCGGCCCGCACCACCGGACCCGACTCCGGCACCACCGAATCCGACCCCGCCGGCCGACACGTAGCGGCCGACCGACGTCGCAGCGTCCGCGGTGCGGGAGCTCACCCGCTCCCCGCCTCGGGCGCTGCGGCCGTTAAGCCTCCCGACCCACCCCCGAATTTGATCGCGCTCCCATTGCTGGTAATCTGACGGAGTCATCGACGCGGGGTGGAGCAGTTCGGTAGCTCGCTGGGCTCATAACCCAGAGGTCGCAGGTTCAAATCCTGTCCCCGCTACCAAGGAAAGTACGGATCGAGGCCCTGATCGCCGGCAGGCGGTCGGGGCCTTGTTCGTTCCGGTCGTCAGACATTCGGTTCAGGGACCGAGGAGAGCGGCGGGAACCACGGCGATTCCGTCGCGGCGGCGGTAGGCGGAGGCGCCTGGGGTGAGGACGACAGCGTCGCGGAGGTCGTCGCCGATCTGTTCGCGCAACCACGCCAGGTGCTTGACGTCGTCGTCGTCGACCGCAGCGGTCAGTTTGATCTCAATCGCGACGACGGTGCCGTCGGCGTTCTCGACGATGAGGTCCACCTCGCGCTCCCCCCGGTGGAGGCGAAGGTGGCCGACCTGAGCTTCGTTGTGCTGTGCGTAGATTCGCACGCTCTGGGTGACCAGCGATTCGAACAGCGCGGCGAGCATCGCGACGCCTTTGCTCGCCGCTGCGCCGCGCCCCAGCAGATTGGTCTCGTCGATCCCGAGCAAGGTGGTGGCCAGGGCGGGATCGGCCAGGTGATGTTTCGGTGCGGCGGCCACCTGGTTGATCGGCCGCGCCCGCGGCATCCAGGCGGGAATCGGGTCGAGGACGTACAAGCGCTCCAGGGCGTCGCGGTACGGAATGGTCGTGGTCCTGGCCGGCTTCTCACCCTGGCCGGAGGTGGCGGCGTCGCGGATGGTCTCGAACGACGCGGTGGTGGCGGAGGAAGCCGCGTACGCACGCAGCCAGCGTTCGAGCGCCGCGGGATTGCGCACCGAGCGTCCGAGTTCGGCCATGTCGCGATCGATGACGCGCTGCACGTAACCGGCGAGCTGACCGCGCCGGAGCCGGGGCGACAGGTCGCGGATGCCGGGGAAGCCCGAGCGCACGATCTCGGCGGCATAGCCGGACAGCGTGACCTCGCAGGTGCCGGTGACCGGAGGGAGCTCACCGGACAGCAGCGCTCCGAGCGAGACGGTCGGCTCAGCGAGGCCACGTTCGACCAGGCTCTGGGGCCGCATGCGGAGGACGAGGATGGGCCCGGCACCGCTGTGGGTCCCCGGGTTCGTCTGCGAGGCCGACCCGGTCAGGAGGAACTGTGTCTCCGCCCCGGCGTCGACGGCTCGGCGGACGACGTCCCACGACTGGGGGAGATGTTGCCATTCGTCGATGAGAACGGAGTCGCCGCCGAGCAGGAGCGCGGGCTCGGCTTCGATGAGCGACCGGACGGCCGGATCGTCGAGAGCGAAGGCAATCGCCGCCCGCTCCGCAGCGGTTGCGCTCTTGCCCACCGCCTTGGCGCCGACCAGAGCGATGGCTGACGCTCCTTGGCCGATCAGAGCGTCGAGCTCCTCGTCGATGACCCGCCGCCGGTACAACGGCGCACGAAGGGTCGGTGGCATGGGCCAAACGCTACTGTTTCGTATTCTCCAACGCTACATTTTCGAGCCCGTGAGCGCTGCCGATTCGCCTCCCTGTACCGGGCGGTGCGGCGCGACGCTTTACGTGCGTTCAGGTTAGGCTGTACAAGCGTTCAGTATTTCGGTAGCGTTTTTACCGATTCACTGAGGGAGGGCGCTGTGGCGTTTCTGGACGACGAGTTCCGGCTGGACGACCCGAGCTTCTACGCCGGTGATCCGGTGCCGGTGTACGCCCGGCTGCGGGCCGAGGCGCCGGTCCACCGGTACGAACCGCTCGACCTGTGGGTGCTGAGCCGGTACGAGGACATCCGCCACGTCTCGCGCACGCCGGAACTCTTCTCCTCCGAGAGCGGGCTCGTGCTGAACGACATCAAGTACGACCAGAGCATGGTCAAGATGCTGTTCCCGCCGGACGCCGAGAACCTGATGGCCAGTGACCCGCCGCGGCACCGCCAGCTGCGCAAGATCATCGTCACGGCCTTCACGGCGAAGATCGTCAACACGATGGAGCCCAGGATCCGGCGCATCGCAACAACGCTGCTCGACCGCATCACCCCGGGTGAGCCGATCGAATGGGTCGAGGACATCGCGGTCCCGTACCCGCTGCTCGTCCTCAGTGAGCTCATGGGCCTGCCGGGGGACAACATTCCCGACCTCCGCACGTGGGCGGACGACACCACAGCCGTGGGTCTGCCGCTGACCCAGGAGGAGTTCGAAGCGATCGTCCGGGACCTGATGAACTCCGCCGCCTACTTCGGCGAGCAGTTCGCCCAGCGCCAAGCCTGCCCTGCCGGTGATCTGCTGACTGGCTTGCTCGACGCACAGATCGACGGGGAACGCCTGAACGAGGTCACACGGCTGATGTTTTGCCAGTTCTTGTTGGCAGCCGGCGGCGAGACGACCCGGCACCTGTTGTCCAACGCGCTTCTGACCTTCCTCGATCATCCGGAGCAGCACGAGCTCCTGATCAACGATCCCGGTCTGGCCTCGACGGCCGCCGACGAACTGCTGCGCTGGATCACACCGGCGATGGGATTCGTCCGCACTGCGAAACAGGAGACGGAGATCCGCGGCCAGCACATCGGGGCGGGCGAACGGGTCTACATGCTGTACCCGGCAGGCAACCGTGACGAGGAGATCTGGCCCGCGGCCGACAAGCTCGACCTGGCGCGCGAACCGGACCCGATGCACCTGTCGTTCGGGTTCGGTGAGCACTTCTGCATGGGGGCGGCTCTGGCCCGCATGGAGATTCGTGTCTTCCTCGAGGAACTGATGGTGCGTCATCCGCGCTTCGCCCTCGCCGGCGAGCCGCGCCGCCAGGACAGCGTCCTCTTCAACGCGTGGGAGTCGGTACCCGTCGTGTTCGGCTAGACCGACGCCGACCGGTAGCAGAACTCGAAACACCGCCGACCGGGGGCCCGCACCGGGGCTCCTTGTCGTGCGTGGTTGCAGGACGAAGGGGACGGGAGGATGCATGTCTGAGTGCCTCGGGACCCGAGGGGTTCGCCGCTTCGCCGTGCTGGCGGCCGCGGTCAGCCTGGTGCTCGCCGTGTCGGGGTGCGGCTCGCAGGTCGACCGTGCGGAGATCGCACGTGCTGCGGGCGATCTGGGCGCGGCGACCGTCGACGGGCAGGGAATGGGTGCGGTGCCCCCGGCGGGTGTCGGGGTGCCCCAGGCCGAAACGGGTGGGGTCGCGATCCCCGGGAACGCCTCGACCGGGGTCGCGGCAACTGCTCCGGGCGCGGCTGCTCCGGTCACCGGTACCGGATCGGCCGGGGCGGCGGTCGGGAAGGGGCCGCAGCCGGCAGCCGGGGCGAGACCGGGGTCGGCGCCGCAGATCGCGGACCGGCCCGAGATCAAGCTCGGGCACATCGGGACCTATTCGGGAGTGCTCGGAGCGATCTTCAAGGGTGGCCGCGAGATGACCCAGGTCTGGGCGAGTTGGGTCAATGCACGAGGCGGGCTCAACGGGCACCCGGTTCGGGTGATCACGGCCGACGACGGCGGAGACCCCTCGCGCAACCTGTCGCTGGTGCGCAGCCTCGTCGAGCAGCAGAAGGTCATTGCCTTCTTCGGGGCCATCACGCCGCTCTCGCTCAACGGCAGCAAGGCCTATCTCGAGCAGAAGCAGATTCCTCTCGTCGGAGGTGACCTGACCGACGTCGGCTGGTACGAGAGCCCCATGTTCTTCCCCCAGGGTGCGCTCATCGACGGCCCGCTGCGGGGAACAGCCCAGCTGGCGGTCAAGCACGGTGGCGCGAAGGTCGCCCTGATCTACTGCGGCGAAGCGGCGGCGTGCTATCGCGCTCGGGACATCTACAACGCGGGTGCGGTCACGAAGGCGGGTGGAGAGCTCGTCTACACGGCTCAGGTGTCGCTGGCGCAACCGGACTTCACCGCGGAGTGCCTGCAGCTCCGATTCCGCGGGGTACAGGCGGTTGTCGCCACGGTCGACGGCAACTCGCTGGCCCGTATCGCGCGCGACTGCAAGCAGCAGAACGTCAAGGTCACTTTCGTCTCGTTCGCCCTGGCCCTGGTCGACTCGCTCCGCGACTCACCCGATCTGGATGGCCTGGTCGCGGCGGCGGGGGCCTTCCCCTGGACGCTCAACGACGGTCCCGCGGCGGACTATGCGGCGGCGCTGTCCCAGTACGGCCCGAGGATCAGCACGTCCGGATCGACCTCGTCGGTCTGGGGGAGCGGACTCCTGTTGCAGGCGGCATCGAGGGCCCTCCCGGCCGGCGCCGTGACGTCGGCGGACCTACTCAACGGGCTCTGGGCGCTGAAGAAGGAGACCCTCGGTGGCCTCGCACCACCACTGACCTTCCGCAAGGGGCAGCCTCCCGTCGAGATGTTCTGCTGGTACCGGATCGCCCTCAACAAGGGGGTCTTCTCAGCACCGGACGGCCTGAAGTACACGTGCACCTGATGGACACCTGGGACCGGAGCGGGCACTGACGCCAATGCAGCGGTGAACGTCCCGAGGTCTGGCATGCTGACCTCGAGTTCGCTGCCGGGTTCGGGAGGAAGAATGACGGGGGACCCACGGCCCGCCCGCCCCGCGCCGCGACCGTGGATGGATCCCGTCACCGCCAAGGCGCGTCTGCGGCAGGCCGCACTGTGTGCCTTCGGCGAGAAGGGATTCGGCGTCCCGGTCCGCGAGATCGCCGACCGTGCCGGGGTGTCCGCCGGTCTGATCGCTTTCCACTTCGGGTCCAAAGAGGGTCTGCGGGAGGCCGTCGAGGACTACGTGTTCGAGCGCTTCTGGGAGGTCGTGCACGTCGCCGGCGACGATCCCGCAACGAACGAGCAGGCGCGCCGCAGTGCGCTGGTCGAGGCATTCCGGCAGAACCCGGAGGTCGTCGCCTTCTTCCGGCGGGTCTTCTCCGACGACTCCGAGCGGAGTCGCGCCTTCATCCGTCGGCTGGTGGACATCGAGTTGGCGCAGCTGTCGCAACAGAGCCGGGACGGAGCGCTGCGCGACCTCCCGGACGAAACCATGGTCGCCTTCGTGATCACGGCCATGCATGTGGGACTGATGACGATGGCGCCCGCGGTCGAGGAAGCCTTCGGAGCGTCCTTCTTCGCGCCCGAAGTACTGGACCGGTGGTTCGCCGCGCAGTGGGACCTCCTGACGAACGGCCTGTATGGGGGCAGTCGAACGAAAGGCCGGGATGACTGAGTGCCCGCACGAGGTCCTGACCGCCGCCGGGCTGGACGCGGCGCGACCGGAGGCGGTCGAACGCCAGCACCGGCGGGGGAAGCTCACGGCACGGGAGCGGATCGAGCGCCTGTGCGACGCCGGGAGCTTCCGGGAGATCGGAGCACTGGCACGACCGGAGGGTTCGCCCGAGCTCGCGGCCGACGGGCTCGTCGCCGGTCTGGGGACGGTGGACGGGCGACCCGTCGTCGTCCTCGCCACCGACTTCACCGTCGCGGGCGGGAGCAACGGCGACCTCGGCAATGCGAAGCAGGACCGCTGCTGGCGGATGGCCGCCTCCCGCGGGATCCCGGTCGTCATGCTGCTGGACGGGGGCGGGCACCGGGTGTCTGAGGGCCTCGACGCCCGGAAGTTCGGCGGCGGATTCCCCCTGCAGCAGACGCAGGCACGGCTGTCCGGGTGGGTCCCGATGGTCGCGGCCGTGCTCGGCCCGGCGTACGGCCAGCCGACGCTGGCGGCGTCCCTGTGCGACTACGTCGTGGCGGTGCGGGGACAGGCCGCACTCGGGATGGCGCCGCCCGCGCTGGCCGCCTCCGCGACCGGGGAGCAGTTCGACGCGGAAGCTTCGTGCGGAGCGGACGCGCAGGCGCAGCACGGACTCGTGGACGCTGCCGTCGACTCCGAGACCGAGGCCCTCGACGCGCTCCGCTGGTACCTCGCGATGCTGCCGTCGAACGCCCAGGCGCCGCTGCCGGTGGAGTCGGTGACGGACCCTCAGTCCGACGCCGCGGCTGCCCTCGACGAGGCGGTCCCGGCGAATCTGCGGCAGCCCTACGACATGCACGCGGTGATCGCGGGGATCGTGGACGCGGACAGCGACGTCGAGCTGAAGGCGGAGTACGCCCCGAACCTGATCACGACACTGGCGCGGGTCGGCGGCCGTCCGCTGGGGATCGTCGCGAGCCAGCCGCTGCAGAAGGCCGGGATGCTCGACGCCGCCGCCGCGGCGAAAGCCGCGCGACTGGTCTCGCTGTGCGACGCCTTCGGCATTCCGGTGCTCGTGCTGATGGACCTGCCCGGCCTCGCGGTCGGCGCCGAGGCCGAACGCAGCGGACTGGCGAATGCGTGCGCCCGGTTGATCACCGCGCTCGGCGACGCGACGGTGCCGACGATGACGGTCATCGCGCGCAAGGGCTACGGCGGTGGTTACGTCGTGCTGTCCGGCGGGCGCACCTTCGACCCCGAACTGGTGGTCGCCTGGCCCGACGCGCGGACCGCGGTGATGGGCCCCGAGAGCGCCGTCGAACTGATGTACCGACGCGAGATCGATGCGGCACCGGACCCGGCGGCCCGCCGCGCCGAGCTCACCGGCCGGTTCGCGGAGCAGGCCGGCGTGCTCGGGGCTGCCGCGGCGTTCGGCGTCGACGTCGTACTCCGGCCGAGCGAGACCCGCGCGTGGCTGCTCGCCACCCTCGCCACCCTGCCCCGCCGTCGGCAGCTGCAGACCCTGACCCCGCGGGTGCGGGCGGTCAGCCCCCTGTGACGGGGGCGCATGTCGGACAAGTTCCTGTAGACAGCGTGTATGGACGTGGCGTATAACTTGACGGTCCGGTAGTAGCGCACGTCACGTCTCGGGAGCGGCCGCTCATGTTGAACGAATTGGCCTTGAGGGCGATTTCGGCAAGCGGGGACAGTTGGAACCCCCTCGTCGGCGAGGAGGGATGGCCGCCCAACGTCATCCCGTCGAACGAGCCGACCCTGGGTCCGGCGAGTCTCGGTGCCGAGGTGGCCTTCTTCTTCATCGCGGGTGCCGCGGTGGTCATCCTGGCGCTGCCGTGGGCGATCCGTTCGATCGTTCAGAACAGCAACTGGATGCCGCTCATCGTCATGATCGGTGGCCTGATCTGCTCGCTCGAAGAAGCGATGCTCGACATGCTCGGGCACCTGCACTGGGCGCCGGGCCTCGCGCCGGCCTACACGAACTTCGGCGTGACCGTGCCGGCGCTGATTCCCCTGTGTTACGTGGCCTTCCTCGGCCTGATGTCGTACTTCTGCTACTTCGTCATCCGCAACGGCGCCAAGCGTGAGCACTACTTCATGCTGCTGGCGATGGGCGGCATCCTCGATGCGGTCATGGAGACCATCGGCATCAACCTCGGCGTCTACAAGTACTACGGCGTCCAGCCCTTCGAGTTCCTGAACTTCCCGTACTGGTGGGCGTTCATCAACGGCGCCTCGTTCGTCGCCGTCGGTGCGATCCTCGCCTGGGGTGTGCCGCGCCTGCAGGGCCGCAAGAAGTGGTTCCTCCTCATGGCGCCGTCGTACGGCATGGCGGGCACCTACTTCACCGTCGGCTGGATCCACCTGATCGCGCACAACTCGGCCCTGCCGACCTGGGCGCGTTGGGTCGCCGCGGCGCTGATGATGGTCGAGGCCTGCTTCTTCATGGCCCTGCTCCACTACATCGGTGGCCGCAAGGCCGACGAGCCCGCGCTCGCCTGGACCCTGCCGCGCATGTTCGCCTACGTCCTCATTCCGGGCCGTAAGCGCGACGAGCTGTGGGCCACCATGGAGCGCGAGGGTGGCATCACCATCGACCGCGAGCAGAAGGTCCGCGAGCTCGCCGGCGTCTGATCCTCACCTGACCGGGCGCAAGACAGGAGCCCCGATCGCGGTCGGCGATCGGGGCTCTTGCGTTGTCCACGGTGCCGCGGACAATGGCACTCGTGACCGAGGATGAACACGCACCGCGAGCACGGTGAGATGCTGCGGGGTCACGGCGAGATGCTGCGTGAGATCCTGCGACGGCTGGACGCCGCCTGACCGTGCGCCTACCGGGCGCGGAGGCGGCGGAGGGCGGCGAGGCCCGCGGTGGTCGGGTCGGTGGTGGGAAGAAGCGCTTCCTCAAGACGACGGCGAACCTGCTCGCGGTCGAGGCCCAGGCCGATGGCGACGAGCTCGCTCCGGCCCTCGGGCGCTGCCTTGGCCGGGACGAGGTCGCCGGAGCGGCCCACGACGTGGAGGACGTAGCGCTGCGGACGACCGCGGGTGGCGACGGTGACGGTGCCCTTGATGCGGTACGCAGTCGGCGGGGGATCGGTGAGCAGGTCGACGAGGCCGGCGGGCTCGACGGCCCCGTCGACCGTGACGGTGACCGAGTCGGCGTGGACGTGCGGGGGCTCGACGGGGGACTCGGCGCGCAGCGCCTCCCCGAACGGCAGCTGGTCGGGTGGGTCCTCGGTCGCGGCGGCGTCGTAGATCAGGTCGGGATCGATGCGACCGTGCTCCGCGGGCACGATCGCGACGTGGGCGTTGCGGGCCCGCACGCGTTCGGTGATCCGGGCGAGAGTCTTCTCGCGGTCGGCGGCGTCGACGCGGTCGAGCTTGTTCACCACGACCAGCGTCGCGGCCTCGAAGCGCAGCGGTGCGGGGCCCCGGCCGTCGTCGACGGTCGCGAAGTACTCCGCCGCGTCGACGACCTCCACCACACCGCCGGGCCGGACCCGCTCGACCGCGGAGAACCGCACGAGCCGTGCGAGCGTCGTCGGCTCGGCGAGACCGCTGGCCTCCACCAGAACGACATCGAGCCCGAGCCGCGGGTGGGTGAGCTTGGCGAGGGCGTCGTCGAGCCCGCCCGCGTCGGGCAGGCAGCAGATGCAGCCCCCGGCGATCGAGGCCGGCTCGTCGACCTGCCCGCTGACCAGGCCCGCGTCGACGTTCGCCGCACCGAAGTCGTTGACGATCACTCCGACCCGCGCCCCCGGGCGCCGCAGCAGGAAGTTGAGCAGCGTCGTCTTCCCCGACCCGAGGTGGCCTGTCAGCACCACCACCGGCACCCGTTCCGAACTCACGCCGTCATGATGGCAGTGCACGGATCTGACGGACCGTCCTGGGTTGCGCGCCGGAGTACGGTCACGACGTGGCCTACTTCGTGCTGGCGGCGTGGTTGCTCCAGGCCGTGGTGGGAGTCGTGCTGCTCGTGGGCTGGAACCGGCACCGGCAGCAGGCCGGGGTGATGCTCGGGCACGTCACGTTCTCGGTCGGGGGACTGGTGCCCTGGGTCGCGTTCCTGGTGACCGACCGCGCGCTGTGGGGATGGGTCGCGCTGGGTCTGATCACGGCCGGGAACACCCTCGGCGACGAGGTGCTCCGCGGCCGCTGGCGTCGCCTGTCCGGGCAGCAGTCGTCACTGCTGCGGGACTACGGCGCCGCGATCGGCGCCGCCGTGACCGGCCGCTTCCCGCCACCGGTCACGTTCCACGCGCTGTTCGCCGGCGTCGTGTACTTCGCCGCGTTGATCGCCTGCCTGACGGCCTGATCAATCGACCTGGTCAGCCGGCCTGATCAGGCCGCCTTCGTCTGCCCGGTGGCGTAGGCGTGGCTGGCGGCGACGATGCCGAGGACGGTGGGAAGTTCGTCCTCGGTCCGGGGGCCGTAGACCATCACGAACCCCGCCGGGAGCCGGGTTCCCGCCCACATGTGGGGTCGGCCCCAGCCCTTGGCCGCGAGGTCCGCGGCGAGATCCGGCGGCAGCGCGAGGTGCAGCGAGCCGTCGTACTCCGGGTGCAGGTGCGCGAACTCCCCGACCCGGGGGACGAGGAAGGCTGCGGGGTCGTCCGTGCCCGCGCGCAGGGTGAAGGCGCGTGCGCCGGGCACCGAGATCCGGGACGCGGCGACGCCCACGCCCGGGAGAGCGCGAACCGCGTCGAACAGGCGCTGCTGCAGGTCGGCGGGCGCGTGGTCCGACACCTGCTGTTGCGGGATCGTCCAGGTCACCCCGGGCGGGGGACCGGGACGGGCCGGCAGGACGCCACCGGCCAGCGTCGGCCAGGTGACGATGGGCCGGGGGCCGGCGGGCGTGCTCGGGTGGTCCTCGACGAAAGCGACGCGGCGCGTGAGCCAGTCGGCCAGGTGACGAACCGTCAGCAAACTCAGGTAATGGCCGCCGGGCTCGCGCAGGGCGACGGTCGGCGCGCCGGACTCGGCGAGTAGATAGGTCCAGGTCGCGTCGAGCAGGTCGCGGGGGATGACGTGGTCGTCCTCGCCCTGGGCGACGAACACCGGCAGGTGTGCGAGACGACCCGGGTCGATGGGAACTCCGACGTCAAACGGCAGTGTGCCGAACAGGATCGCCGCGCCGGCGTAGCGCGCGGGGTCGTCGAGCGCGAGCCCGCCGGCGAACGCGGCGCCGCCGCTGAACCCGACGAGGATCACGGGCCGTCCGGCCGGGGCGGCGTCGTCGAGCCAGGTCCGGAACCAGTCCATCGTGGCGCGCAGCGACGTCGCGACCGGGCGCCCGATGCCGCGGTTGTCGAACCAAGCCCAGCCGCCGCCCTCGACGATCGGGGCCCGGACGGCGGCGTACGCGGGACCGACCGGGAGGTGCTGCGTGAGCCCCAGGATCTCCGTCTCGCTCGACCCGCGTCCGTGCAGGAGGACGACGAGCGGCGCGGCCGGGTCGGTGGAGCCGTAGGTGGCGACGACGGCCGGGGCGAAGGTCCGGGTGGTCATGACGCCTCCACCGGGACGAGCTCGGCCGCGGTCCGGACACCGGCCCAACGCTCCACCTCGGCGGCGAGGTTCAACCGGTCGATCGGCGCGGCGTCGGCGTCGGCGTACTCGCCCCAGGTCGCGCGGGGGAGCATCCACATGACCTCGAACTCGTTGCCGTCGGGGTCCTGCCCGTAGACGCTCTTGGTCGCGCCGTGGCTGGACTCCCCGGTGTACGCGCCGAGGTCCGCCAGCGTCGCGCGCGCCTCCTCCAGCTCCTCGATCGTGTCGACCTGCCAGGCCAGGTGGTACAGCCCGATGCTGCCCCGTGGGCGCGGGGGTTGCGCACCCACCCCGAACAGCCCGAGGTCGTGGTGGTTGCCCGACCGCGGGAGCCGCAGAAAGGTGGCGTTCGCGCGGGGCTCGCGCGCCATGACCGTCATTCCGAACGCGGCTGAGTAGAACGCGATGCTCCGCTCCAGGTCGGCGACGAACAGCACGGCGTGGTTGAGGCGGACGGCGTTGACGGTCATGGCGTGCTCCCGGGGTACTGGTGCGGATCAGGCGTGACGTGCTGTCAGGTGGTTCAGGCGACGATGCCGACGCCGCCGGTCCACGAGACCTTCTCGTTGACGGCGAGAGTGAGCTGCAGGAAGCCGATCGCCTCGAGTTCGCGGGCCCGCTTCAGCGATCCGGCGTCCACCGTCACGAGGCCGGCGTCGGTCACGACCCCGGCCAGCGTGGTCTTGGCCTCGGCGTCGTCGCCGGCGATCAGCACGGTCGTGGTCAGCGGCCCGACCGCACCGCTGCCGAGCGTGGCGGCGAAGTTGGTGTTGAACGCCTTGAGGACGCGCGACTGAGGCAGGGCGGCGGCGATCTCGGCGGCGGCCGAGCTGTCGGCCGGAACGAGCAGGGAGTCGAAGGTCTCGAAGTTCAGCGGGTTGCTGATGTCGACGACGATCTTCCCGACGAGCTGAGCGCCGCGCTGGGCGATGACGTCGCCGACCGCGGAGTAGGGGACGGCGAGGACGACGATGTCACCGGTCACCGGGGTGGCGCCGTCCTGCGACCCGAGCTGCTGGACGGAATGGCCGCCCTTCGCCGCGAGCGAGGCGAGCACCTGCCCCATGTTGCCGGTGCCGAGGATCGAGATGGTCGTCATGAGTGCTCCCTGGGTCGCGAGGATTTTGTTGTCGCTACAAGTAACAGCGTCGCACGGTTTAGTTGTTCCTTCAACTAATCGCGTAGACTGTGGTCATGGACACGCCGTCCCCTGAGCCCCGCTGGCTCGACGCGACCGAGCGGGAGGCCTGGCTGCGGCTCGTGGCGGTGGTCGAGCTGCTGCCCGGGGTGCTGGAGGCGCAGCTTCGAGCCGACGCGGGCGTGACGCACTTCGAGTACTACGTGCTCGCAATGCTGTCCGAGGCGCCCGAGCGCACGTTGCGCATGACCTCCCTGGCCCAGCGGACGAACTCGACGCTCCCGCGGCTCTCGCACGTCGTGAAACGCCTCGAGGACCGCGGGCTGGTCGAGCGCGTCCCGTGCCCGGAGGACGGTCGGGCGACCAACGCCCGCCTGACGAAGGCCGGCTGGAACCTGATGGTCGCCGCCGCCCCTGGCCACGTCGCCAACGTCCGGTACCACGTGTTGGACCCGCTGTCCCGGGCACAACTTCGTCAACTGCGCGAGATCGCCGACGCGCTGCTGAGCCGGCTCGACCCGGACGGGCGAATGACCGATCTGTACGACGCGGACGTTCACCGACGGACCGTCACGGTCGAGGACGTCGTGCCATCCAGTGGCACCACGCGTTGACCGCCCGGAACGCGATTTCTACCGTTCGGGGGCACTCAGCCCCCGGAGGCCCCTGTGGTCCGAACCTCCTCCGTCGTCGGTGTCGTCGTCGGCCTGACCTGCTCCTGCGCCTGGTTGGGAGCCACCGCCGGTAGTGCGACCGCCGGCGCGGCGTACGAGGCACTGGCACGAACTGACGCCTCGACAGTCACCATCGGCAACGAGTCGATCCCGACCGGGATCGACATCGAGGCCGGCGGGCCGGTGGCCCGGGTGGTTCAGGACAGCCTCGGCATCCGGGACGCGAGCGCCGCCCTGCCCTACGCCGGTGACACGGTGGCCGGGCTGCCCGGGCTCGGGGCGAGCCTCTTCGGCTTCACCGCCCCGCCGTACCCCTTCGTCGCCGCGTCGACGGCCGGATCCCCGCCGCAGAACGTGGCCTACCCGGGCATGAACCTGGAGGCGGAGAGCGCGGATCTGCACAGCCGCGCCCGCGCGGTCGCGGGGGAGCCCGGCGCGGGCGCGAGTGCGTCCGCCTCGGTCGTCGAAGACCGGCTCGGCACCGTCGTCGCCGTCGCCAGCACGGCGGTAGACACCATCAAGCTCGGTCCGTACGGCGTGCTCTCCAACGTCCGCACGGTCGCCGAGGTCGCCGCCGACGGCAACTCCGGCAAGCTGACGCGTTCGACCTCGAGCTCGATCGGCCGGATCTCCGTCCCTGGCCTCTCGTTCACGGTTCCCGAGCAGAGCCCGGGCGCGGTCCCGATCCCGATCCCGCTGCCCGGGGTCCCCAACCAGGACCCGATCCCCGCACCGCCGTTCCCGTTCCCCGGTGCCGGCACCACGTTCCACGACCCCGACCTCGGGGTCCAGGACGGCTACTTCACGGTGACGGCACCCGGACAGGACGGACCCCAGCGTTTCGCCGTGCCAACCCAGCCGGTGCTCGACGCGTTGAAGGCCGCGGGCATCACTCTGCGGTTCCAGGCGCCGGAGCACACCGCCACCGGCGTGGTCGCAGGGTCGTACATCGTGACCTACACGCTGCCGGCCCCGCCGTCGAACTCGTACTGGAACGGTCCGACGACCATCACCCAGACGACGGCCTACGGGATCGCGAGCGTGAACCTCACGCCGACGGCGACCGGGTCCGTGCTCGGAGCCCCGGTCTCGGCAGGAACCGGGTCGGGCGCGGTGCCGGGGGTCGACGCCGCGGGCGCCGTGGACCTGCTCCCCGGCACGGACGCCGGTGCTCTGCCCGGTGCCGTGCCGGCGACGGTCGACCTGTTCCCCACTGCGGACCGGACACAGTTCACCGCCGCGTACCCGCTCGGCCGCGGCGTCGACGCGCTGTACCTGACCCTGCTGGCCCTGGCGGTCGTGGGCGCCCTCGCCACGGCCGGCGTGATCCGGTTCGGGGTGCGCTCCTCATGACCGCCGCGACGACCGCCGCGCGGAACGGCTCCGCCTGATGCTCGCCCTCGACGGCGTCACGGCCGGGTACGGCGGAACGACCGTCCTGCGGGACGTGAGCGTCCGCGTGCCCGACGGTGCGGTGGTGGCGCTGCTCGGACCGAACGGGGCGGGCAAGACCACGTTGCTGCGTGTCGCCTCCGGGCTGCTCCGTCCGACCGGCGGGCGGGTGCTGCTCGACGGCGCGGACGTCACGACGCAGGCCCCGCACGCGCTCTGTGCGCGCGGTGTCTGCCACGTCCCCGAAGGACGCGGTGTGTTTCCGAGCCTGACGGTGCGCGACAACCTCGTGCTGCTGTCGAAGGCCGGCACCGAGTCGGAGTCGCTGGAACGGGCCGTCACCGCCTTCCCGCGTCTCGGCGAACGGCTGAACCAACTCGCCGGCACCATGTCCGGCGGTGAGCAGCAGATGCTCGCGCTCGCGCGCACCTACATGCAGCGTCCCCGCGTGGTGCTCCTCGACGAGGTGAGCATGGGCCTCGCACCGACGATCGTCGACGAGATCTTCGCCTTCCTCGCCCGCCTCTCGGCCGAGGGGGCGAGCCTCCTGCTCGTCGAGCAGTACGTCACCCGTGCCTTGGAGGTCGCGGACTTCGTCTTCCTGCTGAACCGGGGTCAGATCGCTTTTGCGGGCGAGGTCGGAGAGGTCGACGTCGCGGCGCTCGCCGCGGAGTACGTGGGCGGCGGACGCGGATGAGCGACTACCTGCCGTTCCTCGTGATCGGGGTCGTCACCGGGTCGATCTACGGCCTGTGCGCCATGGGCCTCGTCCTCACCTACAAGACGAGCGGCGTGTTCAACATCGGTCACGGCGCGGTGTGTGCCGCCTCCGCGTTCGTCTTCTACAGCCTTCGCGACCAGGCCGATTTGCCGTGGCCCGTGGCGGCCCTGCTGGTCGTGTTCTGCTTCGGCCCGCTCGCCGGGCTGCTCCTGGAACGCCTCGCGGTCGCCCTGGCACCGGTCGCGATCGCGTACAAGATCGTGGGCACGGTCGGGCTCCTGGTGGCGATCCGCGCGCTGCTCGGCCTGGTGTACGGCGACAGCACGCGGTTCTTCCCGCAGTTCCTGCCCGAGGACAAGGCGTTCGACCTCGCCAGTGTCGCGGTCGGGTGGGACGACCTCATCACGCTCGGGATCGGTGCGGCCTCCGCGCTGGCGCTGTTCCTGTTCTTCCGGCTCTCCCGGCTGGGCACCGCGATGCGCGGTGTCGTCGACGACCCGCAGCTGCTCTCGATGGCCGGGACCTCACCGGTCCGGGTGCGCCGTGCGGCCTGGGTCATCGGAACCTCGTTCGCCGCGATGTCCGGCGTCCTCTTCGCCGCGGTGCAGAACCAGCTCGACGTCAACGTGCTCACCCTGCTGGTCGTCAACGCGTTCGGTGCGGCGACGATCGCGCGGTTCCAGAGCGTCCCCACCGCGTTCGCCGGCGGGATCCTGGTCGGGGTCGTGCAGGCCGTGCTGAGCAAGGCGGTCGGGACCTCCGAGCAGCTGCAGGGCCTCGATCTGGCTACGCCGTTCCTCGTTTTGTTCCTCGGCCTGCTGCTGATCCCGCGACGCAAGCTGGTCGAGATCGGCCGGGTGGTCCGGCCGACGCCCCCGCCGGCGAGTGTCTTCGGCACCCGCACCCGCGCGGTCGGCTACACCGGGGCGTTCGGCCTCGCGCTGCTCGTCCCGACCTTCGCCGCCGAGGAACTTCCCGGCTACAACCTGGCGCTCACGCAGGTGGTGCTGTTTGCCTCGCTGCACCTGCTGGTCCGGTCCTCGGGCCAGATCTCGCTGTGCCACTTCGGCTTCGCCGCGGTCGGAGCCGCGACCTTCGGACAGATGCTCGCGAAGGACGTGCCGTTCTACGCCGCGGTCGTGCTCGGTGGGCTGGCGTGCCTCCCGGTGGCGCTGATCGTCTCGGTCCCCGCCATCCGCCTCTCCGGGTTGTACCTGGCGCTCGCCACCCTCGGCTTCGGGATCGTGCTCGCCCAGTTCGCGTACGCCAAGTCGTGGATGTTCGGCGGGGGACAGCTGCTGACCGAGCGCGCACCGGGCCTCGACACCGACCGCGCGTACTACTACCTCCTGCTCGGCATCGCGATCGCGTCCGTGCTCTTCGTCCTCGCGGTCGAGCACTCGCGCCTCGGCCGTCTGCTGCGGGCGATGGCCGACTCCCCGGTCGCGCTCTCGACGCTCGGGGCGTCGGTCAACGTCTCGCGCGTCATCGTCTTCTGCATCTCGTGCTTCCTGGCGGGCGTCAGCGGGGCTCTGTACGCATCGCTGTTCGGCGCCGTCACGCAGGACGCCTTCAACTTCGTGCAGTCGCTGGTCGTGCTGGCGGTCCTGGCCGTCGCCGGCCGGCGCACCGTGACGGCGGCCTTCGTGGCGCCGTTCCTGCTCTACGTCGTCCCGGTGTACATCGACGACCCGGACACCGCCCAGTGGCTCCAGTTGGCGTTCGGGGTCGGGGCGATGGCCGTGGCCGCGGCCTCCCAGGGCGCGGTCCGCCAGTGGCTCTCCCGGCAGTCGGTGACGCTGGCCGACCGGGCCCACGGTCCGGCCGACGAACGACGGCGAACCGCGGCCGACGAACCACCGTCGTCCTGGGCCGTCGTCGACCGCCCACTCGTCGGAGCCGACACATGAGTCGCCCGCTCCGTCCCACCACGAACAGTTCCCGCGCGAGCTCGGCTCGCCCCGGCTCCCGGAGGCCGCTGTGAAGCGAACCCCAGCACGTCGACAAACCTTCTTCTCGCGCCGGCAGCGCGTCACCACGGCCGGGGCCACGCTGGGGCTGCTCGTCCTCACCGCCGGGTGCGGGACGCAGCTCGAGGAGGAGCGCCTGGCCGCGGTCGGCAACGGGTACAGCGCGCAGGTCGTCCCCACGCTCGCGCCGGGGCAGGTGCCGGCGGGCGGGGAGGTGGCCCCGGTCGACCCTGGCCTCGCAGCACCGCTCCCCGGCGCGGCGCCCGACTCGGGCAGCACCGGTGCGGTGGCGAGCGGAGCTCCCGGATCCGGTGCCGGCGCCGCCGCCCCGGTCCTCGGCGGCTCACCCGGGCGCACGAAGCCGACCGGCGGTGCCCCCGCGGCCCAGACGGCCGGCGGTGCCTGCACCGAGCCCCGGAAGCCGCTGGTGATCGGGCAGACGCTGGCGACCTCCGGGCTCATCGGGTCCACGACCGGATACCTGCGGCAGGGAATGCAGATGTGGGCCGCCGCGGTCAACGCCGCCGGCGGCGTGCAGTGCCACCCGGTCCAGGTCATCTCGCTCGACGACGGCTCCGACTCGGCGCGCGTCGCGTCGAACTGGAACACGCTGAAGGCGCGCGGCATGGTCGCCATGGTCGGGGCGGGCGAGCCGATCACGATGGGTGCGCTGCGCGCGCAGGCGGAGCGGGACAAGATCCCCGTGATCGGTGGGGACCTCGTCGACACCGCCTGGTTCGAGAGCGAATGGGTCTTCCCGCAGGGCGCACCCACGACGGCGTCCTACGACGGCTCCCTGGTCGAGGCCGCGCGGGCGCGGACGGGCGCGAAGACGGCCGGCCTCATCTACTGCGTCGAGGCCTCCATCTGCACGGCGATCAAGGGGAACTTCCCCCGGTCGGCGGAGACGGCCGGCCTCGGGGTCGGCCTGATGAAGGCGGTCTCGCTGACCCAGTCCGACTTCACGGCCGAGTGTCAGGCGATGAAGGACGCGAAGGTCGACGTCCTCTGGCTCGCGCTCGACGGCTCGGGAGTCACCCGACTCGGCCGGTCCTGCGACCGCCTCGGGTACAAGCCGCAGCTGGCCACGATGGCCCTCGCGGTGCCGCCCGCGGTGGCGGAGGACCAGGTGCTGCGGAAGGCGACGGTGTACCTGGCGTCGCCCACCGTTCCGTACTCGACCACCGACACCGCCGGGACTGCCGAATTCCACGCGGCGGCCAAGCGCTTCGCCCCGAGCCTGAAACTCGATCAGAGCGTCATGCAGGGCTGGTCGGCCGGGAAGCTCTTCGAGGCGGCCATGGCGAAGGTGGGCGACCGAGCGCGATCCGGGGACGTGACCACCGCGCTGATCCTCGAGGGGCTTTGGCAGCTGAAGTCCGAGAAGCTTGGCGGTCTCAGCCCCGGCGTCACCTTCGTGAAGGGGAAGCCGGCGAGCGCGCCACCCTGCTACTACGTCCTCCTGCTCAATGCCAACGGCGTCACTGCGCCCCTCGGCTCCAAGCTGCGCTGCCTCAAGCAGTAGCCGCGCGACCAAGTCGGACGACGAAGGAGGCAACCGGCATGGAGTTGTTCAGGTATCTACGGCTGCAGTGGGACCGGGCCGTCGCCGTCGGGGCGGTGGTGCTGGCGGCCGTCGTCCTGCTGCTCGGCTACCTCGGCACGGCCCGGACCGAGTACATCGCCGGACAGATCCCGTACCTGATCTCCGGTGGTCTGGTCGGCCTGATGCTGCTGACCGTCGCGGCGGTGCTCTGGATCTCGGCGGATCTGCGGGACGAGTGGCGCGTCATGCACCGTCAGAACGAGCTGCTGCACCGCGAGCAGGTCGAACAGCGCAGCGCGCTCGTCGACCTGGTGCGTGAGGAGCTCGCCGCGCGGGGCGTCCCGGAGCGGACGTGACCGCCGTCGCCGATGTCGAAGCGACGCCGCGGGACGTGGTGACTCCACGCCGGCGCCGGGTCGCCGCGCCCGCGCCGGCCCGGTTGGGCTCGCCCGCGCCGTGGGGACGGGCCGACCTGACCGGGCCGGGCGTGCTCGGCGCGGTCGGCGCCGTCGTGGTCGCCGTGGCCTGGAACGGCGCGTCCCGCGAGGAGGTCTTCCGGGAGCAGATCGGCTGGATCGTGCTCGCGGCCGCGGGGTTCGGTGTCTTCGCCCTGGGCGGGGCGTGGTGGATCCTCGTCGGCTTCCGGCGGACCCGGCAGTGCCGGGCGCAGCTGCGGATCGACTTCGCCAACGCGTTCGCCGAGCCACTGCCCGGTGTCGATGCTCGGCCGCCGGACGACGTCGGCGGCCTGGTGACGGGCCCCGGCATGCGGTGGGCGCACCGGCCGGACTGCCTGCTGGTGCGGGACAAGGCCGTGCGCCCGCTCGGGCCGGACGAGGGCGACGTCCTGGCGCCCTGCGCCATGTGCCACTGAGTGGCACGGCCGATTGCCGGAGCCGAGTCCGCTCCCTAGCGTCGTGCGACCAACGGCGCCACCACCGAACGACGAGCCGGGAGGTCCCCATGCCGGACGCGAGCACGGAGTACGAGGTCCTGATTGTCGGCGGTGGACTCACCGGCCTGTATCAGCTCTACCGAGCCCGCGAGCACGGTTGGTCGGTGCGCCTGCTCGAAGCGGGCGGCGGCGTCGGCGGCACCTGGTACTGGAACCGGTACCCCGCCGCGCGCACGGACTCCGAGGGTTACAGCTACGCCTACTTTATGAACGAGGAGCTCCTCCAGTCCTGGGACTGGAAGGAGACCTTCCCGGCGCAGCCCGACCTGGAGCGCTACTACAACGAGTTCGTCGACCGGTTCGACCTGCGTCGCGACATCGAGTTGAACACCCGGGTGACCGCGGCCGAGTACGACGAACCGAGCGGCCGCTGGACGCTGCGGACGGCGACGGGGCAGACGTTCGTGACGCGGTACCTCGTCGCGGCCAGCGGTGTGCTCTCGGTGCCGCACTTCCCGGACATCCCCGGTGCGGGGGAGTTCGCGGGCCCGGTCCACCACACCGCCCAGTGGCCGGCGGAGGGCGTCGACGTCCGCGGCAAGCGGGTCGCGGTCATCGGCACCGGCTCGAGCGGGATCCAGCTGATCCCGGCGATCGTGGACGAGGTGGCCTCGCTGACGGTCTATCAGCGCACGGCCAACTGGGCCATGCCGCTGAACAACAAGCCGTTGTCCCCGCAGGAGCAGGAGGACATCCGCCGCAACTACCCCGCGCTGCGCGAGCTCCTGCGACGCACGTCCGGCGGCTTCGTCCACGAGGACGCCACCCGCAAGACCTTCGAGGACTCCGAGTCCGAGCGCCGGGCTCACTACGAGCGGCTGTGGAACGGCCAGGGCATGCGGGCGATGTTCAGCACGTACGCGGACCTCGTGACCGATCCCGCGGCCAACGCGGAGTTCAGCCGGTTCCTCGCCGAGAAGATCCGCTCGATCGTCACCGACCCGGTGGTCGCGAAGAAGCTGATCCCCTCGGACCACGGCTTCGGGATGAAGCGTCCACCGATGGAGAACGGGTACTACGAGGCCTTCAACCGGTCGCACGTCGAACTGGTCGACCTGCGTGCGAACCCCACTCGCCGCATCACCGCCACGGGCATCGAGTCCGAGGACCGGCCGCGGGAGTTCGACGTGATCGTCTACGCGACCGGATTCGACGCGTTCACCGGTGCGCTGCTGAAGATGGGCATCCGGGGGCGCGACGGGGTCTCGCTGAACGACACCTGGGCCGACGGCCCGTTCACCTACCTGGGCGTCGCGGTGCCGGGGTACCCGAACCTGCTCATCGACAGCGGGCCGCACGGGACCTACGGCAACATCCCGCGCTCGGCGGAGGTTCAGGCCGACTTCGTGACCGAACTGGTCAACCACGCGCGCGCGCACGGTTACGAGCGGATCGAGGCGACGACCGAGGCCGCCGAGGCCTGGACGGCGCACGTGTACGAGGCGGCGCAGTACTACCTGCTCGCCGACGGCGCGTGGTACGTCGGCGGGAACGTGCCGGGCAAGCCGCGGCGCTTCCTGCCGTACAGCTGGGGCATCCCGACCTACCGCAGCAAGCTCGACGAGGTCGTGGCGGCCGGCTACCGCGGGTTCGAGTTCGCGACCGCGGCCGTACCGTCCCCAGTCGCGTCGGGAGCGTGACGGAGCGGGCCCGCGTCCTCAGCCCCGCATCGGGCGGGCGCGGGCACGGGCCGCGACGCGCGTGATCGTCGAGGCTGCGAGCCGGGCGGCGCTGAGCAGTTCGTCCGGCCGGATCGCCTCGCGTGGCCCGCGCAGCTCGAGAGCGGACTCGAACACACGCGAGCCGGAGGTGGCGAGCGGAACCGCCAGCGAGCCCAACGTCGGATCGGTGGCGCCGTACTCCAGGGCGAAACCGTCGTGGCGGATGCGCCGGAGCTCCTCCGCCAGGTCGTCGACGTCGAACTCGTCGCGGGGGAGAAGGCCGTCCAGGATCCGGGCCGGGAGGCTCGAGAGCAGCACCTTGCCCGCGGCGGACAGGTGCGCCGGTACGCGGATCTCCGCGCGGCGCCGTGCGGTCCCGACGCCCCGCGGCACGTGCCGATCCAGGAAGGCGACGTCGGCGCCGTCCAGCAGGCCGGCCTGGACGGTGAGACCGGTGGCGCGGCACAGGTCGGCCATGTAGGGCTGCACGGCCTCCTTCACCCCGGAGGGGTAGTGCCGGTTGCCGAGTTCGTAGAGGCGCAGACCGATGCGGTAACCGCGTTTGCCCGGTTGCAGCGCGCCGATCGCCACCAGCTGACGGGCGAGTCGGAACGCGGTCGACTTCGGCAGTCCGGTGGCCAGCGCCAGCTCGCTGGGGCCCAGCGGTTCGGGCGCGGCGGCGGCGACGGCGTCCAGGAGCGCGAACGCGCGGGCGAGGACCGCGTCGGGTGGTTCCGGCATGCCGCGCAGGTTATCTGAGGCGGCGTCAACGTGCCACTGAGTGGCACCTCGCGTTGACCGGTCCTGACCCTGTTCCTAGCGTTCCGGACATGCAGCAGGCGAAGGAGCGCGACGTCACGAACGTCGACGCCGTGGTGATCGGGGCCGGCTTCTCCGGCCTGTACATGCTCCACTGTCTGCGCGACCGGCTCGGTCTCGACGTGCGCGGATTCGAGGCGGCCGGTGGCGTCGGCGGGGTCTGGTACTACAACCGGTACCCGGGCGCCCGCTGCGACTCCGACGGCTTCGTCTACTGCTACTCCTGGGACTCCGAACTCCTGCAGGAGTGGGAGTGGGGCGGCAAGTACCCCGTGCAGCCGGAGCTGCTCCGCTACCTCGAACACGTGGCGGACCGCCACGACCTGCGGCGCAGCTTCACCTTCGACACCCGCGTCACCTCAGCCGTGTACGACGAGGCGGCGGCCCGCTGGACGGTCACGACCGACGGCGGGGAGACGCTCTCCACCCGCTACCTCGTCACCGGGATCGGGCACCTGTCGATCGCCCGGTACGTCCCGGACCTGCCGGGCCTGTCGGAGTTCGGTGGCGAGTGGTACCACACCGGTTCGTGGCCCCACGAGCCGGTCGACCTCTGTGGTAAGCGGATCGGCGTCATCGGCACCGGCTCGTCCGGGGTGCAGTGCATCCCGGTCGTCGCGGAGCAGGCGGAGCACCTGACGGTGTTTCAGCGGACGCCCCAGTTCAGCATCCCCGCGCGGCACGAGACGGTGGACGAGAACTTCTGGCGGGACGTCAAGGCGAACTATGACGAGATCTGGGAGCAGGCGAAGGTCTCCGCGAGCGGCTTCCCGTGGCAGCACAACGGCAAGCGGGCTTTGGAGGTCTCGGACGAGGAACGGCGCGAGACCTACGAGCGACTCTGGCTCCACGGCGGAGTGCGTTTCGCGAACGGCTCGTTCCGCGACCTCGTCAGCGACGACGAGGCGAACCGGACGGTGTCCGAGTTCCTGCGCGAGAAGATCCGCGAGATCGTGAAGGACCCGGTGACCGCGGAGAAGCTCGTTCCGCAACACCCGTTCCTGTCCCGTCGGCCGATCGTCGACACGAACTACTTCGAGACCTACAACCGCGACAACGTGACCCTCGTCGACATCCGGGCCGAGCCGATCGTCACGCTGACGCCGGCCGGGGTCCGCACCGCCGAGGCCGAGTACCCGCTCGACGTCCTGATCCTCGCGACCGGGTTCGACGCCGTCACCGGCCCGTACTTCGGGATCGACGTCCGTGGACGGGACGGGCTCTCGCTCGTGGACGCCTGGCGCGACGGGCCCTCGGGCTACCTGGGCCTGCAGACCGCCGGCTTCCCGAACCTGTTCACGGTCACCGGGCCGGGCAGCACCCTCGGGAACCTCCCGATCACGATCGAGACGCACGTCGAGTGGATCACCGACTGCATCGCCCACCTGGAGGCGAACGGGATCCGCGAGATGGAGGCCGACCCCGAGGCCGAACGGGAGTGGATGCGCCAGGTCAACGAACAGGCGGAGAGCTCGATGATCTCCCGCGCCGACTCGTGGATCAACGGTGCGAACATTCCCGGCAAGCAGCGGGCGTACGTCTTCTACTTCGGCCACTTCGGCTACTTCCGCCGGCTGTGCGCGGAGGTCGCCGCGGACGGCTACCGAGGGTTCGTGCTGCGATGACCGACATTGCACGCCTGTTCGGCATCGAGTTCCCGGTGTTCGCGTTCAGCCATTGCCGCGACGTGGTGGCGGCCGTTTCCGGGACCGGCGGGTTGGGTGTCTTCGGCGCCAGTGTGTTCACGCCGGAGGAGATCGAGATCGAGCTCGACTGGATCGACCGGCACAGCCACGGCGCCCCGTACGGGATCGACTTCGCCTTTCCGCCCCGGGCGACGGAATCCGTACCCGGTGCGGAGCCCGACCTCCCGGCGCAGCACCGCGCCTTCGTGGAGGACCTGCTGAACCGGTACGGCGTCGCCGAGTTCCCGGCGGGCACGGACGAGGAGCGGGCGACCTATCGCGGCGTCGACTTCGGGGACTACGACGAGGCGCTCGAGGTGGTCTACCGGCACCCGAACTGCCGCTTGGTGGTCAGCGCGCTCGGCACCCCGCCGAGCGGGGTGGTGGAGCGGGCCCACGCCGAGGGCCGGCTGGTCGCAGCCCTCGCGGGCAAGCCCGAGCACGCCGTGCGCAGTGTGGCGGCCGGTGTCGACATCATCGTCGCGCAGGGCTCGGAGGCGGGCGGCCACGCCGGATCGGTGTCGACCATGGTGCTCGCCCCGCAGGTCGTCGACGCGGTCGCCCCGACGCCCGTGCTCGTGGCCGGGGGCATCGCCTCCGGCCGTCAGATGGCGGCCGCGATGGCGCTGGGCGGTGCCGGGGTCTGGACGGGGTCGATGTGGCTGGCCACCGAGGAGTCCGACCTCAGTCCGGAGATGGTGCAGAAGATCGTCACGGCCGACTCCTGGCAGACCGTGCAGACCCGGTCGATCACCGGCAAGCCCTGCCGGGTGGTCCGGTCGGCGTGGTCCGACGCGTGGGAGGCCGAGGGCTCCCCGAAGCCGCTGCCCATGCCGGCGCAAGGGTTCCTCGTCGAGGACGCGATGCGCCGGATCGAGCGCGCCTCCCGCGACCGTGACTCGGGCGGGCTGGAACTCCTGACGTGTCCCGCTGGACAGGTGATCGGTCAGCTGACCAAGGTTTCGAAGGCGTCCCGGCTGCTGCTCGACATGGTCGAGGAGTACATCGAGTGCGTCGAGGACCTCGAGCGGCGATTGGTCGCGGAATGAGCGCCGGACCGGAGGTGGCAGCAGTGACGCGGGCGAACTCGGTGGCGCTGGTCTTCGACCAGGACTCCGGGCTGGGCGTGGCCACCGCCCGCGCGCTGCACAAGCTCGGCGCCACGGTGGTGGTGGCCGGGCCGGACCTGTCCGGCCACGACGCCGATGTCGTCCTCCTCGAGAACGACTGGACCGACGAGGATGCGGTCGCGCAGGTGTGTGCGGCCGCGCGGGAGTACGGTCCGATCCGCAGTGCGGTGGCGATCTCCGGGCTCTCCTCGTCCCGCCGGCTCGTGGACCGGAGCGGGGGCGTTCACCCGCTGGCGGAGTTCGATCAGGCGCTCCGGCACGGACTGTGGGGCCCGTTCAACGTGCTGCGTTCGGTCGCCGCCGCGATGCGAACCAACGAACCGGACGAGAACGGTCAGCGCGGCGTCATCGTCACCACCGCGTCGGTCTCGGCCTACGACGGCCAGGTCGGGCAGGTGGCCTACGCGGCGGCGAAGGGCGGCGTCGTCGCCATGACGTTGCCCGCGGCACGCGACCTGGCGCCGATGGGGATCCGCGTCTGCGGTGTCGCGCCCGGGCTGTTCGCGGTGCCGAAGGCCGCCGGGCTCGGCCCCGACGTCGCCCGGCCCGTCCTGTCCCCGCCCCGGTTGGGGCACCCCGAGGAGTTCGCCGAACTCGTCGGGCACATCGTGACCAACCCGTACCTGAACGCCGAGGTCATCCGCCTCGACGGCGGGCTGCGGCTGTCGGCGAAGTGATGGTGGTGGAGACCATGGGTGAGACCGACCGGACCGTGCCGGCGATCCTGCGCGCGCGAGCGGCCCAGGACCCGGACGGGACGGCGATCTGGTGCGAGGACCGCCGGACGTCCTTCCGTGAGCTGGACGTCCGGTCGGACCGGATCGCGACGGCGCTGCTCACCGACGGCCTCCGTGCCGGCGATCGCGTCGCCTACATCGGCAAGAACTCGGAGCGCTTCCTGGAGATGCTCCACGGCTGCGCGAAGGCCGGGACCGTCCTGGTCTCGGTGAACTACCGCCTCACCGCACCGGAGATCCACTTCATCCTCGCCGACAGCCGGAGCCGGCTGCTCGCCGTCGACGCGGATCTGCTTCCGGTCGGTACGGAGGCGATCGCCGGCACCGGCGTCGATCACGTCCGCGTGATGGACGGCGGCGACGACCCGCGCGACTTCGACACGTGGCGCGACGCGCAGCCCGCGGGGCCCGTCGACGTCACCCCGTCCGTCGAGGACCCGGTCCTGCAGATCTACACGAGCGGGACCACCGGCTTCCCGAAGGGCGCCGTTATCCCGCACCGCTCCTTCGCCGGGATGCTCGACCTCGCCCACAACGTCCCGCAGCAACCGCTGCGGTGGTACGAGGGCGAGTCGATCCTCTGCCCGATGCCGAACTTCCACGTCGGCGGGTCGCTGTTCCCGTTCTGGGTCACGATGCAGGGCGCCACGATCGTCCTGATGCCGAACTTCACCCCGGACGCGGTGCTCGACGCGGTGGAGACGCATTCGGCGGCCGCGTTCGTCGCCGTCCCCGAGATGCTCCAGATGATCCTGGCGAACCCCCGGACCGAGACCCTCGACTACAGCCGGCTGCGCTACATCTACTACGGCGCCGCCCCGATGTCGCCGGAGCTGCTGAAGCGGTGCATGGACACCTTCGGCTGCCGCTTCACCCAGACCTACGGCATGACCGAGCACTCGGTGATCGGCCTGCTCGGACCCGACGACCACGGCCCGGACCTGGCCGAACGGATGCTCTCCGTCGGGCAGCGGACACCGGGGATGGAGACCGAGATCCTCGACACCGCGGGCAATGTCGTGCCGCCGGGCGTCGTCGGCGAGATCTGCGTGAAGTCGCCGGCGATGATGCTCGGCTACTGGCGCAGCGACGGCACGGTCGACCCGTCGGTGGACGCGAACGGCTGGTTCCACACCGGCGACGCCGGGTGCTACGACGAGAGCGGCTACCTGTTCCTCAAGGACCGCATCAAGGACATGCTCATCTCCGGCGGGGAGAACGTGTACCCCGCGGAGGTCGAGCGTGTGCTCGGCGAGCACCCCGCGGTGCTCGAAGCCGCGGTGGTCGGGCTGACGGACCCTCAGTGGGGTGAGGTCCCGAAGGCCTACGTGGTCCGTCGGTCCGACGTCGACGCCGCGGACCTGCAGGCCTTCGCCCGGGAGCGCCTCGCGCGCTACAAGGTGCCGAAGGAGATCGAGTTCATCGACGCGCTGCCGCGCACCGCCTCGGGCAAGGTCCGGCGACGTGACCTCCGTGAGCACGCCCGGCGAGAGCAAGGAGTGACCGCATGACCACCATGACCTCGAGCGTCCGGGAGATCCGGCCGGAGGAGAGTGAGACCTTCCGGCAGAACGGATGGGTCAAGCTCGAGAACTTTCTGTCGGCGGACCTCGCCGCGCAGTTGCTGGAGGGAGCGCAGCGGCTCCTGGGCCCCGACGGCACGGGGCACACGGCCCGGCGCGGTGTCGACATCGACTTCGACTGGTTCGCCGAGTACCAGCTGCCCGGCTACGAGGGGCTGGAACCCTTCCGGTCCGTCGCGTTCGACCCGGCGATGGGCAAGGCCGCTCACGCGCTCGGGGTCCGGCGCGACGTCGGGGTCCGCTACCTGCGGGACCAGGTCGTGTGCCGGCAGCCGGCGGGGCAGCGCAAGTCCGAGCCGGCGCCGCCGCACCAGGACTTCTCGGCCGCGGTCTTCGACCGCATGGGCTACGTGAACTTCTGGATCGCGCTCAACGAGATTCCGCCCGAGCGGGGCTCGTTGCGCTTCTTCTCCGGCTCGCACCGTGAGGGTCCGCTCGGGTGGCGGGACCGGGACGGGCAGCTCTCCCCGAGCGGTCGTTCGCTGCTGGAGACCTACCCGGACCTGGCCGAGCGGTGCCCGCCGTCCGAACCGCTGCACCTGCGCCCCGGGGACGCCACCGCGCACACGATGCTCACTGTCCACGAGTCGCCGGGCAACTTCACCGACGAACCGCGGTGGAACCTGATCAACCTCTACGTGCCCGAGGACGTCGTCTACACCGGACTGGTCCGGGGCGGCATCGAGCCGCTGGTCGACGTCGGTCAGCCGCTCGACCATCCGCGGTTCCCGGTGATCTGGCGACCGGGCGACTGAGGGGGCGTGGTGATCGATCCGTCCGGGTACCGGCACGTCGAACTCGACGCGCGGAGCAACGGCGTCCTGGTGGCGCGGCTGAACCGCCCCGAGCGGCTGAACGCGATCAACGACCGGCTGCATCACGAACTCGCGCGTCTGACGTACGACGTCGACCTCGATCCGGACGTGGACGTCCTGGTGCTCACCGGTGCCGGGCGCGCTTTCACCGCGGGAGGTGACCTGCGCGAGCCGATGGACACCACGCCGACGGCGGCGACCTACAAGATCGGCCGGCAGGTGGTGGACAACCTCCTGGCCCTGGACAAACCGGTGATCGCGGCCGTCAACGGGCCGGCTCGCGGCCTCGGGGTCACCCTCGCGTTCCTCTGCGACGTCGTCTACGCCCATCGTGGCGCGACGTTCGCCGACACCCACGCGCTGATCGGGGCCGGCGCCGGCGACGGAGCCCAACTCGTCTGGCCGCTGCTCGCGGGGCCGAACTGGGCGAAGTACTACCTGATGACCGGAGAGACGGTCTCGGCCGACGACGCGCATCGCCTCGGCCTCGTCAACTTCGTGGTCGACGGCGACGTGGAGGCGGCGGCGGTCGAACTGGCCGACCGGCTCGCCGCCGGCAATCAGCGCGCGATCCGCGCCTCGAAGGTGGCGGTCAACGCCCAGATGCGTGCCCTGGCGGCGTGGGTGGTCCCGTACGGGCTCGTCGCCGGCCAGGTCACCCCGGACCACACCCCGCACTGGCCGGACGCCCGACCGCGGTCCGGCCGGGCGCGCGTCCCTGGCTGATAGTTCGTCAGTTCGTCACGTCGTTGCGCAACCGAGAAATGAGGAGACCGCCATGGTGGAACGCGTCAGCGACGCCCGCATGGACGCGCTGTTCGAGAAGGTCAAGAACTGGGGTCGCTGGGGTGACGACGACGAGCGCGGGACCCTCAACCTGCTGACGCCGGAGCACACGGCGCGGGCCGCACGGAACGTCGTGGGTCGCACGGTGAACTGCGGGCGGGTGCTGCCGGTCGCCCCGTCGGTCGAGAACCCGGTCCCGGCGCAGCACATGATGATCCTCGCGGGCGACGCCCGGCACGGGACCGGTGTCCCGGGTGCCGAGGCGTGCATCGACTACATCGGGCTGGCCTTCCACGGGCTCGGGGTCTCGCACCTCGACGCGCTCTGCCACGTATTCCACGAAGGCGTGATGTACAACGGACGCCCGGCGTCGGAGGTGATGAGCACCGGGGCGACGCGCAACAGCGTCATGGCGATGGCGGGCGGGGTCGCCTCGCGCGGGGTGCTCCTCGACATCCCGCGGACCCGCGGTGTCGACTGGCTTGAGCCCGGCGACGGCGTCACTCCGGACGACCTCGACGCGGCCTGCGAGGCCCAGGGCGTCCAGGTCGGTCCCGGGGACATCCTGCTGGTCTCGACGGGCCGCGACGCCCGCCGCGAGGCCGAGGGCCCGTGGGACCCCGGGCACGGCCTGGCCGGTCTCGACGGGGAGTGCGTGCCGTGGATCGCCGAACGGGACATCGCGATGCTCGGGTGCGACGGCGCCAACGACATCATGCCGCCGAACACGAACCGCTGGCCGCTGCCGATCCACGTCTGCTGTCTGGTCGCGATGGGCGTGCACCTGCTCGACAACCTCGACCTGTCCGGCCTGGCTGCGGTGTGCGAGGAGGAACGGCGCTGGGAGTTCCTGTTCACCGTCAGTCCGCTGCAGATTCAGGGTGGCACCGGTTCGCCGGTGAACCCGGTCGCGGTCGTGTAGCGGTGATCGACCTCAAGGGCGAGATCGCGGTCGTCACCGGCGGTGCGTCCGGGATCGGCCGCGGTGTCGTCGAGCTGCTGGTGCAGTGCGGGGCCGTGGTGGCGATCGTCGACCGGGACGCCGAGGCCATGGCGGTCACGCTCGAGGGCCTCGGGTCGGCGCCGGAGGTCGCCGCCTTCGTCACCGACGTGACGGTGCTGGACGAGGTCCACGAGATGCGCCGCCAGGTCCTCACGGACCTCGGGACGCCGACGATCCTCGTCAACAGCGTCGGGTGGGACCGTCCGATGCCGTTTGCGGAGACGGATCCGGCGTTCTGGAAGGAGGTCCTGGACCTCAACCTGCTCAGCACGCTGACGGTGACCCACGAGTTCTTCGGCCCGATGCTGGAGCAGGCGCGCGGCGGGCGGATCGTCAACATCGCCAGCGAGGCCGGCCGGATCGGCAGTCTCCACGAGGCGCTGTACTCCAGCGCCAAGGGAGCAGTGATCGCCCTGACCAAGGCGCTGGCCCGCGAGGGCGCACGGCACGCGGTCACCGTGAACTGTGTTTGTCCCGGCGTCATCGACACACCGCTCTACCGGTCGATGCCCGACCCGCACGCCGCGTCCCGGGTCCGGGCCATCCCCATGCGGCGGTTGGGCATCCCGGAGGACGTCGCGGCCGCGGTCGTCTTCCTCGCCTCCCCGGGGGCCGCGTACATCACCGGTCAGGTGCTGTCGGTCAGCGGCGGCCTGACGATGGTCGGGTGACGTCGTGGCCCTGACGCCCACCAAGGACTCGGTCGACATCGGGATCGTGACCAACGACCCCGGACCGATGCTCGGCTTCTATCGCGGCGTGGTCGGTCTGGTCCCCGACGGGGAGACCCCGCTCCCCGTCCCCGGTGGCGTGAGTTACCGCCTCCGCTGCGGGACGACCGTGGTCAAGCTGCTCGCCCTGCGCAAGCCGCTGCCGGCCCGGTCGGCCCCGGGCGGGATCTACGCCTCCACGGGTCTGCGGTACTGGACGATCTCGGTTCCGGACGTGACGGTGCTGCTCGCCGACTGCGAGACGGCGGGCGTCCCGATCGCGGTGCCGTTGACCGAGTACGCGCCCGGCCGCCGGATGGTGATCGTCGAGGACCCGGACGGGAACTGGGTCGAGTTCGTCGACGCGCGCCCGAACTAGCCCGTGGCACCCTCGGCGTCCGCCGCCGCGGATCCTCCGCTCACCGGCGTCCGTGTGCTCGAACTGGCCGGACTGGGTCCCGTCTCCTTCGCCGGGATGATGCTCGCCGACCTCGGGGCGAGGGTGCTCCGCGTCGACCGCCCCGAACCGCCGGCGGTCCCGGCCGAGGCTCGCCGCCGGGTCGACGTGCTCGGCCGGGGCAAGCAGTCGGTCGTCCTGGACCTGCGGGCGCCGGGGGCGGCCGATGCGCTCCTCGACCTCGTCGCCTCGTGCGACGTGCTGATCGAGGGATACCGACCCGGGGTGACCGAACGGCTCGGCGTCGGTCCGGGCCCGTGCCACGAACGCAATCCGGCGTTGGTCTACGTGCGCCTGACCGGCTACGGGCAGGCCGGGCCGTTGGCCCAGGAGGTCGGGCACGACCTGAACATCCTGGCGGTCAGCGGTGTGCTCGATGAGGTGGGCCGGGCCGGCCAGGCCCCGACGCCGCCGCTCAATCTCGTCGCGGACTACGGCGGGGGAGGGATGCTCGCGGTGGTCGGTGCCCTCGCGGCGCTCACCGACGCGCGGCGGACCGGGCGGGGCCGCGTCGTGGACGCCGCGATGTGCGACGGCGCGATGCTGCTGGCGAGCGCGACCTACGCGTTCGACCCCCCGGGGCCCCGCGGGACCAACCTGCTCGACTCCGGGGCGCCGTTCTACGAGGTCTACGAGACCTCCGACGGGCAGCACGTCGCGGTGGGGGCTCTGCTGGACCCGTTCTGGCGGGCGCTCCTCGAAGTGCTCGGCCGGGCCGACGACCCGCGGTGGCGCGACCGGCGCGCGGCGGACTGGCCGGCGCTGAAGAGTGAGCTCCGGGAGATCTTCGCCGGGCGCACCCGGGCGGAGTGGGTGGCGGCCTTCGCCGGTACCACCGCCTGCGTGTCACCGGTGCTGCGGCGCGACGAGCTCGCCGACTTCCCGCACCACGCCGCCCGCCGGGCGCTGATCGAAGTCGACGGCGTGCCGGTGCCCGCCCCGGCCCCCCGCTTCGGCCCCGGGGCCGGGTCAGCCGTGGGCGCGCAGGGCGGCGAGGAGTCCGCCGAAGCGTCGGGGTGAGGGGACGTCACCCGGGCGGTTGAACCGGATGCGGTCGACGAGGCCGGAGAACTGCCGGTGGAGCGCGGCGGCCACCTCCTCCTCGGTGCCGGACGCGCACATCGCGCCGAGCACCTCGTCGGACACCAACGGCACCATGTCGTCCCAGCGTCCCTGCTTCGACAGCGCGTTCAGCTCGTCGTGCAGATCGCCCCAGCCGTGGAGGTCGAGCACCGGGCGGTAGGCCGGTGTGGAGCCGTAGAAGGAGATCTGCCGACGTACCGCCTCGCGATCGGCCTCGTCGAGCGCGACGAAGGGGGAGTGGGCGATCTCGAGCGGTGCGGCCCCGGCGGGACGGTGCCGCTCCAGCGTGGGCCGGACGACCTCGCGGAGGTAGCGCTCGGTGCAGAACGAGTGCACGAACAGCCCGTCCGCGACCTCGGCGGTGGTCTGCAGCATCTTCGGGCCGACGGCGGCGAGGAAGACCTTGGGCGGTCCGTACGGGTTCGGGGCCGGGGTGAAGTTCGGCGTCATCAGGGAGTGCTCGTAGAACTCCCCGCGGTGGTCCAGTCGCTCGCCGGTCTCCCAGGTCCGCCAGATCGCGCGCAGAGCCGTGACGAACTCGTGCATGCGGGCCGCCGGTCGTCCCCACGGCATCGAGAAGCGCTTGGCCACGTGCGGGCGGATCTGACTGCCGAGCCCGAGCACGAACCGCCCGCCGGAGAACCGCTGCAGGTCCCAGGCGGGGTAGGCGACGGTCATCGGCGTCCGGGCGAAGGCGATGGCCACCGACGGTCCGATCTCGACCTGCCGGGAGTGCTCCGCGGCGAGGGTGAGCGCGACGAACGGGTCGTTGACGGTCTCGGTGTTCCAGGCCCCGTCGAAGCCGAGCTCGTCGCAGGTGCGGACGTCCTCGGCGATGGTGGTGAGGTCGTTGCGCAACCGGGCGTCGATCCGCAACCGGCGTTCGGTCACGCCATCACCGGGGCCAGGTTGAGCCCGGGGAGGAGCAGATGGCCGGCCTCGACGGGCAGGGTGGCACCGGTGATCGCGGCGGCGAGGTCCGAGTTGAGGAACAGGGCGGCGTCGGCGATGACCTGTGGGTCGAGGAACCCGGTGCCGCGCAGGGCGTGGAAGGCGTGGCCGCCCGCGAGCATGTCCTCGCGGGTGCCGCCCTTCCGCCCGGCGAACATGTCGTAGACCGCGGGCTGATTGACCATCGGGGTGTCGATCGCACCGGGACAGATCGCATTGCAGCGGACGCCGAACGGCGCGAGTTCGAGCGCGAGGTTCTTCATCAGCCCGATCACCCCGTGTTTCGCCGCGCAGTAGTGCGCGTAGTTCTGGCCGGGTTCGACGCCGTTCGCCGAGGAGATGACGACGATCGACCCCGTCCGGCGCTCCATCATGTGCGGCGCGACCGCCTTCGCACACCGCCACACGCCGGTGAGGTTGACCGCGATCATCTCCTCCCACTGCGCGTCGGTGAGCTCCCAGAACGGCGCCCGGGTCCAGATGCCGGCGTTCGCGACGAGGATGTCGATCCGGCCGAGCTCCGCCACACCCTGCGCGACGACGGCGTCGAGAGCCGCCTGGTCCCGGACGTCGGCCGCCGCGGTGAGGACCCGCCGGTCGTGGTCCTCGACGAGCCGGGCGGTCTCGGCGAGCTCCTCCGCGGTGCCCAGCGGGTACGGGACCGACGGCAGTTCACCGGGGACGTCCACCGCGATCACGTCCGCACCCTCGCGGGCGCAGGTGAGCGCGTGCGCCCGGCCCTGGCCCCGGGCCGCTCCGGTCACCAGCGCGACCTTGCCGTCGAGAAGTCCCATGGCTCGCTCCGATCGTGGGGTGCTGCGGTTTCCGGCTGCGTTTCCGACTGCGTGTTCAGGGTGCGTGTTCAGGCTGCGTATTCGGGTGGCTGCTCCTCGATGACGGCGATCAGTTGCTGGGGCTGCACCTGGTCGCCGGGGGCGACCGTCAGGCGGCTCAGGGTCCCGGCGGCGGGGGCGGTCACGGTGTGTTCCATCTTCATCGCCTCCAGCACGACGAGGACCTGACCTGGCGTCACGGACTCGCCCGTCGCGGCGAGGACGCGGACGACCGTCCCCGGCATGGGGGCGAGCAGCGATCCCGGGGCCGCGACGGACCCGGGCTCGGGCAGTCGGGGCAGTTCCACCAGGGCGGCGGTGCCGTCCGGTCCGTCGACGTACGTGCGGCCGCCGACGGTGTGGACGCGGTAGGTCCGGCGGACGCCGCCGCTCTCCAGCACGACCCGTTCGGGGGCTGCCGTGACGAGCCGGCACGGGAGATCCTCGCCGTCGACCGCGACGTCCACGTCCCGGCCGAACGCGCCGCGGTCGCGGATCGTGTAGGTGACCGCGTACGTCCGGCCGCCGACGGCGTAGGAGACGGCCTGCGGCGGGGCGGGAGCGTTGCGCCAGCCCGACGGGAACCCGGCGAGCACCAAAGCCGTGGAGCGGTTCCGGGCCTGGCGGGCCAACGCCGCCACCACGGCGTGAACCCGGGTCGCCGCGGCAGGCTGAGGGTTCGTCAGTTCGGGATGGCGGTCCAGGTAGGCGGTGTCGGCGCGTCCGGCGAGGAACTCCTCCTCGCCGAGGAGCCCGACGAGCAGGTCGCGATTGGTGACGACGCCGTGGAGCTCGGCTCGGGCGAGGACGCGTGCCAGTCGTCGCGCGGCCTCGTCGCGGGTTTCGCCGTGGGCGACGACCTTCGCGAGCATGGCGTCGTAGTGCGGGCCGACGACGGAGCCGTCGGACACCCCGGAGTCCACGCGAACCCCGGGCGGGGTGGGGACGTGGAACCGGTCGAGAGTCCCGGTGGTCGGGAGGAACCCGGCCGGGACGTCCTCGGCGTAGAGGCGGGCCTCGATCGCGTGGCCGTCGAGCCGCGCGGCGCGCACACTCTCCGGCAGCGGCCGCCCCTCGGCCACCTGGATCTGGAGGGCGACCAGGTCGAGCCCGGTGACCATCTCAGTGACGGGGTGCTCGACCTGCAGGCGGGCGTTGACCTCGAGGAAGTGGAAGGCGCCACTCTCCTCGAGGAGGAACTCGACGGTCCCGGCGTTGGTGTAGCCGATCGCCCGGCCCGCCGCGACGGCCGCCGCGCCGAGGTCCGCGCGCAGCTGTGCGTCGACTGCGGGGGAGGGACATTCCTCGACGATCTTCTGGTGCCGGCGCTGGACCGAGCAGTCCCGCTCGAAGAGGGAGACGACCGTGCCGTGGGCGTCGCCGAGAATCTGCACCTCCACGTGCCGGGGCCGCTCGACGTACCGCTCGAGGAAGACCGTGCCGTCCCCGAAGGCCGAGGCCGCCTCACGGGCGGCCTGTTCGAGGGCGCCGGCCAACTCGTCCGGGTCCCGCACGACGCGCATGCCCCGCCCGCCGCCGCCGAAGGCAGCTTTGACGAGGACGGGGTAACCGATCCGGTCGGCCTCCGCCCGGGCATCCTCCCCGGGTCCCACGGTCGCGCCCGGGAGCACCGGGACTCCCGCGGCGGCCATGAGGGCCTTGGCCTCGAGCTTGGACCCCATGGCCGCGATGGCCGCGGGGGCCGGACCGACGAAGGTCAGGCCGGCCTCCTGACAGTCCCGGGCGAAGCCGGCGTTCTCGGACAGGAAGCCGTAGCCGGGATGGACGGCGTCCGCGCCGGTGGCCCGCGCGGCGGCGATCACGGAATCTCCGCGCAGATAGGTCTCGGCCGGGGTGGCGCCGGGCAGGCGGACCGCCTCGTCGGCCAGCGCCACGAACGGTGCGTCCGCGTCCGGGTCCGAGTGCACGGCGACAGTGGCGATCCCGAGCTCGTGCGCGGTGCGCAGGACGTGGACGGCGATCTCCCCGCGGTTGGCGACGAGGAGTTTGCGGACGGGACGGATCGTCATGACGGAGCCTCACATCCGGAAGACGCCGAAGCCGCGGCGTCCGCTGACCGGGCCCGAGTGGGCCGCCGACAGGGCCATCCCGAGCACCGTGCGGGTGTCCCGCGGGTCAACGACGCCGTCGTCGTAGAGCCGGGAGGAGACGGCGAACGCGTGCGACTCGCCGTCGATCTGTGCCTCGATCGCGCGCGTGCGGGAGGCGTCGGCCTCCTCGTCGAAGGGCCGGCCCTGCGCGGCGGCGGAGGCGCGGCCGACGAGCGAGAGCACCCCGGCCAACTGGGTCGCCCCCATGACGGCGAGCCGTGCCCCCGGCCAGGAGAACAGCAGGCGTGGGTCGAACGCGCGGCCGGCCATGCCGTAGTTACCGGCTCCGAACGACGAGGCCATGTTCACGGTCAGATGCGGGACCGTGCTGTTGGTGACGGCGTTGATCATCTTCGCGCCGTCCTTGACGATGCCGCCCTCCTCGTAGCGCCGACCGACCATGTAGCCGGTCGTGTTCTGGAGGAAGACCAGCGGGATGTCGGAGGAGTTCGCGAGCAGGATGAACTCGGTGGCCTTCTTCGCCTCCTCGCTGAACAGCACCCCGCGGTGGTTCGCGAGGATGCCGACCGGGTACCCGTGCAGCGTCGCCCAGCCGGTGACGAGCGACGTGCCGTAGAGCGGCTTGTACTCGTCGAAGTCGGAGTCGTCGACGGTGCGGGCGATCACCTCCCGCGGGTCGAAGGGGACCTTGGGGTCGGCCGAGACGATGCCGAGGATCTCGTCCGGGTCGTACCGGGGCTCGCGCGCGTCGGGAGCGGGTGGGGGTCCCTGCTTGCGCCGGCCGAGGCGGGCGACGATCTGCCGGCCCAGCCGGATCGCGTCGCGTTCGTCGGCCGCCAGGTGGTCGGAGAGACCCGAGATCCGCGAGTGCATCTCGGCACCGCCGAGGGACTCGTCGTCGGACTCCTCGCCGGTCGCCATCCGGACCAACGGCGGGCCGCCGAGGAAGACCTTCGCCTGCCGGTCCACGAGGACGGCGTAGTCGCACATCGCCGGCACGTACGCACCGCCGGCGGTGGAGTTGCCGAAGACGAGCGCGACCGTCGGAATCGCGTGGGCGGAGAGCTCGGTGAGTTCGTGGAAGATCCGGCCGCCGGGGACGAACAGGTCGGCCTGCGTCGGCAGGTCCGCCCCGGCGGACTCCACCAGGTTGACGACCGGCAGCCGATTGATGCGGGCGATCTCCAGGGCGCGCAGGATCTTGCGCAGAGAGTAGGGATTCATCGCCCCGCCGCGCACGGTCGGGTCGTGCCCGACGACGACGCACTCGACGCCGGACACCACCCCAATGCCGGTGACCGTGGCGGCGCCCACCGTGAAGGAGGTGCCCCACGCGGCGAGCGTCGACAGCTCGAGAAAGGGGGAGTCCGGGTCGAGCAGGAGGGCGATCCGCTCCCGGACCGGCAGCTTCCCCCGTTCCCGGTGCCGCCGCAGGGCGTCGTCGCCGCCGCCGGCCGCGGCGACCTCGAGCTGCTCCGTCAACGCGGCGAGCAGCTCGAGCTGGTGGGCGCGGTTGCACGTGTACGTCTCGGACGTCAGGTCGAGCGCAGACCGCAGCACGGTCATCGGTGACCTCCGGGACGGTCAGGGATGGATGGCCGACCTTAGCGATTCCGGAGTGGTGCGCACAAGATTGTATGCAATTTGGTAGGCAATCAATCTCAGCGGGGCGACGGCGCGAGCGCAGTGTGGAGATCGCTCACGGTGAGGTCGCGGTGCGCGTCCATCAGCGCGACGACCTGCTCGTGATCGCCCTGGCGCAGTGCGGTGATCATCCGGCGGTGCTCGCGGACGATCCGCTTACGGCCGTCGCTGTCGTAGAGGTGCAAGGTCCGGTACGGCTCGCTGCGGCGCCACAGTTTCTCGATCTCGGCCACGACGAGGTCGAGGCCGGACAGGCCGAACATCGCGAAGTGGAAGGCCTGGTTGGTGGCAAGGATCTCCGCGACGTCCGCGCGCTCGACCGCCTCGCCGATGGCGTCGTTGAGCGCCGTCAGCTCCTTCACCTGCGTGGATGTCAGGCGCGGAAGCGCGCGGAGCACCTCGGTCTCCAGGGCCCGGCGCATCAGGTAGATCTGCGCGAGCTCGGCCGCGTTGAGCCGGGCGACCGTGTAGCCGACGTTGGGTTCGTGGTCGAGGATGCCTTCGGCCGCCAGTGCTTTCAGTGCCTCGCGCACCGGGATCCGGCTCACGCCCAGGCGGCCGGCGAGGGCCTCCTGGCGGACCTGCTGCCCCGGCACGAGCTGACGGCTCCGGAGCAGGGCGCGGATCTCGGAGATTGCGCGCTCCACCGTCGTGGTCCGCTGCGGGGGAGCGGGTTCGATCGCGGCCATCGGCACCTCCGGATCCCAGCGTAACCGTGCGGGGGCTCGTTCCGGCGCTGGACATTGGATACAAAATTGTGTCCGATATAGCGGCACGGTCATGGGGTCCGGGTGAGCGGAGGACGGCGATGAGCCTGCCGGGCGGTCGAAGCACCAACTGGGACCGGGTGTTCCGGCCCCGCTCGGTGGCGTTGGTCGGAGTGTCCGGGCGACCGGGACACCCGATGGCGCGTCCACTGGAGTGGCTGCGGGACCGCGGCTACGCCGGACGCGTGCTGCCGGTCAATCCGAAGCACTCCGAACTCGGGTCGCTGCCGTGCCACCCGGACCTGACCTCGGTGCCGGGTCCGGTCGATCTGGTGCTGTGCCTGACCCCGGCCGAGAACGTGGTCGCGACGGTGGAGGCGGCCGGCGCCGTCGGCGCGGCGGCCGTCGTCGTCTTCGCCTCTGGATTCGCGGAGGTCGGAGCGGGCGGAGCGGCGCTCCAGGCCGACCTCGTGGCGGCCGCGCACGCGGCCGGTGTCCGGGTGATCGGACCGAACTGTCAGGGGCTGTTCGTCGCCGAGAGCCGGCTGTTCGCGACGTTCTCGGCGGCCGCCGCGCGACCGCTCGCGAGCGCCAGCGGCATCGCGTATGTCGGGCAGAGCGGCGCGGTCGGCGGGTCGCTGCTGGACCTGGCCGCGGCCCGCGGCCTGGATCTCAGCGCCTGGGTCAGCACCGGCAATCAGGCGGACGTCGACCTCACGGAGATCGGACGCGTCCTGGTGGCCGATCCGGAGATCCGGGTCCTCGCGATGTACACCGAGTCGCTCCCGCGGGGGGAGGACTACGTGCGACTGGCCGTCGAGGCGCGGGCGGCGGGAACGGCGCTCGTCGTGCTCCGCAGCGGGCGCAGCGAGACCGGACGCCGCGCCGCGCTCTCGCACACGGGTGCGATGCTCGGTGACCACCCGGCGTTCGACCTGGTCTCCCGGGAGCACGGAGTCGTGCTCGTCGACGACGTGGAGGAGATGCTCGCAGCAGCGGCCCTGCTCCGCGGGCAGGCCCGGCCGACCGGGCGCCGCGTCGCCGTTCTCACGAGTTCGGGCGGGGCCGGCACCCTCGCCGCTGACCGGTGCGCCGACGCCGATCTCGCCGTGCCGGAACTGGGCGCGGCGACGCAGCAGGCGCTGACCGCCCTGGTCCCGTCGTTCGGCGCGGTGCAGAACCCGGTCGACGTCACCGCCCAGCAGTTCAACGACGGAGGTGACGCGTTCGCCCGGGTGTGCGCGATCGTGCGCGCCGACGCGAGCGTCGACGCGGTGGTCGTCGTACTCACGATGCTCGTCGGCGAGACGGCCCGGGCGCTCGCGGCCGACCTCGCACGGGTGGTGCACGACGCGCCCGCGGGCGCCCCGCCGCTCGTCGTCGTCTGGATGGCCGGGGAGGACGCCACCGCCGAGGCGCGCCGCATTCTCACGGGCGCCGGGGTCCCGGTGCTGTCCTCGGTCGCGTTGGCCGCGCGGGTCCTGGGGGCGGCCGCGCCGTCGCGAGTCGCCTCACCGGTACTCGGCGGTGCGGTGCCGATCGCGCCGGGCGACGGGTGGGACCTGCTCGATCGCCTGGGGGCACGGACACCGGCGGCTCTCCGGATCGAGACCGCGGAGGCCGCCGCCGAGGCCGTGGTCAAGGTCGGCGGTCGAGCCGCGCTCAAGGCCGTCGCCCCCGGGTTGGAGCACAAGACCGAACTCGGCGGGGTTCGTCTCGACGTAACGCCGGATCGTGCGGCCGCGGAGGCCGAGGACCTCTTCGCGTCGGTACCCGGAGTCCGCGCGGTGCTGGTGCAGGAACAGGTCCCGGCGGGCGTGGAGCTGCTGGTGTCGGTGACCGCGCCCGCAGAGGGGTGGCCGGGCATCCTGACCGTCGGCCGGGGTGGCACCGAGGTCGAACTGCACCGGGACCTCGTCCACGCACTCGCGCCCGTCAGTGCGGAGACCGCGCGGGCCCTGCTCTCCTCGTTGCGGTGCTGGCCCCTGCTCGCCGGTCATCGGGGCACACCGCCGCGCGATGTCGAGGGCGCCGTCGCGGCCGTCGAGCGCATCAGTCGGGCCGGGCGCGCGCCGGGCGTGCGCGAACTCGAGGTGAACCCGTTGGTGGTGGGCCGGTCAAGCGCGGTCGCGGTGGACGTGCTGCTGGACCTTGATCTCCCTGACTAGGCCCAGATCTGGCCGTCAGATCCGTCGGAGGATCTCGTCGGGGACGCCCCAGTGCTCGCGGAGCCAGGTGAAGTCCTTGGATCGGAACCCCGCGCACTCGCGCTGGACGACCAGGGCCCAGGCGGCGTCGCGGGCCTCGGTCAGGGCGGTCTCGACGCGGGCGGATTCGGCGCCGGTCTCGAGAGCCGACCGGTAGGCGGCGAGGGCTTCGTTCAGCCTGACCCCGGCGAGGCCCAAGGTGTTCGCCCGTTCGCCGGCGATCTCCTTGAGCACGGACTCGTGGTAGCTCCAACTCCGGCGAAGGTCACGCATCGCTCCACGGTACGTCGGCCGCGGCGGGAGCGTCGTCAGCTCTGCGCAGCGTGCCCGTTGGCGTGGGGGAGGGTGCCGGTCTCGGCGACGTACGCGGCGATCTCGCGCAGCTTGCGGTTCTGGTCCTGGCTGTGCGTGCGCAGGACCTCGAAGGCCTGCTCGCGGGTGAGCTGCTCGCTCACCATGAGGACCCCGATCGCGATGCCGATCTCCCGGGCGGACCCGAGGGCCTGCTGCAGCTCCTCGGCCCGACGCCGGTCGGCGATCGAGTTCAGCCCGAGCGCGGAGTAGGTGGCCATCAGCCGCCCGGTGACGACGGCCTCGGTGTCGAAGGCGTCGACGGTGCAGCTGAAGACGTTGAGCGCGGCGATCGTGTCCTTGACGTCCATCGTCAGGCGGAACGCCATCATGCTGCGGACGCCGAGCTCGTCGGCGACGCGGTGGCCGAAGGTCGGCCAGCGTTCGTCGGTCCGCAGGTCGCGGACAACCACGTCGGTCTCGTCCAGGATCGCGTCGACGCACGGGCCGGCGCCGACCGCGTACTGAAT